>CAZDTG010000056.1:0-25759 GCA_964508005.1 uncultured Steroidobacteraceae bacterium
TGGCGCGCTCCGGCCTCGGCGACCAGCGCAAGCCGGTCGGCAGCTTCCTGTTCGCCGGCCCCACCGGTGTCGGCAAGACCGAAGTAACGCGCCAGCTCGCCACAGTGATGGGTGTCGAGTTCCTGCGCTTCGACATGTCGGAGTACATGGAGCGGCACACCGTTTCGCGCCTCATCGGCGCCCCGCCGGGCTATGTTGGCTTCGACCAGGGGGGACTGCTCACCGAGGCGATCACGAAGCATCCGCACTGCGTGTTATTGCTCGATGAGATCGAGAAAGCGCATCCGGACGTGTTCAATCTGCTGCTGCAGGTGATGGACCACGGCACGCTCACCGACAACAACGGCCGCAAGGCGGACTTCCGTCATGTCATCATCGTGATGACCACCAACGCGGGAGCGCAGGAGATGGCGCGGCCGAGCATCGGCTTCACGCAAGCTGACAACGCGAGCGACGGCATGGAGGCGATCCGCCGCATGTTCACGCCGGAATTCCGCAATCGCCTGGATGCGGTGATCCAGTTCTCGGGCCTCGATCTCATCACCATCGAGCGTGTCGTGGACAAGCTCATCGTGGAAGTCGAGATGCAGCTCGAGCAGAAGGGCGTGACCGTCACGCTCGACGATTCCGCGCGGCGCTGGATCGCCGAGAAGGGCTACGATCCGAAGATGGGGGCCCGCCCGATGGCGCGCACCATTCAGGAGCACATCAAGCGGCCTTTGGCGGAGGAGCTCCTGTTCGGACGCCTGGTGGGCGGCGGGAACGTGCGTATCTCGGTCTCGAAGGATGGGACGAAGCTCGAGCTGGAATGCAGTCCGAGCCAGCTGCCGGAAGTGACAGCATAGGGATTTGGGATGGGGCAGCCCTCAACCGCGGGTTGAGGGCTCTTTCATCGACCGCGGTAGATGATGCGGCCCTTGGTGAGATCGTACGGGGTCATCTCCACGGTGACCGCGTCGCCGGTGAGGATGCGAATGTAGTTTTTCCGCATTTTTCCCGAGATATGGGCCGTGACCACGTGGCCATTCTTGAGCTTCACACGGAAAGTGGTATTCGGCAGGGTCTCGACGACCTCGCCTTCCATCTGAATCGCATCTTCTTTAGACATACGGCCCTTATCGACTTGAGGGGCGCGAATTCTGCATAAAGCAGGGCCCCAATGCAATTTGCCGCACAGGAAGTGTCGGCGGCGGGCTTGGCCGGTTCACCAGGATGAGTGCAGCGGCGCGGGCTGCAATGAGATGTGTTCCCGCAGTAACGCCTGGAACTGCCGCCGCGGAATGGTCCGGGAGCCCAGGCTGGCGAGGTGCGCCGAAGGCAGCTGGCAATCGATGACGGCAATGCTGTTGCGCACAGACACTTCGACGAGGTGGGCGAGCGCCACTTTCGAGGCATCCCGCGCGCGGCTGAACATCGATTCGCCGAAGAACACGCCACCCAGCCGCACGCCATAGAGTCCGCCCGCGAGCTGTCCGTCACGCCAGCTTTCCACACTGTGTGCCTGGCCGAGGCGATGCAGGCGCAGGTAGGCGTTGCGCATTTCCGATGTGATCCAAGTGCCCGGAGCGTGCGGGCGCGGGGCGGCGCAGGCATCGATGGTTGCTGCGAAATCCCGGTTGATCGTCACGTCAAAACCGCCATTGCGTATCGTCTTGGCGAGGCTGCGCGAGCAGTTGAATTCCTCCGGAAACAACACCGCGCGCGGATCCGGCGACCACCACAACACCGGCTGCCCGGGCGAGTACCACGGGAAGATTCCCCTCTGATACGCCGCCAGCAAGCGCGCGGGCGACAGATCGCCCCCGGCGGCAAGGAGTCCGGGGGGCTCATCCAGAGCCTGCTCGAGCGGCGGAAACCACTCCGGGGCATCCTGCGGCGACAGCCAGGTGACGGTCTTCATGGCTCGCCCGCAGCCGGCGTTCTCTTGCCGCGGTATGGAACGTGCGCCTGGATTTCCTCCGCGTAGGCATCGACGGCCTGCCCCTCGCGCTGCAGGTATTCCTCGATGGCGGCGCGGAACTGGCGGTTCGCGATGTGGTGCGCCGACCAGGTGATGGCGGGCTCGAAGCCCCGGCTGACCTTGTGCTCGCCCTGGGTACCGGGCTCGAAACGGGCAATGCCGCGCTCGATGCAGAACTCGATCCCCTGGTGATAGCACGCCTCGAAGTGCAGGCTGTGGTAGTCCGCGGCCGCACCCCAGTAACGGCCGTAGAGTGCATCCTGACACCAGAAGAAGATTGCCGCGGCGACCGCCGTGCGCCCGTGCATCGCCAGTTTGACCATCAGCGCATCTCCGAGCGTGCGCGCGGCTTCGGTGAAAAACGCCCGCGTCAGGTAGGGCTCGTGGCCATGGCGCAGAAACGTATCGCGATGAAAAGCGTACACCGTATCCAGTGTGCGCTTGTCGAGATCGCCTCCCATGCGGGTCTCGAAGTGGATGCCCGCTTCCGTCACGCGCCGGCGCTCGCGCCTGGCTTTCTTGCGCTTGTCCGCCGTGAAGGTCTCGAGATACGCCTCGAAGCTCGCATAGCCGTGATTCGTCCAATGGAACTGGCAGTCGCGGCGCATCAGCCAGCCGGCGCTCTCGCATACGGCGCGCGCCGGCTCATCGAGAAACAAGGCGTGCACCGAGGAGATGCCGCGACTGGACGCGTGCGATTCGATCTCCTTGAGGAGTCGCGCGGCCGTGGCCGGCCGATCGAGATCCGGACGAACCAGCAGGCGCGGACCGGTCGCGGGCGTAAAGGGCACGGCGACCGCGAGCTTCGGGTAATAGCGCCGGCCGACGCGCGTGTAGGCCTGGGCCCAGGCGAAATCGAACACGAACTCGCCGTAGGAGTGCGTCTTGACGAAGGCCGGCGCGGCGGCCGCCAGTCCCGTGTCATCGGACAGCGTCACATAGGCCGGATCCCAGCCCGTGCCCGGACCTATGCAGTCCGTGCGCTCGAGGGCGGCGAAGAACTCATGCCGCAGGAACGGATTGCGGTCTCCACCGAGCGCATTCCATTGCCGGGGGTCGAGCCCGTCGATGCTGCCATGTAGCCGTGAGTGCGGCGCTTGCGTCAGGCGTGCTTCTCCATGTCCAGGGTCTCGAGGTAGCGGTCGGCATCGAGTGCCGCCATGCAACCCGCCCCGGCGGAGGTGATGGCCTGGCGATAAACGCGATCCGCGACGTCGCCCGCGGCGAACACGCCCGGCACGCTCGTCGCCGTGGCATCACCGTTGATGCCGCTCTTCACGGTGATGTAGCCATCACGCATCGCGAGTTGCCCGGCAAAGATCCCCGTGTTCGGCGAATGTCCGATCGCGACGAAGAGTCCGGTCACCCCGAGCTCACGGTCCGGCGTCCCCTGCAGCGAGCGCAGTCGTGTGCCTGTGACTCCATGCTCGTTGCCCAGCACTTCGTCGACCGTGTGGTTCCAGATCACCGAGATCTTGCCGCCCTCGACCTCGCGGAAGAGCCGATCCTGCAGGATCTTCTCGGCGCGCAGCTTGTCGCGCCGGTGCACGAGGGTGACGTGCTGCGCGATGTGCGACAGGTACAGGGCCTCCTCCACTGCCGTATTGCCGCCGCCCACGACGGCGACTTTCTGGCCCCGGAAGAAAAATCCGTCACAGGTAGCGCAGGCCGAAACGCCCCGGCCGCGAAACTTTTCCTCGGACGCGAGGCCGATGTACTTGGCGGTGGCGCCGGTCGCGATGATCAGGGCATCGCAGGTGTAATGATGCGTGTCGCCCTGGAGACGGAAGGGTCGCGCGGACAGATTCACGGATTGCACATGGTCGTTGACGATCTCGGTCGAGAAACGTTCGGCGTGGCGGCGCATGCGCTCCATGAGCTCCGGACCTTGCAGCCCCTCGACATCACCCGGCCAGTTGTCCACCTCCGTGGTCGTCATGAGCTGGCCGCCTTGCTCGACGCCGGTGATGAGGAGGGGGGAACGGTTCGCACGCGCCGCGTAGATGGCCGCGGTATAGCCCGCGGGGCCGGAGCCAATGATGATGAGGCGGCTGTGCCTGGGTGTCGTCATGAAGGTATCTCTTTGATTACGCGCCACTATGGTAACAATTGCAGCGAGCGTGCCGCTGTCCTCCCGACGGACAGCATCGCGCCCGGCTCCCAGGCACTATAATGGCTCTGGATCTGCCTTGTTGAGCCGCACCCGCGGCTCGTAAAATCAGTCCTCTACGTCACTTTTTTTACACGGAGCCGGAGGAATTGGCTGAGACCCAGGCGCAAGCGCGCAGTTCGGTTCGCTTCACGTCCGCCGTAGCCCGCGGGCTGCGTGAAAGTGCCCTCATCGCCGTCGGCGTGGCGGCCCTCGTGCTGTTCGTGGCGCTCGCGACCTATAGTCCCGAGGACTCGGGCTTTTCCGTGAAGAGCAACTCTGCGGCCGTACACAACCGCATCGGGCCGGTCGGCGCGTGGCTGGCCGACGTGCTCTTCTTCCTGTTCGGGCGGCCGGCTTTCCTGTTCCCGATGATGCTGGGCGCGGCCTGCTGGATGCTGTTCCGGCGCATCAAGGGAGAGCCGGGGTCAGGCTCGCGCATGAACAGCGCCGTGCGGGTCTGCGGGTTTCTGCTCGTGCTCTTTGCGAGCTGCGGACTCACGACGCTGCATTGGGATGCGGGTCCGCTGCCGCAAACGGCTGGAGGCGTTGTCGGCAGCGTCATCGGCAACGGTCTGGCGAGCGGCCTGGATTTTCTGGGTGCGACGCTGCTGATGATCGCCGCGTGGATGGCCGGATTGTCGCTGGCCTTCCATGTGTCCTGGCTCACCATCATCGACCGGCTCGGTGCCTGGGCGTGGGCGGGCGTGAGCTGGATCCGCGCCAGCCTGGCAAACCGGAAGGACGTTGCCGAGGGCCGCGAGCGCAAACAGGCGCGCAAGGAAGCGGTCAAAACCGAGCAGAAGAAGTCAGCGGCCCGTGCGCCTACGCGTATCGAGGCGCCGGCGCCCATCGTCGAGAAGAGCGAGCGCGTCGAGAAAGAGCGGCAGGTGCAGCTGTTCGACTCTCCGAAGCCGGGTGAGCTGCCGCCTTTGAATCTGCTCGATGATCCGCCGCCAAGAGTCGCGTTGTATTCGTCCGAGGCATTGGATGCTCTGTCGCGCCTCGTGGAGATGAAGCTCCGGGACTTCGGGATCGAATCCGAGGTCGTCGCCGTGCAACCGGGCCCGGTCGTCACCCGCTTCGAGCTGCGTCCCGCGCCCGGTGTCAAAGCGAGCCAGATCACGAGTCTCGCCAAGGATCTCGCCCGCGCTCTCTCGGTGCTGAGCGTGCGCGTGGTGGAGGTCATTCCGGGCAAGAGCGTCATGGGCCTGGAAATCGCGAACGAGAAGCGCGAGACAGTCACCCTCGGTGAGATCGTCACCTCGAAAGCGTACGACGAGATGCATTCGGCGCTCGCGCTCGCGCTCGGCAAGGACATTGGCGGACAGCCGGTCGTGGCCGATCTCGCGCGCATGCCGCACCTGCTCATCGCGGGTACGACCGGCTCGGGCAAGTCGGTCGGCATCAACGCAATGATCCTGTCGTTGCTCTACAAGTCCACAGCCGAGCACGTGCGGCTCATCATGATCGATCCGAAGATGCTGGAGCTCTCGGTGTACGAGGGAATTCCACATCTTCTGGCGCCCGTCGTGACCGACATGAAGCAGGCGGCGAACGCCTTGCGCTGGTGCGTGGCCGAGATGGAGCGCCGCTATCAGCTCATGGCCGCGCTCGGGGTGCGCAACATCTCGGGTTTCAACAAGAAGGTGAAGGACGCGAACGACTCCGGGAAGCCGATCCGCGACCCGGTGATGACGCTGGCGGCGTCCAACGACCCCACGTTCGACCAGTCGCAGATCCCGAATCTCACGCCGCTGCCGTACATCGTGGTGGTCATCGACGAGCTCGCCGATCTCATGATGATCGTCGGCAAGAAGGTCGAGGAGCTCATCGCGCGCCTCGCGCAGAAGGCGCGCGCCTCCGGCATCCACCTCGTGCTCGCGACGCAGCGGCCGTCGGTCGACGTGATCACCGGTCTCATCAAGGCCAACATTCCATGCCGGATCGCGTTCCAGGTGTCGGCGAAAGTAGACTCCCGGACCATTCTCGACCAGATGGGTGCCGAGACACTTCTCGGTCACGGCGACATGCTCTACCTGCCGTCGGGGACCTCCATGCCGACGCGCGTTCACGGTGCCTTCGTGTCGGATGCGGAGGTGCATCGGGTCGTGACGTCGCTGAAGAGTGCTACGCCGCCGGATTACATCGAGGAAGTGTTGTCCGGACCCAGTACGCCGATTCCGGGCCTCAAGGGTGAGGAAGGCGAGGGCGGCGGTGACGGCGGACCGGACAGCATCGAGCAGGACGAGCTTTACGACGAGGCGGTGAAGATCGTCACGACCGAGCGCAAGCCCTCGATTTCCTATGTGCAGCGGCGCCTGAAGATCGGGTACAACCGCGCGGCCCGGCTGCTGGAGGGGATGGAGGCTGCCGGCATCGTGGGCCAGCTGCAGGCAAACGGGTCGCGCGAGGTGCTCGTGCCCGCGCCGACCCAGGATTGACCGAATTACTCAGACAGGCTCCTAAACGTGAGTGGATGATGTTGAAACAGTCCGGCAAAGCATTTCCCGCCGCTTCGGCCTCGACGGCGCCCCGGCGCGCGCCGTGGCGCGCAGGCGTTGCGGCCGGCATCGTGATGTTGGCGGTTGCCACGGCAAGTCCGTTTGGCACCGCGCGTGCGACGCCTGCCGCAGCTGCCGCGCCACCGACCGCTGCGGCGCCCGCCGCGACCGGCCCCACTCCGCTCGACAAGTATCTCGATAACCTCAAGACATTGCGCACCAGCTTCCTGCAGACGCTCGCGGATGGCCAGGGACACGAGATCGATCGGGCCACGGGAACGCTCATTGTGGCGCGGCCGGGGAAGTTCAGTTGGGATATTCATCCGCAGGCGAGCACCGCGGGCGCCAGCGGCGAGGCGGGCGCGGGTGCGAACACCGGCGTCTCCGGAAACGGCGCGGGCGGCGGCGCCGCGAGCGAGCCGGGCAACAAAAGCGCCGGGCAGCTCATGGTCTCCGACGGCCGCAATCTGTGGTTCTTCGACCGCGATCTCGAGCAGGTCACGGTGAAGCCGGTGGATGCGGCACTGTCGGCCACGCCGGCGATGTTGCTGTCGGGAACCGTCGACGTGCGCAGGAACTTCACACTCACGCCCGCCGGGCAGCGCGACGGACTCGACTGGGTTCTCGTCGAGCCGCATGGCACTGATGCCGATTTTCGCGACGCGTTGTTCGGCTTCGCCAATGGTGACCTGAAACGCATGATCCTCGAGGACAAGCTCGGCCAGACCGCCACGATCCTGTTCGATCACATCGAGCGTAACGGGCCCGTTACGGCGCAGGAAACCAGTTTCACCCCGCCAAAAGGCGCCGACGTCATCGGAACCCCCCGCAAATGAATGCACCTGAATTGAGGATTGCCCGCACCGAAGCGGGTCCGGAGTTGCGGGCCGCCCGCCTGTGGTGGACCATGGGCTGGGCCATCGTGGCCTTTATCACGCTCTCCTGCCTTGAGCCGCCGCGCTATGTGCCCAATCTGCACCTGTGGGACAAATTCGAGCATGCCAGCGCCTTTTTCGGCATGACCGTCTGGTTCGGAGGGCTGGTACGGCGCAGCCGCTATCCGCTGATCGCGTTCCTCATGCTCCTCTTCGGCGGCGGCATCGAGATCGCCCAAGGGGCCATGAAGCTCGGCCGGGACGAAGACATCATGGACTTCGCCGCGGATGCTGTTGGGATTGCCATCGCAGTGGTCGTTCTCTATCTCGGACTCGGAGCCTGGACGCGCTGGGTCGAGCGACTGCTGTGGCGCTCCCGTGAGCCCTCGTGAGCAAGGTGTTGCCGCAGGCGTCCGCGACCCGTTGCGGCCGCTTGCGGATCGCATGCGGCCGCGCTCGTTGGACGAGTTCGTGGGGCAGCAGCATCTTCTGGGGCCCGGCAAGCCCCTGCGGCACGCCATTGAATCCGGGCAGCTGCATTCGCTGATTCTGTGGGGCCCTCCGGGGACCGGAAAGACCACGCTCGCACGACTCATTGCGCAGAAGGCGGACGCCCAGTTCATCGCGCTCTCGGCCGTGATGGCCGGTGTGAAGGATATCCGTGCGGCCGTGGAGGCGGCGCGCGATGCGCGCGAGTCGAGCGGCCGGCCGACGCTGTTGTTTCTCGACGAGGTGCATCGCTTCAACAAGGCGCAGCAGGATACGTTTCTGCCTTACCTCGAAGATGGGACGCTCACCTTCGTCGGCGCCACCACCGAGAATCCATCGTTCGAAGTGGTGAGCGCAGTGCTCTCTCGGGCGCGCGTGTACGTGCTGCGCTCGCTGACCGTCGAGGACATCACAACATTGCTCCGAGCCGCCTTGACGGACGAGGAGAGGGGCCTCGGCAAGGAGCATCTGACGGCCGAGCCTGAGGCGCTCGACCTCATCGCCCGTGCCGCCGATGGCGATGGCCGTCGGGCGCTCAACATGCTGGAGCTCGGCGCGGGTCTCGTGGAAGCCTCCCCGGAGGGCCATACACTGACTCTAGCGATCGCAAAGGAAGTCGCCAGCGGCGGGCGCCGCCGCTTCGACAAGGGCGGCGACCAGTTTTACGATCAGATCTCGGCGCTCCACAAGGCGGTGCGGGGGACGGATCCCGATGCCGCTTTGTACTGGCTCTGCCGCATGCTCGATGGCGGCTGCGATCCCCTCTATATTGCACGGCGCGTCGTGCGCATGGCGGCGGAGGATATCGGGCTCGCGGATCCGCGCGCGTTTGCCATGACCCTCGATGCCTGGGAGGCCTATGATCGCCTCGGTAGCCCGGAAGGCGAGCTGGCGATCGCGAACGCCGTGGTCTATCTCGCGTGCGCACCAAAGAGCAACGCCGTATACGTCGCGATGGGCGAGGCGATGGCGGATGTCGAGAAGTTCGGGACGTTGGATGTGCCGCTGCGCTTTCGGAATGCCCCGACCGGCCTGATGAAGAATCTGGGCTTCGGGCGCGATTATCGGTACGCGCACGAGGAGCCGGACGCCTACGTTGCCGGCGAGCGCTACCTGCCGGACGACATGCCGGATCGGCGATACTACCGCCCCGTCGCCCGGGGACTCGAATTGAAGATTGGGGAGGCACTCGCCCGGCTGCGAGCCAAGAGGTACCGGACTTGACTTATTGGACCTTGAAATCAGCTGACTCTGCACTCGCTCCCATGGGTCGGAGTCCAATAAGTCAAATAAGTCAAGTCCGGTACCTTGGAAAGGTTGAACTGACGTGATTGATCCCAAGTTGTTGCGTTCCGACCCCGAAGCCGTTGCCCGCAATCTGGCGCGCCGCGGCTACACGTTGGATGTGGAGGCCTTGAAGGCACTGGAGGAGAAGCGCAAGCCCTACCAGGTGGAAGCCGACCGGCTGCGCGCCGAGCGCAACGCCAATGCAAAGGCCGTTGGCATGGCCAAGGGTCGCGGCGCGGACGTCGCGCCGCTGATTGCCAAAGGCGAGCAACTGACACGGGATCTGGCGCTTGCCGAGGAGAACCTGAGCGCTGTACAGGCGGAGCTCGAGCAGTGGCAGTTGAGCCTTCCGAACCTGCTGCACGAGTCGGTTCCGGACGGCAAGGACGAGACCGGCAACGTGGAGGTGCGCCGCTGGGGCGAGCCGCGCCGGCTGGGTTTCAAGCCGCGCGATCACGTCGAGATCGGCGAGGGGCTCGGCGGGCTCGACTTCGAGGCGGCCGCGCGCATCTCGGGGGCGCGCTTCGTGGTGATGAAATCGCAGGTCGCGCGGCTGCATCGCGCGCTCGCGCAGTTCATGCTCGATCTGCACACCGGCGAGCACGGCTATACGGAAATTTATGCTCCTTACCTCGTGCAGAGGCAGGCGCTGCTGGGGACGGGACAGTTGCCGAAGTTCGAGCAGGATCTGTTCGCAGTGCGCAGTGAGCAGGGCTTCTATCTCATTCCAACCGCCGAAGTGCCCGTGACGAACCTCGTACGCGAGCAGATCGTGCGGGCGGAGGAGTTGCCGCTGAAGTTCGTCTGCCACACGCCGTCTTTCCGCTCCGAAGCCGGCGCGGCGGGCAAGGACACGCGCGGCATGATCCGCAACCACCAGTTCGACAAGGTCGAGCTCGTGCAGATCGTGCGGCCGGCGGATTCGTATGCGGCGCTCGAGGAGCTGACGCGACATGCCGAGGAAGTGTTGCGGAGGTTGGAAATCCCCTATCGCACCGTGGCCCTGTGCGCCGGGGATATCGGTTTCGGCAGCGCCAAGACCTATGACCTGGAGGCCTGGCTGCCGGCGCAGGAGAAGTACCGCGAAATCTCCTCCTGCAGCAACTTCGAAGCTTTCCAGGCGCGGCGGATGCAGGCACGCTGGCGCAACCCGGATGGCGGCAAGCCGGAGCCGGTGCACACTCTCAACGGCTCGGGTCTCGCGGTCGGGCGAACGCTGGTGGCGGTGTTGGAAAACTACCAGCGGGAGGATGGCTCTGTTGCAGTGCCGCAAGTGTTGCGGTCCTACATGGGTGGCAGGGAGGTGCTGACGGCGTAGACTGCGCCCGCAACGAGGCCTGCCGCCGGGCATCTGCCGCGGGCGGCCGGGCATATCGCGTATCGGGCATGGACCATCGATAATCGATAGTCCTATACTGGGGTCGCATGAAGCGTACAGCGCGCAAGCTCCGCCCCGTGCCCGATCGGGATCCGCTCTTCAACCAGTCGGTGGAGAAGGCGTTTGCCATCCTGGAAGCCTTCGAGGGTGAGCGGCGCGCTCTGAATCTGAGCGAAGTGGCCGCCGCGGTCGGTATGACGAAGAGCTCCGCGCAGCGCTGCACTCACACCCTGGAGCTCCTCGGTTATCTGCGGCGCGATGCCCGGGTGCGGCGCTGGGTGTTGACCCCGCGGTCGCTGAGCATGGCGCACGCGTATCTTTCGGGTCATCCGCTCATCGAGCAGGCGACCACTCATCTCATCGATCTGAACCAGGCGAGCGGGGAATCCGTGAGCCTGTCCGAGCCGTACGAGACGGACATGGTGTTCATCGCGCGCTTTCCGAGCCACAAGCGCTTCCTCATCCACATGCCGGTCGGGCGGCGCCTGCCGATGTTCTGCACGGCCTCCGGCCGCGCGTATCTGTCGGGATTACCGTTCGCGGAGGTGCAGAAAATCCTGCGCCGCTCGGCGCTGAAGGCATTCACTGCGCAGACGCTGACCGATCCGGCGCAGATTCTCAAACAGGTCGAGGCGGCGCGTGAGGCCGGGTACGCGTGGGCGGACCAGGAGTATTACCGGGGCGACATCACGATCGCCGCCCCGGTGCTCGGGGAAGACGGCGCACCCGTGGCCGCCGTCAACATTTCCGCCCCGACCAGCCGCTGGTCGCTCGCGGACCTGCGCTCGAAGCTCGCCTCGGTGTTGATGGAGACGGCGCGGGCCTGTTCGAGCGGTACCGCCTCGCGGCTGCGCGCCTGAGGGCGCGCGCCGGGGTCCGCCACGGCTCGTCCGCTTCAGCGGCGGTAGGTGGCGGTTATGCCGAAAGTCCGCGGCCGGTAGGTGATGTAGCGGAACGCGGGGGTCGAATACGGATTGTTGGTCTGATGGTTGTAGTTCGTGATCGTATGGCTGTCGGTGAGATTGTCGACGAAGAACGAGACCAGCCATCCCCCGACGTCGGTCCCCGTGCGCAGCGAGGCGAAACTCTGTCGCGGGGTGGGGATTCCGGTCGGATCGTAGGAGGACGTGCGCGGGTCGAGCGCCGGGTGCGTCCACTTGTCTCCCGCCTCGTATTCGTAGTCCATGCGGATGAACGATTGATGTGAGAGCACGCCGAAGCGGTATTCCACACCGAGCGTTGCCGTGTAAGGGGGAATCGAGTAGCCGGTGCCGATTCCGTTGGGACCCGCGATCGCATCGCCGCTCACCACGAGCGGCAGCGGCGCGTTCGGTCCGCTGGTGATCGCGCCGCTCGGAAAGGCATCCTTCGTGTAGCGCGCGTCGGTATAGCCGAACGTGGCATCGATGGCCACGGCATCGGTCGCCTGGATGGCCGCCTGGATGTCAAAGCCTTTCGAGACTGCATTGCCGAGGTTGTCGGTCCATTGGATCTGGCAGATCGGCGGCACCACGTTGCCCTGGATGTTGTTCCATTTGATGTAATAGACGCTGCTCGCGAGGCGCACCACGTTGTTGATGTTGTTCTTGGCGCCCACCTCGAAGCTCTGCACCGTGTCGGACTTGTACGTGGAAGGCGCGTGGGGAATGCCGAAGTTGAGGAAGTCCTGGGTGCAGCCCACCGTGGTGTTCTGGAAGGTCGGATCGTAGGGAATCGACGGGTTGCCGCCGCCGCTGCGGAAGCCCTTGGCGTAGGTGAAGTAGTACATGTTGTTGGGATCGGCCTGCCACTGCAGGCCCGCCTTGGGCGTGACGGGGTTCTCGCTGTTTTGCGAGGCGCCCGGCCGCGGCCCGCTGTTCTGCGGGCCGTCCGACAGGCTCTGAATGGAGTACGTGGTGTGTGAAACGCGCACGCCGGCGGTCAGCTTCAGGGTGTCCGTGAGCTTGATGTTCACCTCGCCGAAGCCTGCGGTCTGACGGTCGTGGCTCGTCAGGCGGTTGAAATAGGAGTCGCCCATCGGCAGCACGGAGCTGCCGTCCGCGTTCTGCGCCGTGCCGAAGTACGCGGCGATCGGCTCGCCGAGCAGCGCGTTGAACATGGCATCGGCCATCGGATCGTGGATCTCCTCGAGGCTGAACTGGCGATCGAGGGACCAGAACGCGCCGACCGTCCACGTTATGCGGGCATTGGGATCGTTCGACTGCAGCCGCAGCTCCTCGGAGACGTTGCGCTGCTCGTTGGTGACGGTGGCCGGCGCGCGGTAGTTCGTCAGCCCTGGCGGCAGGTGCACGCCCGATCCGTCGAGCAGCGGGAAGTACGGCGAAGGAGTGGTCGTCCCCGGACTGACCAATGTCTGGTAGTAGCCCAGGTTGTAGAGAGTGCCGTCGTAGCCGCTGATCTCGTCGCGGTGGAAGTACGCGGTCGTCGAGATGAGCGTGACCGGGCCGAAGTCCGCCTCCACATTCACCGCGGGCAGGTAGAAGTTGTCGGGCTCCTCGCGCGGCGTGGGGTTCGCGCTGACGAACAGATCCCTGTTGGGATTCGAATATTGCGGCCAGTAGATCGTCACGTCGTTGCGGGCGCGGTGCTGGTAGAAGATGCTGGGGGTGACCTTGAGCGCATCGCTCGGCTGCCAAAGGGCGGCGAGACGCAGCACCACCGTGTCATCGTGGTTCGCGTTCGGATCCACGATCGCGAGCGTGGTCGGATCGATACGGTCGATCCAGCCGCCGTCACGGCGGTACCAGGCGCTGGCGCGCACGCCCAGAGTGCCGTCGATCACCGGAGCTCCCGCGGCTACCCCCGCCTCGTAGCTCATCGCTCCGCCCTGGGTGTAGGCCGTCTCGGCCTTGGCATACAGGCTCGACTTGGTGAGACTGGGCTGGGTCGTGATGTAACGGACCGTGCCGCCCTCGGAGCCGGCACCGAACAGTGTTCCCTGAGGTCCGCGCAGCACCTCGACTCGATCGAGGTCGAAGATCTTGACCAGCGCATCATCGGGATTGAAGCCCAGATCGCGCACCTGGATCGGTACGTCGTCGATGTAGATTCCGGTCGTTCCCGAGCCGCCGGTCGCCGCGATGCCACGGATCGAAATGGAGTTCGTCTGGCTGGCGTCGATCCTTACACCAGGGGTGTAGCGCGCGATGTCCTCGATGTCCTTGATGCCCTTGATGTCCATTGCTTCCTGCGTGTACGCGCTCACGCTGATCGGGACCTTGCTGAGCACTTCCTCACGGCGGTTGGCAGTGACCGTCACCTCCTGCATCTGCACAGGCTGAGCTGCTTCTTCGGCGTCGGCGGCGAGCGTCACCCCAGGCATGAGCAACGCAGTGAGCGCACAGCCGGCCAGGATCTGTTTGATGTGTCCTGTTGCGGGTGCCGTACGGAGCGGAATCCTGCTTGCCCTGGAGGTTGCGATCGACGCGTGCATAGCTACTCCCCATCATCACTGTCGACATGCGCGCCTGCAGGCCGCACGCCCGTGGTTACGCCTCGTGCCGTCGGTTGGCATCAAGCGCTTTTGATCGATAATCGATAGGCAGATATCGACTTGTTGGATCGACTGTAAGACACGCGGCAGCCGCGCGTCAACGCCTTTTGGCCTTCGTTGGCGCGCCCACGCAACAGCTTTGCGGCACTGCACTTCGGTGTGGCAGGCAGGGCCTCAATAGCTCTCTGGAGGTGCAAGGCCCGTGGCCGCGAGATCGCGAACGACCTCGCGGCGCGTGGCCAGGACCGAGGCCAGCGGCGAGTGCCGCGCGCCTGTCACTTCCGCCGCGCTGAACAGCGGCACATCGCTCGAGAGCTCATCCGCATCGAACGTTTGCGCGAGCCAATTCAGGACCGCAGCGAGCTGTGCATCGGCGAGCACCGAGTTCGCGGCGCCGGGGACACGCAGGACATAGTTGCGGCCGGCGGGCGTGCGCATGAACCGGCCGAGCACGTGCGCCAAGGGGGGCACTTTGCCCGGAACACCCTCGGCACGTGGCCCATGGCAGCCCATGCAATAGAGGACGTAATCCTGCTCCGGGCTTGCGTTCGCGGTTGGGGTGAGGACGCTCGCGAGCGCAACAGCAAAGCAGCGCGGCAGAAGCGAAGCGCCCCGCATCGATGCGTTCGCCGCAGCCATGCTCATGAAGCCATGCTCCTATTCAAAGCCCAAGTGCCGCAAGCAACTTGATGCGATGCTCGCGCACGGCCGCGCCGTCGGCGGGATGGCTGCGTTCGGCGGCGATCTCCTCCGGCGTGATCGGCTTGGTGTCATCCCTGGCGCGGTCGAGATCGAAGACCACGAAATTGAGCACCGCGGCGAGCGTCGCGTCGTCGAGATGCCTGAAATCGGGCATCTTGAAATCGAAGTGCTTCTGCTCCACCTCGATGTCGCCGAACATTCCATCCAGCACCGTCATCGCCAGCTGCTTGCGTCCCTCGGTGCTCGTTGCGTAGCGCCCGGGGTAGGACGTGACGGGCGGTGCGAGCGAGGGCGTTCCGGCCCCCTTGGGTCCGTGGCACACGGCGCAGTTGGCCTGAAATGTCGCGCCGCCGGCGGGATAGCGCAACGGCGCGGGCTCCGCTGCGCAGCAGAGCCGAGCCGTCAGCACGAGCGCCGCAGCCGCGAGACCGGCTGTCGCGGGCGCGCGCAGCCCCATCATTTCTCCGCCACCCCCAGGATGACGGACACCGAGCAGTGATAGTTGGAATCGGCGTTCGCCATGCACCAGTTGAGATCGTTGTTGCGCGAGGGACGGTACATCGGCTTCTCACGCTCGTTGCGGTTGCACTCGCAGTTGCCGCAGCTCGTCTTTCCGCAACAGTCGTTGTAGGACACGATGTAGTCGCGGCCGTCGGCGGGGTTGTGGCACGTGCCGATCCAGGTGATCGGCGAGGTCGCCGTGCCGGGCGGGCACGAGTTGGCCGAGCCGCCGCAGCAGGAGCACAGGAATCCGTCGATCGCGCAGTACTTCCAGTAATCGCAGCTCAACGGATCGTCCGTGCCCTTTTTGTCGTGGGCTGATTTACCGGGGGTTTTCGCCGTATCCGGCCCGGTGGTCTCGGCCGCCGCGGCGCGCGACGAGCGGTCCACCGGCAGAAGCGGGACGAGGGCGGCACCGGTGAGTATCTTTCCGAGCGTCGCGAGCAGGCTGCGGCGCGAGGTGTGCCGCGCCAGCGAGCGCGACGTATTTTCGAACAGGCGATCGATCGAGCGCATACCCGTGCCTTTCAATGGTTCAGCAGCAGCCAGGGAGTCTGTCCCAACCGTTTCTCGACGTGGCGCAGCTCGCCCGTGAGAGCGTCGAAGACGGCAACATCGGAATGCTCGGTGGCCGCGAATAGAACGGGGGCGTCGTCCTGCGACACCTGCACCGACCCGGCGGCGGCGAGCTTCCGCGGCGCGAGCGGCCAGCGTGCCAGGCGCCGATGGGTCTTCATATCGAAGACCCAGATCTCGGTGCCGCCGCTCTTGTGCGTGCCTTCACCGCCGCGATGCATGGCCACGAACAGTCTTCCCAATTTGCGGTGGATCGCAGCCACTTGTGTTCCGCCGGGGCGCCAGCTCTGCGCCTTGTCGGAAGCGCTGAGGAGCGACCACGGCTTGCCGAACGACGGCTGCGCCGCGGAGAAATCCACTTCGTGTACCTCGCCGAGAAAGGAAAGGAACGCGAACCCGCCGGTCATCGGTACGCCTTGTACGAATACGGGGTCCTTGTCGGCGTCGAAGAATGCATCGGACATCGCGCGCGCAGCCTCGTGGCCTTGGGCGTCGAGCGTGACCGTCAGCAGACGGCCGCTTTCGCAGAGTGACGACACTCTATTGGGACCCGAGGGAATCACGAGTACGCAGCCCGCCGTGTCGATCTCGTCGAGGACTGCGTTCTTCTCGGGATCGAGAACTCCAAAGGAGGCTGCCGGAGTGACATAGGAAACGTACAGAAAGTGACTGTCCGCACTGTACGCGACGTTGAAATACGTGGGCAGCGTCTGCGCGCGCTTCGCCGGAAGTACGATCTCGTGAGTGACGGACAGTGTTGCATTGTCGGTGAATTCGACGACGTCCGTACGGGTGCCGCGGCTGCCACGGGCGAAGTAGGTCGTGCTGACTACAGTGGTCTTGCCGTCCGGGGAGAGGTTGAATCCCGGGTTGAAGCCCGCGTCGATCTGGCCCAGGCGCTCATAAGTGTCACCGTCGAAGAGATGCACGCGCGAGTCGATCTCGTTGAGGAACGCTTCATCCAGCACGTAAACCCAGTGGGGATTACCGGGCGGAAGAGTCTTCACCGTGAGATGCTCCGCGGGCAGCGGCGGTGCGGCGAGCAGCGGGGCGGCGGTTGCGAAGGACAGCAGCGCAGCGCATATGAAGCAGGTTTTCATCGAACTCCCCGTGCACCGGGCGCCCGCCGCCGCTTGTTGATTGACTGCGGACCGTGTGAGCACGGCATTGCGGACGGGTCTGACCCGGCGTTGCGGTGAGTCTGGCATATTGCGGACGCGCGCGAAAGTCCGCGGCACCCCTTGAAGGGCGCGCGCGCGGGCGCTACCGTGCGCGGGGGGTGAACGATATGTTCATATCGATTATCGATGGGAGCTGCCCGTGAGCCCGGCGAAGCTCGGGCTGCTCGCCGCCCTGCTGGTGGTGAATGTCGCGTTCGTTCTGGCGTGGGTGCGCGATTTCCGCCGGCGCGCCGTGCGCCCGGCCCCGGGGGCGGCGGACATCGCGATCGGCCTGGTCACCGACTTCCTGGATGGGCTCGGGATCGGCTCGTTCGCACCGACCACCGCGCTGTTCAAATTCCGGGGTATACCGCGCGATGAGCTGATTCCCGGCACCTTGAACGTCGGCCACAACCCGGCCGCGTTCATCGAGACGGTGGTTTTCGTCACGGCGGTCGCCGTCGAGCCGGTGCTGCTCGCGGCGATGGTGGCCAGTGCAACGATCGGCGCATGGCTCGGCGCGGGGGTCGTGAGCCGCCTGCCGCGCCGTGCGATCCAACTGTCCATGGGTGTCGCGTTGCTCACGGCCGCGGTTTTCTTTCTCATGGCGAACCTGGGCGCCGTTCCGGTGGGCGGGACGGCGATGGGACTCGGGGGATGGCGCTTCGGTCTGGCCGTTGGCGTGAACTTCGTGCTCGGCGCGCTGATGAGCGTCGGAATCGGAGCCTACGCGCCGTGCATGGTGCTGCTGGCGCTGTTGGGTCTGCATCCTTTGGGAGCCTTTCCGATCATGATGGCTACCTGCGGGCTCGTGCAGCCGATGGCCAGCCTGCGCTTCTTCAAAACCGGCCGCTTCGCGTTCGCTCCCGCGCTCGGACTGGCGATCGGCGGCTCGGCCGGTGTGCTCATCGCGGTTTTCATCGTCCGGCAGTTGCCGCTGCTGGCCTTGCGCTGGCTCATCATCGTAGTCGTCGCGTACGCGGCCCTGTCGATGCTGCGGTCGGCGTTTCGCGAGCGCGCCGGCGGACTGGCTACGCCAGCGACATGACATTGAGGCCGCGTTGCCAGGCTTCGAGCCCACGCCGGCCCCGGCCGTGGACTGCCCGCCGTGCGCCGCCGTATACTCACCGCTGTCTGATACCCTCCCGGACAGGTTTGGCTCGGTATCGTAGACCTGCTTGCGCGTGCGCCCATCCCATAAGAGCTCCAGCCGCGCCCCGGCGAGCCGGTGGAAGCTCGAAGAGCCGCGTGCGAAGTCATCCCCATTTGTCGGGACCGCGCGAGCGGCCTCGAGCAGTCCCGCCACTCGTTTCCAGAGGTTCGCGATGACATCGGAGTTGAGCCGCTCGCTGCAGCCGCGTCACATCTTCATGATCTCGATCGGCGGGATCATCGGGGCGGGATTGTTCGTCGGCAGCAGCGCCGCCATCGCGGCCGCGGGGCCCGGCATCGTGTTGAGTTATCTCATCACGGGCACCCTGGTCCTGCTCGTCATGCGCATGCTGGGCGAGATGGCGGTGAGCCTGCCGCAGGTGCGCTCCTTCACCGAGTTTGCGCGGGCCGGCCTCGGACCCTGGGCCGGTTTCGCGGCCGGTTGGCTCTACTGGTACTTCTGGGTCATCGTGGTCCCGGTCGAAGCGATCGCCGGCGCGAACATCCTGCATCACTGGCTGCCGTTTCCGCCCCTGGCGCTCGGTCTCGGGCTGATGGCGGTCATGACCGGGGTGAACCTGATGTCGGCACGCTCCTACGGCGAGTTCGAGTTCTGGTTCTCCTCCATCAAGGTGGCGGCCATCATCGTCTTCATCGTCCTCGCGGCGGCGTACGCTTTTGGCCTGACTTCCCCCCAGGGCGCGACCTTCGGCAATCTCACGAGCCACGGCGGCTTCATGCCGCAAGGTATCGTCGCGGTACTGGCCGGCGCCGTCACGGTGTTCTTCGCGCTCACCGGTGCGGAGATCACGACGGTAGCGGCTGCCGAGTCGAATGAGCCGGCGCGTGCCGCGGCGAAGATGTCGACTTCGGTGATCGTCCGTATTCTGACCTTCTACGTCACCTCCATCCTTCTCATCGTCTGCGTCGTCCCCTGGAACACCATCAAGGTCGGCGAGTCGCCCTTTGCCGATGCGCTGACGACCATGGGCTTCGGCTGGGCGAGTACCGCGATGTCGGCGATCATTCTGACAGCGGTTCTGTCCTGCCTGAATTCGGCTTTTTATGTCTGCTCGCGGGTTCTGTTCATCCTGGCGGCGCACGGCGATGCCCCTCAGGGGCTGGTAAAGCTCAACGCACGCCGCGTTCCGGTGAGGTCCGTGTGGATGAGCTCGCTGGCCGGTGTGTTGGGTGTCCTGGCCGAGACACAGTTCCCGGATACCGTGTTCGCATTCCTGGTGAACGCTTCGGGCGCGCTCATGGTGTTCGTCTACATGATGGTGACCGTGGCGCAGATCCGGTTGCGACGCGAGCGCGAGCGTGCCGGCGCCCCGGTGCCTGCCGTACAAATGTGGCTCTTTCCGTGGGCGAGCTATGCGGCGATCGGCGGCATGGTGGCCGTGCTCATTGCCATGGCGTTCACCGGCCAGGCCAGGGACCTTTATGTGAGCCTCGGGACGTTCGCGGTGGCGGTCTCGGCCTACCTGTTGTTTCGCGCCGGGCGCACTGCCGTCGTCAGGTCGCCTGCATCGTGAGCGGGGACGCAGGGTCTGAGGGTCGCGAGCTGGGCGAGCATCGCTCGATTCCCCGGCGAGACTTTTTGCAAGGCGCGCTCGTCGCGAGCGCGATGACTCTCGGCGGACCGCTGCTCGAGGCATATGCGGCGGATCCCGGCGGAGCAGCACTTGCGGCACAGGACCGTCCCGGATATTACCCGCCCCTTCTGAATGGAATGCGCGGTAGCCATCCCGGCTCGTTCGAGGAAGCGCACG
Source organism: uncultured Steroidobacteraceae bacterium (assembly GCA_964508005.1). Lineage (GTDB taxonomy): Bacteria > Pseudomonadota > Gammaproteobacteria > Steroidobacterales > Steroidobacteraceae > 13-2-20CM-66-19. The sequence goes on from CAZDTG010000056.1 coordinate 19,999, forward strand.
CGGTGGGTGCGGGTGCGGCCATGCCGCGAGGCGTCGACACGGGCGAGTCGTACGATCTGATCGTAGTCGGGGCCGGCATCAGCGGCCTGGCGGCTGCCCAATTCTTCCGCGCCCGGACTTCACCGGGCGCCCGCATCCTGCTGCTCGACAACCACGATGATTTCGGCGGTCATGCCAAGCGCAACGAGTTTCACCTCGGCGGGCAGATGCAGCTGCTGAACGGCGGAACGCTGCTGATCGAGAGCCCCAAGCCCTATGGTGCGGTGGCCGAGGGTCTCATCCGGGAGCTCGGGATCGATGTCGAGGCGTTGGCGAACAAGGCCGCGCAGCCTCAGTTCTACAGTGAGATGGGTCTGCGCGAGGCCGTATTCTTCGATCGCGAGACCTTCGGGACGGACCGGCTCGTAGTCGGTCAGCGCACCGATCCAGAGGTGATCGCCTCCTATCCACTGCCCGCGCGCGCGCGCGAGGATATCGCCCGCGTCGAGACCGGCAGCATCGACTTCATGCCCGGCGTGTCCTCGGCCGAGAAGAAGCTGCGCCTGTCGAAAATGAGCTATCGGGACTTTCTGCGCGATGTGGTCAAAGTCGATCCGCTGACGATCGCTTTGTACCAGGCGCAGACTCATAGCCTGTGGGGTGTTGGCATCGATGCGGTCGCCGCGCTCGATTGCTGGGGCGTCGAGTTTCCCGGTTTCCAGGGGATGAATCTCGCTCCCGGCTCGATACCCCGCATGGGCTTTACCCCGGCCGGGTTTGCCGACACCGGCGGCTCGAAGACGTTTCATTTCCCGGACGGCAACGCAACGATCGCGCGGCTTCTGGTGCGGAGCCTGTTGCCGGATGCCATACCCGGAAGCACGGCCGAAGACGTCGTGACGGCGCGCGTGGCGTACGACAGGCTCGACCGTCCCGGCTCCCCTATCCGACTGCGTTTGAACAGCACTGTCACACGGGCTGTCAACGTGGGTGCCTCGGACTCGGGGGGCGTGGAAGTGACCTACACGAGGGCCGGCCGCGCGTACATGGCGCGTGCACGCAACTGCGTGCTCGCATGCTACAACATGATGGTTCCGTACTTGTGCCCTGAGCTGCCGGCCGCGCAGAAGGAAGCCCTCCACAGCCTGGTGAAGACGCCGCTCGTCTATACGAGCGTCGCGCTGCGTAACTGGGAGTCATTCCAGAAACTCGGGGTCAGCCGCGTCTACGCGCCGGGCGGCTACCATTCGAGCTTCAATCTCAACTGGAAAGTCGACATCGGCGCGTATCGCAGCTCCGGCTCGCCCGCGGAGCCGATTCTCGTGCACATGACCCGCACTCCTTGTCAGCCGGGGCTGAGCGAATTCGAGCAGCACAAGGCGGGCCGGGCGGAGCTGCTGGCCACGCCGTTCGCGACATTCGAGCGCAATATCCGCGACCAGCTCGCGCGCACTCTCGGTGCCGGCGGGTTCGATCCTGCCCGCGATATCGAGGCGATCACGGTGAATCGCTGGCCGCACGGCTACGCGCCGGAATATAACCCTTTGTATGACCCGGACTTGCCGGCATCGCAGCGGCCAAACGTGCGGGGGCGGGTGCCGTTCGGGCGCATCGCCATCGCCAACTCCGATGCGGGCGGCGGGGCGTATACCGACGTGGCCATCGATCAGGCGGATCGCGCCGTCAACGAGCTCATGAAGTCATGAATGACAACGAGTTGAATCCGCCCCTCACCCGGCGGCGCTTCATCCAGGCCGGCGCTGCCGCCGGCGGCGGCCTGTTGCTGAGCATCGCGGTGCCGAGAGCGCGGTCTCCTTCCAACTTCGAGCCGACACCCCTCAACGCCTACGTGCGGATCGATACGAGCGGTCGCGTCACGGTAGTCATGCCCAAGGTGGAAATGGGGCAGGGGACCTACACGTCATTGCCGATGCTCGTCGCGGAGGAGCTGGAGGTCGGCCTCGACAGCATCGACGTCGAGCCTGCGCCGCCGAATCCGGCTGTCTATGGGTTTGACGGAGACCAGTCCACGGGAGGCTCGACCACGATCCCGCAATGTTATCTGCCCTTGCGCAAGGCGGGAGCGGCCGCGCGCATGATGTTGATTGGAGCCGCGGCGGAGAAATGGGGCGTACCGCCTGCTGCATGTCGTGCGGAGCTCGGCAACGTCATTCATGACGCATCGGGGCGCCGCCTGGGTTATGGGGCGCTCGCCGCGGCGGCGACTGGTATTCCGGTGCCATCCGATCCGCCGCTCAAAGCCGCTGAGGATTTCAAGCTTATCGGCCACTCCACGCCGCGTCGCGATACCTTGGGCAAGACGAACGGGCGGGCGATTTTCGGTATTGATGTGCAACTCAGCGGGCTGCGCGTGGCCATGATTGCGCGTTCTCCGGTCGAGGGTGGAACGGTGGTCGAGCCGTTGCGGTCGGACGCGGCGCTCGCCGTCCCTGGAGTCCGGCAGGTCGTCAACGAGCGTGATCTCGTTGCGGTCGTCGCAGACGATACCTGGTCCGCGATGAAGGGACTGAAGGCGCTCGAGCTGCAGTGGAATGGCGGCCCCCACGCCAGCGTACAGCATGAGCAACTCGTCGCGGATCTCGAGGCTGCCGTGCGCAGACCCGGCGCTGTCGCGCGGCATGTTGGAGATGCCGCCGCGGCGATGGCTCGCGCGAGCTCCCGGATCGAGGCGGTTTATCATCAGCCATTTCTCGCTCACGCCACCATGGAGCCGATGAACTGCACGGTCCACTGGCGCCGGGAGTTGTGCGAGTTCTGGGTGGGAACCCAGGCGCCGGATCGGGCCGTGGCCAAGCTCGCGGATCTGGGGCTCAAGCCGGAGCAGATTCGGATCAACAATCAGCTCATCGGCGGCGGCTTCGGGCGGCGCCTGGAAGTGGATGGCCTCGTCGTGGCAGCCCGCGTCGCGCGGCATAGCGATGCGCCCGTCCGGGTCCTGTGGTCGCGGGCGGAGGACATCCAACACGACCTGTATCGGCCGTATTACGTGGACCGGATCGCCGCGGGGCTGGATGCGCACGGGCAGCCGGTTGCGTGGACCCATACGATCGCCGGGTCCGCGGTAAGCGCATTATGGTCGGGGGAGCCCCTGAAGAACGGCGTGGACGACGATGCCGTCGAATCGGCGGCGGACCCTGTGTATGCACTACCCGATCTCGAGGTACGGTTCGTCAGGCAGGAGCCGACGGGGGTGCCCACGTCATGGTGGCGGGGCGTCGGGCCCACACGCAGCGTGTTTGTCGTCGAGAGCTTCATCGATGAGTTGGCGGCGGCGGCCCGGCAGGACCCGGTTCAGTACCGCAGGGGGCTGCTCAAGGATGCGCGGCTGCGCGCGGTGTTGGATCTGGCCGTGCTGAAGTCGGGATGGGGACAGGAGTTGCCGCCGGGGCGTGGTCGCGGTGTGGCGGTCCAGTCCGCGTTCGGCAGTTATATGGCGCAGATCACGGAAGTGAGCGTCGGGGAGCGGGTGCGCGTCGAGCGGGTGGTCTGTGTGTTGGATTGCGGGCAGGTCGTGAACCCCGATACGGTGCATGCGCAGATGCAGGGTGGCGTGATGTTCGGGCTGAGCGCGGCGCTGTTCAACGAGATTACGTTCTCGCGCGGCAGGGTGCAGCAGAGTAATTTCGATAATTTCCGCTCGCTGCGCATCTTCGAGGCGCCGCGGGTGGAGACATATCTGGTGCCGAGCTCCGCGAGCCCGGGCGGGGTGGGGGAGACCGGGACGGCTTGCGCGGCCGCGGCGCTGTGTAATGCGATTTACGCGGCTACGCGTAAGAGGATACGGACTTTGCCGGTGAGCCGGTCGCTGGCTGTTTGAGCTCAGGCGCGGCCCTCATGACGGATCAGTCGATGTCGAACAGCGGCCGTGAGGTGAAGGGGATTTCGAGCCGCTCGCTGTGGGCGGCGACGGCGGCGCCGGGGCCGGAGCTTGCCAGCCTGTCCGGTGAGCTGCGGGCGCAAGTGACGATCATCGGTGCCGGTTACACGGGACTGTCAGCGGCGCTCCATCTCGCCGAGGCTGGCCGTGATGCGGTCGTTCTGGAAGCAGCGGATGTGGGTGAGCGCGCTTCCGGGCTCAATGGCGGGCAGGTGATTGCGGGGGTCAAATACGACCCGGACAGCCTGGAAGAGACGTTCGGGCCGGAGCTGGGAGCGCGCGTAGTGGATACGGTGGCGCATGGGCCTGACCTGGTGTTTGAGCTCATCCGCAAATACGCGATTGCCTGCGATGCCGTGCGGACGGGGTGGATTCAGCCCGCCACCTCGGAAGCGGCGCTCGGGGCGCTGCGCGCGCGGGTCGAGCAGTGGCGGCGGCGCGGTGCCGCGGTCGAGCTCCTGTCGCGAGAGGAAACTGCACGCCTGACGGGCTCGCGCCGCTATTGCGGCGGTTGGATCGACCGGCGCGGGGGTACGGTGCAGCCGCTGTCTTACGTTCGGGGGCTCGCATTTGCCGTGCAACGCCACGGCAGCCGCATCTTTCGGCAGAGTCCCGCGATGAGACTCTCGCGCTGCGCCAGCGAGTGGCGGGTCGACACTCCGCGAGGCAGTGTAACGAGCCCAGTCGTCATTCTCGCGACCGACGCCTACGCCGATAGGATAGCAGATGTCGTACGGCGCACTGTCGTCACGGTGCCCTCGTTCCAGGTTGCGACCGCACCGCTGCCGCCGGATCTGCTGCGGACGATTCTGCCCGAGCGGCAGTCGGCTTCCGACACCTGGCACCTGCTGCGTTACTTCCGTCTCGATGCGACGGGCCGCCTTCTGATGGGCTCACGCGGCGTGTTCGGCAACGCGCCTGTCGCGGCACAAGCGCGCCATCACTATCGCGCCGTGCGCGAGATCTATCCGCAGCTCGATGGCATCGCGTACGAATATCACTGGGGCGGCCTCGTTGCCATGACCCGCGACCACTTGCCGCGTCTGCAGCAGGTTGCGCCGGGTTTGTTGGCGGGGTTTGGTTACAACGGTCGAGGTGTCGCGATGGCGACCATGATGGGCGGGCTGCTCGCGCGCTGGGCGTCCGGCGAGCCGGCCGCGGAGCTGGGCTTTCCGGTGACGCCGGTCGATCCGCTGCCGCTTCACGCGTTCAGTCAGATCGGCGCGCGGGTGGCGGTACAGTATCTGCGCACGCTGGATGGCCTGGCGCGCCTGCGGGAGCGACTGCCGATTTCCCGGCGAAGGGCGTGAAGATGGATCCCGCCATCGGCCTGTTGATGGTCGCCGCCATCGCGCTGCTGTTCGCCAGTGCCGCTGCGCACAAGCTGCGCGATCTGCAGAGGTTCGAGGGAATTTTCTCGGCTTACGGCCTGCTGACGTCCGTCGCCTGGCATTTGTCCCGGGCCATACCGATTCTGGAGTTGGCTGTTGCCGCGGGATTGCTTTTCGACGCATCCCGGCCCTACGCGGCCGGCGTTGGCATCGTGCTGCTGTCGGCGTACGCGGCGGCAATCACCATCAATCTGCGGCGCGGTCGTCGTGATCTCGCATGCGGTTGCGGTGGTCCTGACGAGCGCCGGCCGATTGCGCCCTGGATGGTGTGGCGCAATGTCGTGATCGCAGTAGCGCTGGCGGGCACGCTCGCGCCCTGGACGACGCGCGCTTTCGGCCTCACGGACGCTGTGACCCTCATATTCGGTGTGCTCACGCTCGCACTTCTGTACCTTTGTATCGACCAACTTATGGGCTATGCGCAGCGCTCGGCCCGCTTGAGAGACTCCCGATGACGGCCCTGGCTATCTCGAACATCGTCCTGTGGATCGTG
>CAZDTG010000057.1:0-2050 GCA_964508005.1 uncultured Steroidobacteraceae bacterium
CTGGCGCGGACGACTATCTGGTGAAGCCGTTCGCCTTCGGGGAGCTGGTCGCGCCAGTCGGGTTGTTGAAGGCTGCGGATGAGCTCACCGACTGCTGTCGAGACCAATCGTTCGCTGACAAACCCTGGCTCGATGTAGTGGTCAATCGCGATGACTCGAGCCGCACGAGGCTTCACAGGCGGCGTCTCGGTGCAAACAACGTGGGCCGAATCCCACGACTCGCTCCGAGACGTCGGTTATCACTAATGTGCCTTGCGCCTCTGGTCCCGGCTGCTCGAGTACGCACAAGGTGCCAGCGATCGTACCAACCGACCATACCAGCAACTCCCGGAGCAGTGAGAGCGCGAGCGGCGAGAAATGTTCTTGCGACTGCTAGTGTCCATGGGCCGGACTGTACTCTCGTGTCGCCTGCCTGGCAGGTGTCAAAAGTCATACGCAAGAGCCGCACACCCATGACTTTCGGCACTACTCACTCAGTGTCTGTTTTCGCAACATCGTCGCGAACTTAAACACCGAAGGAGATCACCATGAACACGACCAATACCTCTCTCTCGATCGACGTCCGCCACGCCCTGTTCACGAGTCTCGCCGCGGCCTGCCTCGCCCTGTGCGCGACTATCGCCCACGCGGCGGACGAGGCGCCCGGGTATCGGCCCGCGAGCAAAATCGTCCAGTACGGCGACTTGAATCTTGCGAATCCCCAGGCTGTCAAGCGCCTGTACAATCGTATCGTCGCGGCGTCCGACGAGGTCTGCGGCAGGCGGGACGAGCGTTCGCTGGAAGCCCTCGCGCACCACCGAATCTGCACCCGGCAGTCGATCACTCGCGCCGTGGCGGCCGTAGGTAACCCGGCTCTGGCGGCACTGCACGCCGCGAAGACCGGCCAGCCGACTGAGCGGGTCGCGGAGCTCACGAAGCGTTAGCTCTGAGCCTCCTGGCAGCCCCAAGGGGAGTGCTCGGGTCGGGAGATAGGCAAGCCCGCCGTTCCCCGAGCACTCCCTCCAAGCCTCTCAGCAGCCGTTCACCGCCGTGTGTCAGGTCCGCAGCTCGAGTACCGCCTTGCCGCGCACGCGTCTGCCACGGAACGCATCGACCGCCTCGGCGGTCCGCCGCCAGTCTCAGCTTCTTCCTGATTCGGAACCACCACTATGATCCCTGACATGTTGTTTCGTCTCGCACTCGGTCCGGGATCGTCCAAGCGTACCTCGTGCCTGCTGAACCCACCGACTCAAGCGCGCTGATGATCTCCTGATCCGACGCGCGGCTTGCGCCTATTGAAGCGCACCTGAAAGTCAAACAGCGGTATTTCCGTGCGGGGATGTCTCGGCTTCCCTCCCGTGGTCAACACCCGCACGAGGAGCCCCACCGTGCGAACCCAGGCGATCGCGCTCTCAATACGCGTCAACGTGCCGGGTGCGTTCCCGGATCAATGCCATCGGATCATCACAATCGGCAATCCACGCTCTTCGATGCGTTCAAGTGTCGTTATCAGACCAACAGATTCCTTGCGTACTGTTGCCCGACACCCAGCAATCACGAGCCGCTCGCAGCCCTCCGGAGAGTTCGAAATGAAAGCTATTTCTACTTTTTTTTCAAGCACTTGCCGCAACTCGACGCGGTCGCGGGCAACGGCTGGCACGGCGCTCGCAGTATAGGTCATCGAGCAGATGCTCAAACTTTACTCCAACTCAACATCCTTTCACTTCTGGAGAACTGACATGCTGATCGAAAACCTGAGCAAAGAACTCGATACCGAGACCATGACCGCCGTGCGCGGCGGCGACAACGGCAATTCCGCCACCAACGCCATCGGCCAGGCGATGAACCTGTCCGTGCCGGTCGGCGTCCTGTCGTACGGCCCGGCGAACACCGACGTCCACGTCAACGGCAAGCAGAATGCCACGATCTGGAACGACCAGTACGCGGGCGATTCCTTCCTCGCCCTGTTCCCGTACTAGGTCCTCCGGCTTCGACCATCCACCTTTCATCCCTTTCGGAGAACTGACATGCTGATCCAAGACCTGAGCAAAGAACTCGACACCAAGGCCAT
>CAZDTG010000057.1:2150-25675 GCA_964508005.1 uncultured Steroidobacteraceae bacterium
GCGACAAGTTCAGCGCCTTCCTGGGCGCTCTCAAAGGGTTGTAATGCTGGGCCGGTAAGGTGGGGGCCTCGACGGCCCCACCTTAACGCCTGCAAAGCCGGATACCTTGGATCCCCATCATGGCCACCACGACCATCACCGATCTTCCCAACAGCCGTGCCCTGGACTACAGGGCCATGTCGGCCATCCGGGGCGCAGGTCCCGGTGACTGGGTCTTGTATGCCTTCCTCCCCTACAGGCCCCCGGTCTCCCCGATCCTGCCGATCGTCAACTTCTACCAGACCAACTACATCGCGGACAACCTGACGCTTCAGACCGAGAACATCGACGTCAAAAACTCGGCCCCCGGCGCCTCGATCAACGTCGGCGCGGTTCAGAATGCGTTGACCGCGAACGTCGTGCCCGTTTCGCCGCATCCATGAAGGCAAGGCAAGCCGAGGGCCATCGCGTGAACATCGACACCAGCTCGTATCGCTGGACCTCGGCTTCCCGATCCCACCCGGGCCGCGTCCGCCAGGTCAACGAGGATGCCTGCCTGGACCAGTCTGAGCGTGGACTTTGGGCTGTTGCTGACGGCATGGGCGGACATACACTGGGCGAGTTTGCCAGTGGCCTGACGGTGCAAGCTCTGATGGACCTGCCCGCCGCGGAGGATCTCGAGCAGCGGGTCAGCGCTGCACTGGACCGGTTGCAGGGAGTCAATCGCCGCCTTCGCGCCGAAGCGCTGCGGCGTGACGTGCCGCTCATCGGCACCACCATCGCGGCGCTCCTGGCCGCCGGAAGTCTTTGCAGCTGCCTGTGGGCCGGCGACAGCCGTATCTATCTCTACCGCGCCGGGCGCCTGAAGCAACTGACGCGCGACCACAACCACCTCGAGGCCGCGCGCTCGCGCTACATCTCGAGGTCGGACGACACGCTGCTGCGCCCACGGGCGAACCTCATCACCCGTGCGCTCGGCGCCGAGGACACGCTGCGCATCGACAGGATGACCGTCGAGATGCTTGACGGGGACATCTTCCTGCTGTGCACAGACGGGCTCAGTAACGAAGTCGGTGAGCTGTCGATCGAGCAGGCTTTGCTGCCGGGCATTTGCAGCCTGGCGTGCGACGCATTGGTCGACATGGCGCTTGACCGGGAGGCCCGCGACAACATTACAGTCGTGGTGGTGCGTGCCGAGGACCTGAGCAGCCCGGATCAAACCATAATACTACGTGTGCGGTAGCAGGGCTCAAATCGCCTTGTCGGCGCGCGAGGCCGCGCGAAACTCCTTCGAGCGAATGCCGTGCTTCTTCAGCAACACCTGAAGATGCGATCGATTCATATTGCAACGTTTCGCCATCTCGACCACGACGCCGCCCGCTTCCTGCAGTCCTCGCTCGAGGAACTCGCGCTCGGCCAAGTCGCTTGCGGCACGCTTGGCCTCGCTCAGCGCATCGCCGCTCAACGATCGCCCTTCGTCGCCGGATGCCGGAGCCGATGCGAGCTTGGCGTGCGCCGCGGGCCGGATGTCGGCGGGCAGGTGCTCGATATCGGCCGTCTGCCCCGCAAGGCACGACATCCGGTAGAGGATGTTGCGCAGCTCGCGGATGTTGCCCGGGTAGGCGTAGTCGAGCAGGAATGCGCGTAACCGCGGGGTCATCTCGATCGGGCGACGTTTGAGGACCTCGGCCGCTTCGTCGCCGAAGTATTCGAACAACAGCGGAATTTCGTCCTTGCGTTCGCGCAGCGGCGGCAACGTGACGTGAATGACGCCGAGCCGATAGAACAGATCCTCGCGGAAGCGGCCTTCTTCGCTCAGTTTGCGCAGATTGCGGTTGGTCGCCGCGACGACGCGCGTGTCGACGCGGATCGGCTGGTCCGATCCCACCCTCTGGATTTCGTGCGCTTCCAGCACGCGCAGCAGCTTCACCTGGCCGGCCAGTGGCAGCTCGCCGATCTCGTCCAGAAAGATCGTACCGGTGTGCGCGCTCTCGAACTTGCCCTTGCGATCACTGACCGCACCGGTGAACGCGCCCTTGCAATGCCCGAACAGTTCGGACTCGAGCAGGTTGTCGGGAATCGCGCCGCAGTTGACCGATACGAACGGCCGGTGGGCCCGGTCCCCGTTGGCGTGGATCACCCTGGCCATCAGCTCCTTGCCTGTGCCACTCTCGCCGTCGATCAACACGGGCAAGCCAGTGGGTGCGGCCTTCTCAGCAGTCTCCAGCGCCTCGAGCAGCTTGAGGTTGTCGCCGAACGCGCCCTCGAAGATAAAGCTGCGATCGATCAGCGCCTTGCGCCGCTGGCGCCGCGACAGGTCGCTTCGAGTCGGTTCGGCGGCGGCCGCATTGACGAAGCGTTCCTTGTGCGAGAGTTGCATCACCTCGTCGCGCAGCGCGCCGGCCTGCCGTAGCAGCTTCTCGATATCCGGCCGATCGAGCTTGGAAGCCCACCGCAGCGTCGAGCGCAATATCTCGATCTTTTCGATCAGCCCAGCATACGAGACTGTGGCCCATGGGTCTTCCGGGCTCGAGCTGGCGCCGGGATCCTGGTCGAGTATCTTCATGCGGCGCTCAATTGCTTCTGCACCAGCTCGTAGTACATGCCGCGGTGCTCGACCAACTCGTCATGTCGCCCCTGTTCGACGATCTTCCCCTCGTAGAGCACCAGAATCTTGTCGGCGCGCATGATAGTGCTCAGGCGATGCGCAATGATCACCGCGGTCCGACCTTTCAGAATGTCGTTCAGGTTTGCGATGATGTTGCTCTCGGACTGCGAGTCAAGCGCGGAGGTCGCTTCGTCGAAAACCAGCAGGCGCGGATCGCGGTACAGTGCACGGGCAATGCACAGGCGCTGGATCTGCCCGCCGGAGAGGCCTATGCCGCGCTCGCCGACCACCTGCTGGTAGCCCAGTGGCATCTTGCTGATGAACCCGTGAGCGTCCGCCCTTTTCGCGACTTCCTCGATGCGGCGGCGGTCGGGCTCGTCGCTGCCGCCGGCAATGTTCTCGGCAATGGTCCCCGAGAACAGCAGGTTGGTCTGCATCACGTAGCCGACCTGCGCCCGGTAGTACTCCTTGTCGACCACGCCGATGTCGTAGCCATCGACTGTCAGCCTGCCCTCGGTGGGCGGATAGAAGCCGACGAGGAGTTTAGCGAGCGTCGTCTTGCCCGAGCCGCTGCGGCCGACGATCGCGACCAGCTCGCCGGGCTTGATGTCGACGCTGATGTTCTCCAGGACATACGGCGTCTCGTTGCCGCCGTAGCGGAAGTAGACGCCATCGAAACGAATGTCGCCCTGCAGCTCGGGGATCGCCACCCGCGAGGCCAGCTCCTCGGGCCTTTGTTCCGGCTCGAGGTCGAGCACGTCGCCAAGGCGCTCCATCGCCACGGAGGCATCGTTCAGCAGGCTCCACAGCCCTACCAGTCCCATCAACGGCGCCAGCACGCTGCCCATCAAGGCATTGAAAGCGATGAGCTGGCCGATGGTCAGCTCGCGCGTGAGCACCAGATCGGCGCCAACCCACAGAACGGCGATCGTGGTGGCGGCGCTGAGCAGTTGTCCGGTCAAACCGACCGCGATGTTGAACGACTGCGCGCGGTACTGCACTTCGAGCGCCTTCGCGTACTTCGTCTCCCACTTCAGCCGCACCGGGCGCTCGATGCCCATGCCCTTGACGGTTTCCGCCCCGCCGAGCGCCTCCATCAGGTACGACTTCGCGTCGGTCGTGACGCTGAAAACCTCACGCGCGAACCTCTTGACCTTCGGCGTCACGAGCACCGTCAACGCCAGCATTGGGATAACGAATGCGATGAGCAGCAGAGTCAGCCTGACGTTGTAGAGGAACAGCACCGTGAAGTAGATGAAGATCATCAGCAGGTTGAGCACGGTGGTGATCGTCGATTCGGTCAGGAAGGCCCGGATCGTCTGGTTTTCCTGGAAGCGCGCGAAAATGTCTCCTGTCTTGCGGTTGGCGAAGAACGAATAGGGCAACGACAGGGTGTGCCGGAAGAACTGCGACATCATCGTGAAGTCCAACTTCCGGACCATGAAGTTCGCCAGCGCTGCCCGGATCGTGGCCGTCAGCTGCGTGAACACGTTCGAGATGATCAGGCCGACGATCAGCAGGTGCAGCAGATTCACGTTCTGATGGACGATGACGCCGTCCAGGATGTTCTGGATGATCATCGGCGGCACGATGCCCAGTATCTGAATCACGAAAGTCGCCAAGAATAGATGCAGCAGGATCTTCCTGTAGGGAAGCAGGTACCTGGCGAAACGCACCCATGGTGAGTGTGACGCACCAGCCTGCGCGAGATCCTGGCGCGGCGCGAAGGTCAGGCAGGTACCGTTCCAGCCGCGCTCGAACTCCTCGACGCTCAACGTCCTGAAGCCGACCGCCGGATCCGCCACCCACACCTGCGTGCTCGATACCCCGTACACCACTACGTAGTGATAACCCTCCCAGTGCACGATGAACGGGAGATCGAACCCGCGCAGCGTATCGAAGGTGCACTGCACACCTCTCGTGATGAAGCCGACGGATTCGCCGGTGCGCGCCAAGCTGTCCAACGTCGCGCCCTGCGTCGTGACGTTGGCAAGTTCGCGCAACTTGCCGAGTGTCATCCCGATGCCATAGTGCTTGCAGATCATCGCCAGGCATGCCGCTCCGCAGTCCATCTCCTCGGCCTGCTGGATCCAGGCGAAGCGCCGGATGACGTTCTTTCCAAGCTCCGGCTTGGATTTCAGATCGATCACCAACGAGGGTTTGCGTCGCTCGGCGACCTGCTTCTGCCGTTGCAGTTCCCTGTCGATGATCCGGATCCGCTCCTCCAACGCCTCGCGCACTTTCGGGTTGCGTTCGAGAATGAGATGCACGGTCTTCTCGGGGATGACGAGCAAAGTGGTGTCCGCGCTGGCGATCACCGAGGCAGCCTGCTCCTGCCGCATCAGGCAGGCCTTTTCGCCGAAGGTTTCACCCTTGCGCAAAGTCGCTAACTTATAGTCGGCGCCTTCTTCGCGCCGCACGACGCTCACTTCCCCATGGCGCACGACATACAGGCGGCGATCTTCCCGCGAGCCCTGTTTCAGGATTTCCTTGCCGGCGCCGACCCGCTTCACGCCGACGCTTCGCGTCAGTTCCTCCAGCTCGCTTTTGTCGACCTTGCTCTTGAGGTCGAACAGGTGACTGATCAGGCCGCCCGCCGAGTTGATGGCGACGCGGCCGGCCACGAACGCGCGGGCCGCGGGGTTGCCGGCGACGATCGGGCCAATGACACTACCGGGGATGAACAGCAATTCGGTCTTGCCGGAAGCGCGCGCCGACCACTCGTGTTGGTATTCGCGCAGCATGACCATTTCGCCGAAGACCTCCCCCGCCTTGCGCACGCCCAGGCTGGTCTCCTTTTCCCCGTCCGCGACAAATACCCGAATCGAGCCTGACCTGACGATGAACAGGCCCGCCGCCACCTCGCCTGCGGTGCACACGGTGTCACCGAACGCCAGCAGCCGCGACTGCGCACTTTGAGCCAAGCGCTCGATGTCAATGCGCGTCAGCGCCGAAAGCAGGTCGACGGACGCCAGGAACTCTGCGGGCGACTGGGTTTCTGACTGTGCTTCTTGCGTGTACATGGGGTGGCGGTCCTGGCGCTAGCTGGCCTCGATGACGTGTTCCCGAGCCCTGGCCCGCAACCACTCCTCGCGCAACAACCGCCGCACCTCGGTGGCGGTGTCGTCGTCGAGGCGGGCAGGATGCTTTGCGTTCACACGGAAGATCTCGAAAGCCGTCCGATCCCCCGATGTGAAAGGTCCCAGCAGATCGCCGGCGGCGGCGTTGAATACCTTCGCCTCCACGTCGGACCGAAGCGATCCCCGCAGTACCTTGCCGATCAGGCCGCCGCGCTCCCGAGTGTCCGCGATCGAATGCTCACGCGCCATCTCGTCGAAGCTGTCGGGATCCTCGCGGAGCACCGCGATTATCTCCTTGGCCTTGGCCTCGGAATCGAGAACGATATGGCTCACCTCGAGGCTGTCAAACTTGGGCGAGTTGAGCTTGAAGTACCCTTGTACGGCCTGGTCGCTGCAGACCTTGCTCATCATCTTCTCCTGATACAGGCTGTTGGTGATGAAGGCCTCGAACTCGTCCAGACCGACACGAATCGCATCGAGGTACTTGTTCGTGTCGGACGCGCGGTGCAAGCCGCGCACCCGGCGGAACTGGTCGGCGCGTTGCTGGATTTCCGCCTCCGACACCTGCATACCCGCTTTTCTCGCGCCCAGCACCGCCAGTCGATCCCGGACGAATTGCTCGAGGAGTGCCTCGAACTGCCCTGTCAGCTTCAAAGTCCGCACGAACTCAGTAAGGTCGATTGCCTCGCCATCGATCTTCACAACAGTCGTCATCTGATTCGCTCCTTCTGATTCGAAAGGAATCTTCGGACCGCGCTGGCGGCTCATCCGTCGATTTGGCGGAACGGGTCCAGGGCCAGATCGATCAGCCGCCGTTTACGAACGACGATCTCGACCGCGCCCGTCATCCCGTATCGCAGCGGATACCTCGTCTCCGCTACCTGGTAGTAATCGCGCTCCAGCGACACCCGTGCTTCGTACACCGGCTGCTTGGTCTGCAGTGACGGCTTGGTGGCTGGCGAGACATATTCCAGCGTGCCGTTGATGACCCCGTATCGCTGGTATGGGAATGCATTGAATTTGAGCTTGACCGGCAGGCCTTCACGCAGGAAGGCGCGGTCGTTCTCGGCAATCTCGACTTTGACGACGGAGCGGGAGTTGCTGGGAGCGATGCCGCCCAGCGGGGAGTTGGCCTGGACCTTGTCGCCCGGCTGCGTGGATGTCAGATCGGTGACGACGCCAGAGACGGGGGCGACGATCTGAAGGAAATTGTCCCTGTCGATGTTTTCGAAACGGATGCGGGCCGCGGCGTCGGCCTCGACGCGCGCGGTGTTGAGTTGCAGCCGCAGTTTCTGCTCCGCAGTGGCGAGCTCGTTCGCCGCCGCCTCGTACTCCAGCTGCAGCTTCTTGAGCTGCTCGCCGCTCGATTCGAGCTGGGCCTGCGCCTGTACGAGTTCCTGGCTTTGACGGGCTGTCAGTTCGTTCACTCTCGATTGCGCCAGGCGGTAAGCATTCTCGGCGGCCAGCCTGGCGTTTCTCTTGTTTTCAACTTGAAGCAGCGACACACCGCCACCGCCGGGACTGGCGAAGACGCGCTCGAACTTCTCCACCTCGAGTTGGGCTGCGTCCCGCGCACGCCTGCTCTCTTCGACGCTGGTGCGGGCCTCGGCCATTTGCGCTCTCTGTTCTTCCACCAGTTTGCTCGTCCCGAGCGCGGTCCGCTGCTGGTGTTGCCGCTCCTCGAGCTCCATCGCCTGTCTGAGGGTTGCGGCCTTCTGCTCCAGCAGTGCCTTCTTTTCCGGGAACTGCCGCCACTCCCGTTCCGCGTTCTCGAGTTTCAACTGCGCCTGCATGGCGTTGCTCGCCGCTTCGACGGCGCCCCTGGCGTTGAGCCGGGCCAGCACGTCTCCCTTGGCTACCGGCTGACCCTCGGCCACATAGAGATTCGCCAACTCGCCATCGACGGGCGCATAGAAGCGTCTGACCTCCGAGGCGGGCACCAGCGTGCCCTGTTCGGTCACGATCACATCGGCTCGCCCGATGAACGACCAACTCAACCCGGTCAGCACCAGCCCGATCATCGTGTACACCAGGGCGTGCAGGGCTCGCCACGGCTCCGCGGTCAGGATGGCGATGCCCTCGCTGCTGTGGTCACCGAGAGCATCGGCCAAGGGGACGAGGCGATTTGAGGACGTCATTCGTTCGGATCTCCGAGCAGCGCCAACTTGGTCTTCAGCAGCTGCGGCTCGACCACATTGCTCAGCTCATGCAGCGCGCTGCGCTGCTGACGCGCTTCCGATTCGATCTCGTCGCGGATCGCGGCCCACTGGCCGGCTCCGGCCGCATCGACTTGCGCGTAGATCAGGAAGCCCTGCTGTGCATACCTGCTCGCGTCGGCCAACAAGCGAGCGCCGGTCCGGAACTGATCCGAAATCGAGGTCTCGATTCGCTGCGAGGCGTCGATGCCGCCGTTGCTCCGGTATTCCTGCCACAACATACGAGCCCGATTCATGGCGTCCTGCGCCCGCGCGATTACGTTGTCCTTTTGCAGGTTCAGATCGGTCCCTGTGGCCCGCAGGAAGTAGACGTCTTCGTCGGCATCGAGCGACTGCCGGAAAGCCAGCAGTTGATCGACGTAGTCACTTGCATTGCGCGACTGCTGCAGCGAGGCGAACTGGGCCGTCACGGCTCGCTTGCGCTCCAGCTCCTCGGCGGCAGCTTCGCTCCAGGGACCTGCCGCCATCTTCTGCAACCCGGCAAGCGCCTCATCGGGGTTACCGTCCTTCCAGGCTTGCGTCGTGGCGTCGTACTGCTGCAGGAGGTCTGCGGGAGGGAGCTGCCCACTCTCGGCCAGTGCGCTAAAGCTCTGCTTGAACGGCGGGGTCACGAAGCGCGCCTTTTGCAACAAGGCGAACAGCCGGCCGGACTTGTGAGTGCGTGTCTCCCGTCGAATCTCGATGTAGCGCGCCAGGTCCTGGCGCACGCCCTCCAGCCCGCCGAGATCGGGAAACTTCTCCGCAGTCTCCTTGAGTACGGGTTCCAACGCATCCGGATTGTCCCGCCCCAACTCGGTAGCGATGGTCGCCTTGAGCCGCTCGATGACTGGCAGGTACACGCTGGATTCGCTTTGCAACCTGCGCAAATGGGTGAGCGCTTCGCCATACCAATCACCGAACTGCGGCACGTGCGAGGCGATCCGGGCCAAGGCGCGCTGGTGCTCGCCAGTGTCGTCATTCCAGCGTCCGATGAGGTGCTCGATACTGTCTTCGTCCGCGTAGATCCGGATCGGTGCCTCCGGTCCACCGCGACCGCTGACCAAGCGTTCGAGGTTGCCCAGCCACTCCAACTCGTCGATGAGCGGTCGCAGTTCGGCATCGCGCATACCGAGCTCGGACATGCCCGTGAGAACGCCCCTGGCTCCATCGAAGTCACGGGCCCGCACCTTCACCAGCCACGCCGGCACATTTGCCTTCAGGGCCGCCTCGGTGGCCCGCGCCTTGAGCTCGACGTCATCCGGGTGCTTCTCGAGGAGCCGACTGGCTAGCGCCGCGGCCCGCGCATACTCGCCGCGCGCCAGCGCGTCCTTGAGGCCGCGCTCCGAGGCATTCCAGCAATACGCCGTCAAGGCGAGTGCACCCAAGATGCCCGCAACGACTGCAGCCCTCCACCAGCTTCGCCGCGCGCTATCGGGCTCGCCACTGGCATGGAGCGAAGCAAGCTCGGACAACAGCAACATGACGCGGCCGCGCGGGCGGCGCTTGACGGCCGGCATCTTGGCGGCCGTAGCGGGAACTGCCGAGCTCCCCGGCGCGACGTCGTCTTTCAGCTTGTCGGCGCCGCAGAAGATCTCGAGGAATGAAGTCGGGGCGGCCATAAACTGGGTTTTGCCACTGTCCGCCGCTTGCGGCACGTTGGGCTTGCGTTCTGCCAGGGGCTTGCGGGCACCGCTGTCGACCGGCTCGACGCCGGATTCCCGGGAGATACTCACGCTCGCTTGCGGCACGTTGGGCTCGCGTTCCATCTGGGGCTTGCGGGCACTGCTGTCGGCCGGCTCGACGCCGCATTCCCGCGTGATACTCACGCCCGCTTGCGGCACGTTGGGGTTGCATTCCGCGAAGGGCTTGCGAGCACCGCTGGGGGCCGGCTCGACACCGGGCTCTCGGGTGATGCTCACTCGATAGACGAAGTGCTTGCCACCAAAGGCGACCACGACACCATCCTGCAGCGGTACGGCGTGCTCCAGGCGCAGGCCGTCGATGAAGGTGCCGTTGCCACTGCCTAGGTCCTCGATGTAGGCCTGGCCACCCTTCTGACAGATGTATGCATGCCGCCGTGACAGATAGCCCAACTCCCGGCCGTGCTCGCTCTTACTCTTGTAGTGGGAGAAGGTCGCTTCGGTCTTGCTGACGAGGAACGGGAATTTTGTGATCACGATCGTGTCGAGACCCGAGTCGCCCGATTCCGGCGTCAACGTCAGCGTTAGGCTCCCTTCGGGGCGGGTGCGAGGAGTGATCTGCACGCGATACGACAGCGCGCCAGCGAAGCAGATCTCGTCGCCGTCGCGCAGTTGGCAGGGCGCGTGCCCGACCCCGACGCGGTTGACCGTCGTCCCATTGCGGCTCTCGAGGTCCGCCACGTAGACCAAACCATCTTTGCGGAAGATGCGCGCGTGGTGGCGCGACAGCATATTGACAATACCGCTCCCGTAGGATGCGAATGGCTGCTCGGTCCGCCCGATGACAAACACGGCGTCGCTGATTCGTATCTCGCCCAGCTCGGGCCGGGAGGGCTTCAGGACGACGTCGAGGTGACGAACCGACTGCGCCTGTTTGACGCCCGCGCACATCGCTGCGTCAATTCTCACGGGAGACGCCGACCGTTCAGCGACGTGCATTCGTGACCTCCACAGGGGCCCAACCGCCCCCGAGCGCCTTATACAGCGTCACCGTGTCGGACAGCACCTGCTCGTGGCTGGCCAGGAGCGCGAGCTGTGCGGTCAGCAGGGAACGCTCGTTTTCAAACACGTCGAGTTGTGACAGGACACCAACCTCGAGCTGCGCCTCGGTCTGGGCCGATACCAACTGCAGTTGATCGACCTGCTTCTGCAACTCCTCTTTTTGCCGCCGGTGAGCCTCGAGGTTGACCAGCGCGTCCTCGACTTCCTCGAACGCGGCGATCACCGTGCGACGGTAGTCTTCTTCAGCGACCTTGATCTGTGCCTCGGTGGTCTTGACATGCGCCCTGATGCCTGGGTTGAGCGCCGGAATGTTGATGGTCGGCATCATCCCGAAAGTGAACGCCTTGAACAAGTCAGAGAGCGCGAAGCTGGCACTGCCTGCCTGGCCGGTCAGGCTCACCGAAGGCAACTGCGCGAGCCGCGCCTGGCCCATCAGGTCGTGGGCCTCCAGCACCCGGAATTCAGCCGCTACCACGTCAGGCCGGCGGGCGAGCAGATTCAGCGGCAGCCCCGTGGGCACGACAGGGACCTGCACGCGGTCCTGCAGCCGGTCGGGTTGGATCTTGAATTCCCCGGCGGGCACGCCGAGCAGGGTCGCGAGGGCGTTCTCCGCCACGTCGCGGGATCGGCGCAACTCCAGCAGATCCTTGGTCAAACGGTTAATCTCCGCCCGCTGGCGGAGCACCTCGGTCTCGGAGATCAGGCCGTTACTGCGCATCGTCTCGTAGATGACGAGGATCTGCTGGTTTTTTGCCAGCGCACGTTGCTGCTGATCGATCTGCTCGTCGAGCTGAAGGATCTGGAAGTAGGTGGTCGAGACGTCGGCAACGATCTGCAGATACCCCGCCCGCCAATCTGCCTCCGTCGCATGGAACTCGGCAGTTTGTCCTTGAACACCCTTCTCGACCTGACCCCAGATATCGATATCCCAGCTGACCCGGGTGCCCAGGTTGAATTGCTTGCTGATCGGTTGGCCGGTGGTCTTTTGCAGGCTGGCGCCGGCGGCGATATCCGCACTCGGCAGCGCGCCCGCGCGCGCTTCAGCGATCTGCGCGTTGGCCACCGCGATCCGCGCAGCCAGGATCTTCAGGTTGATGTTTCCCGCAGTCGCTTTGGCCACCAGCGAATCCAGGTCAGGATCACCGAACTGCCCCCACCACTGCGGCGAAATGGCCTCGGTGGCGGACACGGTTGGCTCAGGCGGACGCGACCAGTTTGATTTCGCTGGCGTGTCCGGGTGCTGGTACGCGGGAACGTGCACATCGGCGCAACCGAACAGCAACCCCACGCAGACGCTTGAGAAAACAAAGGTTTGCTTCATTGGGTCCCCTCTCCCCTGTTCGAGGGCCGGACTGAGCGCGATTTCTTGACCCGGACTGCCTGCCTGTGCAGCGACTTGCCGGTGATTGGAGCATCTGTCCGCGACTGTGCCCGATCCGGCGGTGCGGCGAAAGTTACTTTCGACACTGCGCGTGGAAGACAGCGCTACCTACGGAGCCCACGGCACCGATCGTTAGTGGACCACGAATCTCAGGCGGAAAACATACCTGCGACAAGCGACATTCGTCACAATGGCGGTCGAAGCCGGCGAATGCTGTCACCCTTGCCGGTCGTAAGCAGCAGTTTGAGGATTTTGCTTCGTATTCCGCCGTTAGTTGTTGTTGTACTTTGATGTCATCGTTCCAAATATCGTGGTTGACATGAATGTGCTCGAGCATCCGAACGATCGGCAGGCGCGATCCGATGTTGGCCAGGGGCGCTTCAGGCGAGTGCTCTGAGAAAGCGCGCCCGGTCACGGTCATCGCTGAGGTGGGCGGCAAGGGCGGCAATGAACTGCTCCTGGCTGGAACCGGGCTGCGCCGCGCGCCTTGCCAGTACTTTCGCGATCGGCCCCAGGTGGACGGCGAGGAGTTGTGAAGCGCGCGCGATGTACTCGGGCGTCAAAGGCGTGCCACCCTCTGCCCGGGCGCCGCAAACTTCCGTCTCCGAAGCCGAATGCGCCAGCTTGGCTGCGGACGCCGATATAACCCCGGTGCCTCTCAGGAACGCCTCACGGTCCGGGGAGCTCCTGATCTTCGCTGCCAGCCAGTGGATCAAAGAAACGAGGTCTTGCGTTTCGTGGGCGGCACTGCGCACTAGCACCTGTGCAATCGGGCCCACGAAACGCGCCAGCTGTTTCTCGATCTGAGTCAGCTGCTGCGTGTTCCAGTCGGGGGCCCGCGACGGGGTGTTGGTGGATTCGAGCCCGCTGGTCGGGTCGTTGTCAGTACCGGGCTCGAGCGCTTGCGACAGCGGGAGCGGCTCCGTCACGGGACTGTCTGTCGAGGATGGCTGGATAGTCGGGTGATTCGCTTCTCCTGAGCTGGACCGGCGCGAGACAATCACGGTCTCATCCGCGCCGGCCGAACCGCCCGCCTGTGCCAGCAGCAACGCGTCCAGAAACTCCGTGGCACTGGAGAAGCGATCCTCCGGGCGCCTGGCCAAAGCCTTGAGCACCACGGCGTCGAAAGGCCGCAGCGACGGCTGCCGGGCGACAACGGACGCAGGCAGCGGGGTCTCGTAACAGACCTTGAGCATGATCTTTTCCGCCGTGCCCACGAAAGGCGGCACTCCCGCGAGCAAGTGATAGAAGACTACGCCGGCTGCGAACAAATCGATCCGATGGTCGAACTCATCGCTCAGGTACATCTCCGGCGCGATGAACCCGGGAGTGCCCATGATCGCGCCCGCCTGCGTCAAATTGGAGGATTCAACGCGCGCAATGCCAAAGTCAGTGACCTTGACCTGGCCGTCGCTCATGAGCAGTATGTTGGCCGGCTTGACGTCACGGTGCCACACGCCCCGCTCGTGCGCGTACTGCAAGGCCTCGAGAAGCTGCGCCAGGATGTTGATCGCCTGGCCGGTGTTGAAACACACCTTGCGCTCCAAGCAGTCCCGCAGGCTGTGCCCTTCCACGTACTCCATCGCAATATAAGCATAGCCTTCTGCTTCGCCGTACTCGTACACGCAGACGATGCCCGGGTGGGTCAGACCCCCTGCCGCCTGAGCCTCGATGCGAAAGCGCGCCGAGAAATTCTCCATCTCATCGTCCAGCAGCTCACGACGGATCGTTTTGAGCGCGATTGCACGCTTGATCTGCGGATCGAACGACTTATAGACGATGCCCATCGACCCGTTGCCGATCACGCTCGACAAAAGGTACTTGCCAAGCCGTTCAGGTGCGGCCTGTCCGAAAGTGCCGTCCGCCTGGCCCTTGGGTGGGGACTCCACGAACCTCGTTCGCCTGTGTTTCGAGTGAGCGCTTAAGGTGCAGCTGACGCCAATAAAATTTCCGCGTTGCAACCGGAGCTTGCAAGCTGACGTGGTCGACAGACCGCGATATTCTGCCACAAATCCCGCTGGCCCCCGGCAGCGCTCGGCTAGTGTCTTCCGGCCAGTCGAGGTGCCTTATGAATGCCAACAAAAAGATCCTCCTGGTCGACGATCACGATCTCGTCCGCTTCGGGACCACCCTGCTGTTGGAATCGCTGGACGAGGTGCACTGTGCGATCACGCCGTGCCGGTCGCTCGATGAGGCGCGCACGGCCTGCCGCGAGCAGGGCCCTTTCGACCTGGTGCTCCTCGACCTGAATCTCCCCGATGCGAAGGGTCTGCAGGGCCTGCGCACGCTGCGCGATGAGTGTCCGAACATTCCGTTTGCACTGCTCACGGGTACCCAGGACGAGCTCGTCATCCGCCAGGCGCAAGCCATGGGCGCTGTCGGCTATCTGCTCAAGTCCTGGACCCCGGAGCGTCTGAAGGAGGCCTTGAAGGCGCTGTTGCAAGCGCCTGCCGCTCCTCCAGCAGCGACGCTCGCTCAACGGTTTCCGCGCCTTGCAGGCACATCCCACTACGACCGTGTCGCGGAGCTGGGACCACGCCATCTGCAGATCCTGGAGTTGATCCTGGAGGGTTTGAGCAATCAGGAGATAGCCAAGGCGACCGAGCTGTCTCTCGGCACGGTCAAGAATTATGTGTCCGCCATTCTGCTGGCGCTCGATGTCGATTCGCGGTCGCACCTGATGAGCCTGTTCCATTGAGCCAATCCGTTGTTGACTTACGGATGAATGCCGGCGCAGTCGTCCCTGGTAGCCATGTGCCGGATGCCCGCTCGGCACGTGCGGACCCCCGGGTTGCCGAGGTGCTGCATCGAACGGCGCTCGCCGGCGACCGCCGCGCTGTCGTGACCATGATCGTGGGCGCGTTATTCGTAGCGGCTGTCGCGCAGCAGCAAGTCGCTTCAGGCTCAGCCTGGGCCTGGTGCAGCGCTTGCGCGGCCCTGGCGTGCGCACGCCTGCTGATCTTTCAACCCCGCCGGTTGAGCACGCCACCGGCACCGGGGCCTGTCGATCGCCGTCGCTGGCTCGCAATGCTGTTCGTTACGTCTGCCGCATGGGGAGCGGGTCCGGCATGGTTTCTTCTCAACAATCCATCCAAGGACACTTTGCTGACGGCGATCCTGCTGGCGGTGGCGGGGCTCTCGGCTCCGCTGGTGGCCGCCTCGCGAGCCGCGGTATACCTGTCGCTGCTGCCAGCGCTCGTGCCCCTGCTGTCAGCGCTGACGCTAAGGCCGTCAACCGGCGCGCTGTTGGGCTCGGCCACCCCGGTGGTGCTGGCCGGGCTCGCAATCGCTTTCCTGTTGGTATTGCTGCGCCTGACCCTCGATCAGAACGATTCACTCGCACTGCTGCTCGCGGTGCGCTTTCGCAACGAGGATCTGGTTCAACAACTATGCTCCCAGATCGAAGTGGTGGCGCGCGCGAACCAGGAAAAAACGCGCTTTCTCTGCTCGGCGGCTCATGATCTGCGACAGCCGTTGCATGCACTCGGCATGTTCTGCGCAGCGCTCGAGCAACATCTGCACAATACCCCGGAAAAGCCCCTGGTCCGCAACATGATGAGCGCCATCGAGGCTTTGGAAAATTCGTTCGGTGCGATGCTGGACATCTCCAAGTTCGATGCGGGGCTGGTGGAGAAGTCACCCCGAACCTTTCCCATCCGGGACATCTTTCGACGCCTGTATCAGCAGTTCGGCGGCGATGCCGAAGCACGCAATCTCGCGCTGCGCTTCAGAGCGACGCGCCGGATCGTCCACAGCGACCCGCTCCTTCTGGAGCGAGTGCTGGCCAACCTGGTACAGAATGCGCTGCGATACACGCGCCAGGGAGGGGTCCTGGTGGCGGCGCGCCGCCACCGTCGCGGAGTCGCGTTGGAAATCTGGGATACCGGCGTTGGCATTCCCGAAGACAGGAAAGAGATGATCTTTCGGGAGTTCTACCAGATCGACAACCCTGAGCGGGACCGTGGTCGCGGCCTCGGCATGGGGCTCGCCATCGTCCAACGGCTTTGCACCCTGCTCGAGCATCCACTCGAGGTGCATTCGAAGCTGGGCCGCGGCAGTGTTTTCCGCGTCCTCGTTCCTGCGGGTGAGGCCAACGCTATCGATGCGACGCCAAGCGAGGCTGACACCTTGCCCCCGCGTAAGCTGGGCACGATCACGGTTGTGCTGATCGACGATGAGCGCGCAATCCGCGAAGCCACCCGCGAGCTGCTGCGGCCGCTGCACGTCGATGTTCTTGTGGCGGCCACCATCGCCGAAGCGGTGGAGGTCGCCAGGGCGGCGCCCGAACGAATCGACCTGATCCTGTCGGATTGGCGGCTGCGGGGACAGGAAAATGGCATCGACGCGGTGCGGGCCGTGCGTTGCGTTTCCGGGGATGCCACCCCAGCCGTCCTGATCACCGGTGATACCTCACCCGAGCTGCTGAAGCTGGCTCACGAGAGCGGACTCGTAATCCTGCACAAACCGTTGCAGCCGCGCCATATCGTGCGGCTCGTCAAGCACCTGAGGCGATGAGCTTTCAAGCGCAATATCGCGGCGCACCAAGAGGCGCGCCCTCCATGTGACTTTGGTCATTTGCCTCGCTGGAGGTAACGGAGTTTAACTACTCAATGCGGTTGTAGTGTCGGTGACTCCCCATGACCCTTGTCCTGCAGGGCATCGCGCTCAACGAACAGCCCCTGAGCCAGCCTCTCATCGGCCGCTTCGACGAGCGCGGAGGCACCTTGGGGCGCTCGGATACTGTCACCTTCACCCTGCCGGATGCCGAACGGATGATCTCGCGCATCCAGGCGCAGGTTCTCCACCGTGACGACGGCTACTGGATCGAGAACGTCAGCGCTGCAAACCCGATCCTGCACAACGGGCGGCCACTGAGCTCCGGTATGAGGGTCATGTTGCGCGAGGGTGACGAGCTCAGAATCGGTGGCTACACCCTGCGGGCGGCCTTCGAAGAGGACGAGACCAGCGCGACTATTCTGCGCGGACGCACGGTCATCACACATCGCGATGCCGGCTCTGCAGCCGCGCCGAAGGGAGCGCCGTCAGCGCCGGAGCCGGCTCCCGGGGGCACGCTACGCTGGGCACAGAGCGCTGGCAGCTCACCGGGTGCTTCGGTGCAAACCGCGGTCAGCGGTGAAGACTTGTGGCGAGGCTTTCTCAAGGGCGCCGGGATCGCATTGCCTCTGCCAGAGGGACCCTCGATCGAGCTTCTGAGCACTATCGGAGCGATGTTGAGGATTGCAGTCGAGGGGCTCCACCGCCTGGTCGCGATGCGCGCGGTGGCCAAGGATGAAATACAGGCTCAGATGACCATGATTCAGGTACGCGGCAACAATCCACTGAAATTCGCGCCGGATGCGGGCGTGGCGCTGCAGCTGATGTTGAAACCCCCGGCGCGCGGATTCCTGGCGGGGCCTCCGGCGCTGCGCGATGCAGTGATGGATCTGCAGTCGCACCAGGTCGGGGTGATGGCCGGAATGCGTTCGGCACTGGAGGTGGTGCTCGATCGCTTCGACCCCGTGAAGCTCGAAGCGACCCTCGGCACGCCGTCAGTGTTCGAATCGCTGCGGCCGGCGCGCCGCAAAGCACGCCTGTGGGAGCTCTACCTGGAGCACTTCCGCTCGCTCCGCCAGGGGGCGCAGGAGGATTTCCAGCATTCTTTCGGCAAGGCGTTTCGGGAAGCCTACGAAGCTCAGGTGCATAGTCTCGACGTTGCTGACAATGCGACCACATCCGTGCAACCCAGGGGGGACCGGGAGAACACATGAAGCCTGCTCGGGCGACTGCCGCCACGGCCGCCTCGAGCTCAACGCATCGCGATCAACTGGGTTGTGGGGTTTGCCGAGATACAACACCACGGGAATTGAGTGATCGCATCAGCGCTGCGCCGTGCTCATCCAGCACCTCGCTCGCGTAACGGTACCCGAGCTCGATCGCGCGGTCGAAGGCTTTCCAGTCGAGCAGGTCGATGCGCTCGAGGGGGGGTTTCAGCACCAGGTCGGCGAGCTCGCGCTGCGCAATGGTGCTTGCAGCGCTGTTGATCATGCCCGAGCGAAGCAGGATCTGCAGGATGTTCACTCGTGGGCGCTCGCGACGCAGCCAAGGGAGCAGACGCCAGATTGGTGGCACTTCTGTCATTTCGGCATTCGTCTCGAACGTGCGATCCGCGCCAACATCAACTGCTATAATTGCGGCATCCAGGCTGTCGCGCATGATGTCGACAGGCAGGTTGTTGATCGTGGCGCCGTCCACATGCACCTGCCTCTGAGCGAATAGTGGTGGCAACACACCAGGGATCGCCACGGAGGCCCGCAACCACAGCCACAGCGGTCCGCGGCGATGGACTGCGGCCTGGCCGTTGGTGAGATTCGCGGACACGCAGAAATACGGCAGCTGCAGATCCTCGATATGCGCCTCCCCGAACTCGGCACGCAGCAGACGGTTCACTCTGCGCCCGGCAACGAGTGAGACGAACGGCAGCGTGTAGTCTCCCAGAGGATTCGTGTCGACGAACGAGCGATGCACGCGCTCCTTCATCTGGGCATACGTCCAGCCGGCGGCCCATCCTGCGCCGATGATCGCGCCAATGCTGGTTGCCCCTATGGCATCCACCGGCAGACTCGCGGCCTGCAGCGCACGCATGACACCAATTTGAGCGAAGCCGCGTGCGCCCCCGCCCGAAAGGACCACTGCCAGTGCCCGTCCGGTCACCAGTCGTGCGACTCGCGCTATGTCCGCCGGCCCGCGTACGTGATGGTGGCGTCGGGACGAGTGCAGCGTGACCCAGCGCCGCGACGTTTGTGTGCACCGTGATCCGTCACTCAGGAGGACGATCTCCACGGGTCGCCCTGCGGCCTCGAGATCGTGCTTCCCTTCGAAGACGCGCCAGGCCCGAGGCGGGCTCTCGTTCCGGGCGAGCAGCAGCGCGATGTCGGCGCGTCTCAGGCAAAGTTTCGACCAGTTCGTTGGCTGCGCATCCGACACGTAGACGACGAAATCGTTGGCGCGTTCCAGCCGGTGAAACCAGTGACTTGTCTGGTCATTAGCCAGACTGCTCAGCACGATTTCGGTCCGCCCCATCTCGCGCAGGCACTGCGCCAGGGTCGAGGCAAACCGCGGCGCATCGACATCAGACCCGTTCGGTACGACGACCAGGGCCTTGGGTGCTACGCGGGGTTGACTACTGCCATGCTGAAGTGCCTCCAGCCGCGACGTGACGACATTGACGACGTGACGCAGGCTTTGCGGGTGCCTCGCCACGAGTTTCTCAAAGGTACTGACCGACAATCGTGCGACTTCGCTGTCATGCAATGCCACCACTGTCACCGACCGGTTCCTTCCGGTGATGACATCACTTTCACCGACGGTTTCGCCCGCGAGGATCCTTCCGGTGAGCTGCGAGCCCCCTCCAGGACGCACCGAGTAAACTCCCAGGGCTCCGTTGACGACGACGTACAGGCCGTCCACGGGCTGACTGGCGCTGAAGAGGGTCGCGCCTCCGGGAAGCGAGAACCATTCGATTTCCCGCGTGATTCCGTCTAGGAGATCGGCATCGAGGTCTCTCAGTAGCGGCAGCGCAGCAAAAAGTGCCCGCAGGTTGCGGCGATCCAGGGCACTTTGGATCATCGTGTCGGGGCCTGGGTGCCGTGTCCCACTCTGTGTCATTTTGAGCCACCGTGCCTGCCGCCATACTATCACGTGCAGATCAACTGACCTCGCGAAGGCACATGGAGCTCATCACGGCACTCGAATGAACGCCGGTTACACGCTGGGCGTGGGTATACCTTGGCACGCATCGCACGCGTGATCCTCACCGCAAACGGATACACGAAATACGTTGAATCAGTCATTGCGAACATGCAGGAAGAACACATCAACGCAGTTGCTGCTGGCCGAACCTGGCAAGGCCCGCTGGATCGCGATTCGGACGTGGTACTGGACCCACGCCCACGGACTCTCCTTCGCGACCACCTCCTGACTTCATCGGCACGCGTGTGCAGCGTCCCGCGGGTTATCCGGAACTGAAGCCGATCGCCAAGCTCAAGATCGGCAGACCTGCCGTCCCTTACGCTTCAGCTCCTGCCACCGTCTGCAGGAGCGCGAGAGTGGGCTTCGCGGGCCGAAGCGGGTGTCAGACTTGGATACGACGCGCTAGACTACAACGCGGCGGACTGTGGTGGCTCGCCCGCAGGATGCGGGCGTGTGGTGGACAACAAATGACAACTATCCTCCAGCGAATTCTCTTTCGCCGGTGCGACGTCAAGCATGTCCAATGGATTGCCTTGCTCGCGGTCGTCCTCTGGGTTTGTCTCGCTCAAGCCAAAACTCCCGTGAGTCCGCTCAGCGGCTTCGTGTCGGTTGCCGACGGCGGCCCCTTCACCATCATCCGTCAGAGCGCCATTTGTGCGGGCTCCAAAGGGGTCACGCTCCTCGCCGGAGACATCATTGAGACGGGACCCGAGGCATTCCTCGCGATCGGGCTGACTGGCGGAAGCCTGCTTGGCATCGGGCCCTCGAGTCAGGTCTACATTCTGCAGCGGGCTGACATTCCAACCCTAATCGTGCTCAGGGGCTGGGTGAAGGCAGACGTGCGCGGTAGCGCCGGAGTGGAGGCGATTCGGGTCATCGGCACCCGATTGGGTATCCAGAGCCGGCATGCGGTGGTGCTCATTCACGCCGATGACGGCCTTGATGCCATCTTCGATGAGCAGGATTCCGCGACGCTGCTTCTGCGTGATGATGCGGCGACGCGCACCGACAGGGCCACCCAACCAAACCAGTTCTTCGTCCGCGAGAATCGCGAGTCCGTGATGATGCAACAGCGTCCGTCCGCCGACTTCGTGGCCAGGATGCCGATCGCATTCCGCGATCCGCTCCCGGAGCAGGCTGCGGCGCCGTTGCAAAAACCGACGGAGGCGAAACGGGTTCGCGACGTGACCTATGCTGATATCCAGTCGTGGCTCACCATGCCTCGCGACTGGCGTTCGGGCTTCATCACGCGCTTCCGTGGCCGCCTGAAGGATCCGGCGTTTTTTGCGGCAATGGATGCGCACCTCAGTCAGTTGCCCGAATGGGTTCCGATCCTGCATCCGCCACCGCCGCCGGATGAGGAACTCCCCCCGGGCGCCCCGCGCAGCGCTGAAGCAACTCCCCACTAGCCGGTATCACAACGAGGGAGCAGGCAGAAATGAAACTCCTCTTCAAAGTGAACATCCTGCTCGTGATCGTGTTCCTCCTCGGGCTGGCGGCAAGCTACAGCGTGGCCAAGCGCCTGCTCCTCGAAAATGCGCGCGCCGACATTCAAGGCAACGCGCGCATCATGATGGAGTCGGCCCTGGCCGTGCGCGCCTATACGGTCTCCCAGATCAAGCCGCTCCTCGATACCCAGATGCGGTATCGCTTCCTCCCGCAGACAGTCCCCTCTTACTCCGCAACCGAATATTTCAACAACCTCCGCAAGACCTTCCCCGAGTATTCCTATAAGGAAGCCACGCTCAATCCGACGAACCTGCGCGATCGCGCCGTCGATTGGGAGGTAGACGTCGTCACCCATTTCCGGGAGAACGCCGATACCAAGGAGCTGATCGGGGAGCGGGACGGCCCGACCGGCAGGACGCTCTGGCTGGCCCGTCCGCTGCGGATCACAGATCCCAAGTGCCTCCAATGCCACAGCGCGGTCGACGCCGCGCCACAAACCATGACCGATCTATACGGTCCCGCGAACGGATTCGGCTGGCAGTTCAAGGACGTGGTGGGCGCCCAAATCGTGAGCGTGCCGTACGAGTTGCCGCTGCAGCGCGCTCAAGCCGCGCTGCAAAGCTTCGTGTACATGCTGGTCGGCCTGTTCCTGTTTCTGTTCGTGACCGTGAACATCCTCTTGACCGTGTTGGTCGTGCGGCCCGTGCGCAAGCTCGCCGCCATCGCCGATCAGGTCAGCCTGGGAGCAATGGATGCTCCGGACTTCCCGACGAAGGGCAGCGATGAGATCGCAGCTCTCGGCGCGTCATTCAATCGAATGCGGCGCAGCCTCGTCGAGGCCTTGAAGATGTTGGCATAGCGCCATGATACCGCGCAGTATCGGCAAGTACGACATCATGGATGCCCTTGGAATCGGCGGCATGGGCACGGTCTATCGCGCGTTCGATACAACACTCGAGCGCACGGTGGCCCTCAAGATCCTGCAACTCGACCGTGGACACGACGTCACGCCGCAGGAGCTTTCGGCGCGCTTTCGCAATGAGGCGCGCGCCGTGGCGCGCCTCAATCACCCGGCCATCGTCACGATCTTCGACTACGACGATCAGGATCCGATCGGCGCGTATATCGTGATGGAGTATATCAACGGCTGCGCCCTGGATGAGTACGTCAAGCAGCGCCCGGAACTGCACATGGAAGATGCCATCAGCGCCATGCAGCAGGTGCTCGCCGGCCTCGCGTACGCGCATCGCCAAGGCGTAATCCATCGTGACATCAAGCCATCCAACCTGCTGGTCACGCGCGAGGGCCTCGTCAAGATCACGGACTTCGGTATCGCAAAGATCGGGCCACGGTCCCAGACGCAAAGCGGCTTGATCGTGGGCACGCCCCAGTACATGGCGCCGGAACAATACCTCGGAGGCGTCGTCGATCATCGATGCGATATTCATGCCGCGGGGGCCGTGCTCTATGAGCTGCTCTCCGGGGCGCCTCCATTCCAGGGCACAACCGCTGAAGTCATGTACAAGGTCTGCCACGAGGTGCCCAAACCGGTGTCGAGCGCCAATCCATTGCTCCCACAGGTCTTTGACCCGGTCGTCGCGAGGGCGCTCGACAAGGTTGCGGCGAATCGATATGCGACGGCGGGAGAATTCCAGGAGGCGCTGCGCGTAAGCTGGGACACGATGTCAACCCGGCCGCCTTCGCCGACCATGTCGGACAGGGCTCGGATGATCGCAACGGCCATCAGCCGTCAACCTGTCGGACCGAAGGCCGCGGCAGCATCCGGCTCGCCGCCCGCGGTCCAGGCACCGGCGTCGTCCGGATCCCGCCGTGGGCGCAACGTCGCCGACTCGCGCTCGCTGGCCGCATGGTCGCGGGACCAGTTGGCCGAGATCGAACGGCAGTTGATGGCGATCATGGGGCCGGTGGCGCGGGTACTGGTCCAGGATGCTGCCGCGACGACCGCGAGCCGGCAGGAACTGTACCGGCTCCTGGCAAGCTACCTGAAAACGCCGGAGGAGCGACGACTGTTTTTACAGGCCGGAGAGGATGCGTCCACGGATCCCGGCGAGCCGCCGCTGCGCGCAGCGAACGTCATCACCTTTGCCAACATCGTCGGCCGGCCGCTGACACCGGAGGCTACGCAGCGCGCAACCCTTCTGCTGGCGCGCTATCTCGGGCCCATTGCGGGTCTTCTCACTCGAAAAGCAGCGCAGACGGCCATCGACGAGGCGCAACTGTATTCCATGCTCGCGGAGAAAGTGACGGACGTCACCGAGCGCGACCGCTTCATCATGGAAGCCGGACGGCAGCGATAAGCGCCAACTCGGTACGGCCGATCGGGTTCGCTGGAATACTGTCGCCCAAGAAATCGCCCATCGC
>CAZDTG010000058.1:0-25604 GCA_964508005.1 uncultured Steroidobacteraceae bacterium
ACAACCCCGGGGTGGTGCTGCCGGGCGTCGTCGGCACGATCTGCCTGCTGCTGGCATTGTTCGCCTTTCAGATCCTGTCGGTGAACTATGCGGGTCTGGCTCTCGTGGCGCTCGGCATCGGGATGATCGTCGCCGAGTTTTTCTTCCCGACTTTCGGCTCGCTGGGCCTCGGCGGACTCATCGCATTCGTGGTGGGGTCGCTCATCCTGTTCGATACCGACGTGCCCGGAATGAACATCGCACTCCCGTTGATCGGCGCGATTGCCACCGTCGGCGGGCTCGTGGTAGTGGGCATAGCGTATTTTGCCGCTCACTCCATGCGCCGTCCGGTCGTCACCGGAGTGCAAGGGATGATCGGCGACCATGTCGAGGTTGTCGAGGGCTTCCCCGGCAAGGGCCGTGTGCGCTACCGCGGCGAACTGTGGAATGCAGTCAGCGACGTTGCGCTGCGCGCCGGCGATATGGCGCGCATCGTCAGGGTGGAAGGACTAACATTGTGGGTGGAGCCGCCCTGAAGCGGCCGGAGAGCGTCATGCCTTTCGGTATCATCATTGTCATCTTCGTCGCCCTGCTGGTCTTCAGCGCCATCAAGATACTGAACGAGTACGAGCGTGGCGTGATGCTGAGCCTCGGGCGTTTCACCGGCATCAAAGGGCCCGGAATCATCTTCGTCTGGCCGGTCGTGCAGCAGATGCGCAAGGTGGACCTGCGGGTCATCGTGCTCAACGTACCCAAGCAGGACGTGATCACGCGCGACAACGTCTCGGTGAAAGTGAACGCGGTCGTCTATTTCCGCATCGTCGACCCCGGCAAGGCCGTCCTCCAGGTTGCCAACCCGTTCGATGCCACGAGCCAGGTCGCGCAGACGACACTGCGCTCCGTCCTCGGCCAGCACGAGATGGACGATCTCCTCTCCCAGCGGGACAAGCTCAACAGCGACATCCAGCTGATCCTGGACCAGGCGACGGAAGCGTGGGGCATCAAGGTGGCGAACGTGGAGATCAAGGACGTCGATCTCGACGAGAGCATGATCCGCGCCATGGCCAAACAGGCCGAGGCCGAGCGGACCCGCCGCGCGAAGATCATTCACGCCGAAGGCGAAAGCCAGGCGGCGCAGATGCTCGTGCAAGCCGCGGAGTCGCTTGCACGCCAGCCGAGCGCGATGCAGCTGCGCTATCTGCAGACGCTCGCGGATATCTCACACGAGAGGACGCAGGTCATCGTCTTTCCGCTGCCGCTCGATCTCATCAAGCCGCTGCTCGGCCTCCGCGGTGACTAGCAGCCGCACGCTCACGCTCGCAGGCATCCTGCTCGCCCTGGCGACGGTGTTCGGCGCCTTCGGCGCGCATGCGTTGAAGGCGCAGTTGTCGCCCGATCGGCTGCAGATCTACGAGACCGCGGTGAGGTATCATTTTTTTCACGCGCTCGGGCTGCTCGGCATCGGTCTCGCTTTACGCTTCATTGACGCGGCAGCGCTGCGTTGGGCTGCGGTGCTGGTGCTCATTGGCATCGTGCTGTTCTCGGGCAGCCTGTACGCGCTCACCTTCGGGGCCCCCCGCCCGTTCGGGATAGTGACGCCCTTCGGCGGCCTGGCTCTGATCGCGGGTTGGATCTGCTTTGCGGCGGGAGTCTGGGCGCACTGACACCCAGGCGCGCGAGCTCCCGCCGATGCCGCACAATGACTCCATGCTGACTTCCGGCCTCCCTATTGACGCCGTGTTGCCCGCTCTCAGGAAGGCGCTCGGCCGCAGCTCGTCGGCTGTATTGCAGGCGCCGCCCGGGGCCGGCAAAAGCACTGTCGTGCCGCTCGCCTTGCTCGGTGAGCCCTGGACACGCGGTAAGCGCATCCTGATGTTGGAACCCCGCCGTCTCGCTGCCCGCGCCGTTGCGCAGCGTATGTCGCAGACGCTTGGCGAAAGCGTGGGCCGCACGGTGGGATATCGCATGCGAATGGATACGCGCGTGTCCCGCGACACTCGCATCGAGGTCGTCACGGAAGGTGTCCTCACCCGCATGCTGCAAAACGATCCGGCGCTCGAGGGCGTGGCGGCTGTCATCTTTGACGAGTTCCACGAACGCAGTCTGCAGGCGGACCTTGGCCTGGCGCTCGTGTTGGATGCGCGGGAGAACCTCACGCCGGATCTGAAGGTGCTGGTCATGTCCGCGACGCTCGACGGAGAAGCTGTCGCACGCCTACTCGGCGACGCACCGACCGTCACGTCCGCGGGACGTATGTTTCCGGTCGAGTCGCGGTTTGCAGGCAAGGGCGCGCCACTGCTCCCCGGGGTCTTCGCGCCAGGCGGCAGTATCGCGGACTCGCCGGAGAAGCTCACCGCGCAACTCGTTGTAAGGGCGCTGCGGGAGGAAACGGGCGATGTCCTCGTGTTTCTTCCCGGCGCGCGGGAAATCCGCCGCGTCCAGTCGCTCATCGAAGCAGCAGACATAGACCGGGCGCTCCGTATCTTCCCCCTCTTCGGCGAGTTAGCCCCCGAGGATCAGGATGCCGCCCTGACACCCTCGCTTCCCGGCACGCGCAAGGTCGTTCTCGCCACAAACATCGCCGAGACGAGCCTCACGATCCAAGGCGTCCGTGTCGTTGTCGACTCCGGGCTCGTGCGCCGCTCGATGTTCGACCCAGCCACCGGCATGAGCCGTCTCGAAACGCAGCGGATCTCCCGCGCGTCCGCCGATCAGAGGCAGGGCAGAGCCGGCCGTACCGAGCCCGGTGTGTCCTATCGCGCGTGGAGCGAGGGAGCACATCGAAGTCTCGCGCCGTTTACTCCCCCGGAGATCATGGAAGCCGATCTCATTCCGCTGGCGCTCGAGCTCGCGAGCTGGGGGACGCGCGATCCCAGCGCTTTGCGCTGGCTGGACCCGCCGCCAGCGGCCATGCTGGCGAGCGCGCGGGATGTGCTGGAAAGGCTCGGCGCCCTGGATTCCGAGGGGCGCATAACATCGCATGGACGGGAGATGGCGGGCATTGGCGTGCATCCTCGCTTCGCTCACATGCTCTTACGAGCACGGACGATGGGACGCCTGGCGCTGGCCGCCGATCTGGCCGCGCTGCTTGCCGAGCGTGATCTGCTACGGGGAGTGAGGGGGTCCCGCGATGCAGACATTCGTACGCGCATTGAAATCATCCGGGGTGAGGGCAGTCCTGCAGGCGTCGACCGATTCGGATTGCAGCGCGCACGCCGGGCGGCGCGAGACTTGTTGCGCCAAGTGGAAGCGTCCGGCTCCGACTCCCGAGGTAGCGAGTCTGTCTACGGTGCCGACGACGTAGGTGTGGTGTTGGCGTTTGCCTACCCCGACAGGATAGGCCGCCGCAGGTCGGGAGCGGACGGACGCTTCACGCTCGCCAACGGCCGCGGAGCTTACTTTGCCGAGCCACAGGGGCTGGCGAAGCAGGAGCTCATCGTGGCGGTCGACCTCGACGATCGGGAGCGTGATGCACGAATTCTCCTGGCCGCGCCGCTGGCGCGCTCTGATGTCGAAGAGCATCTCGCGGAACGCTTGCGGCGGCGGGAGTCGGTGGAATGGAGCTCGCGCGAGCAGGCGGTCGTCGCACGGCGCACCGTGCAGCTGGACTCGATCGTGCTGGAAGAGAGGCCCCTTGCGAAGATCCCCGCCGAAGCCGCCCGGGCCGCGATGCTGGCGGGGATCCGTGAGCTCGGCATCGAGGCCCTCCCCTGGACTCGCGACTCGCGCGATTTGCAGGCACGCATCGAATTCGCTCGCAAGCTCCACGGCTCGGACAACCCGTCGGGCGAGGCCGGCGGCTCCTGGCCGGCGGCGTCGGACGCCGATCTGGAGGCCGCCCTGGAAAGCTGGCTCGGTCCGTGGCTGGATGGCATGACACGTAAAGAACATCTCGCGCGTCTCCCATTGATGGATGCGCTGCGCTCGCTCTTGACGTGGGAGCAGCAGCGGGCACTCGACGCCGTCGCGCCCACTCATCTGCAGGTCCCCAGCGGGTCGCAGATCCGCATCGACTACCTCGATCAGAGCGCGCCCGCTATTTCGGTGCGGCTGCAGGAGGTGTTCGGCCTGGATGCCACGCCGCGGATCGGCGGCGGCCGTGTTCCAGTTACGTTCAAGCTCCTTTCGCCCGCGCAGCGGCCCGTGCAGGTCACCCGCGACCTGGCGAGCTTCTGGCGCGGCTCGTACGCGGAGGTCCGCAAGGACATGCGCGGCCGCTACCCGAAACACCACTGGCCCGAAAATCCGCTCGAAGCGCAGCCCACACGGGGCGTGCGCAGGCCCTGAGGCCGCCCGCACCCGACGGTCCGCAAGTTGCATGCGGACGGGCGACGATTTTCGGTTGAGTCAGAGAGAGTAAACGGTACACTTCGCGGCATCCCCGCGTGAGCCGTGCCGCAGGTGCGCGGCGCTCGTTGAGGATTCAGACGGAATTCTTTCAGACAACTCTAAAATGATGCATAAGCCAGCCGGCGCTCAGCATGAGTCTGCCATCGATATTCGTTTCGGCCAGGTGGGCCTGGTCCAGGTACGGATCCGGACGACCGATCCAGGAGTGATTCTCGACGAGCTGACTGGACGGATCGCCACGGCGCCGCGTTTTTTCGAACGCACGGCGGTCTGCCTCGATCTGAGCGGCCTGGAGAAGAGTCCCGACGTCGCCGAGGTTCGCGGAGTGATCGATGCCGTACGACGCGCCGGCATGCTCTCGATCGGTTTGACAACGGGCTCGCTCGGTGTGGAGGCGCTCTCGGGTGCACTGCAGATCCCCGTTCTGTCTCACTTCCGTGCGCAGAACCAGAGCGTCCCGGTCGTGCAAGCGGCGCCCGCGCCTCCCGAATCCGCTGGCTTACCGGCGCTCATGCATCAGCAAACGGTGCGCTCCGGGCAGCGCGTTTATGCGCGTAATCGCGACCTCGTGGTTACCGCAATGGTGAGTGCCGGTGCGGAGGTCATGGCGGACGGCTGCGTGCACATCTATGGCGCACTGCGCGGACGCGCAATGGCCGGAGCACGTGACGATGTCACGGCGCGCGTTTTCTGCCAGGAATTCCACGCCGAGCTCGTGTCCATCGCCGGCGTGTTCCGGGTTTTTGAGACCATCCCTCCCGAGCTCGCGGGCAAGCCCGTCCAGGCGTGGTTGGATGGCGAGAAGCTGCATTTTGGCAGAATAGGCGGTTAGCACCTTCAGGAGATCAAGCATTGACCGAAATCATCGTTGTGACATCCGGCAAGGGCGGCGTCGGCAAGACCACCACCTCGGCCAGTCTCTCGTGCGGCCTCGCGCGCCGCGGTAAAAAAGTCGCCGTCATCGATTTCGACATCGGCCTGCGCAACCTGGACCTCATCATGGGCTGCGAGAGGCGCGTCGTGTACGACTT
The DNA here is from genome assembly GCA_964508005.1 of uncultured Steroidobacteraceae bacterium. Lineage (GTDB taxonomy): Bacteria > Pseudomonadota > Gammaproteobacteria > Steroidobacterales > Steroidobacteraceae > 13-2-20CM-66-19. The sequence goes on from CAZDTG010000058.1 coordinate 5,361, forward strand.
CGTGAATGTCATCCAGGGCGACTGCACCCTCAAGCAGGCGCTCATCAAGGACAAAAGAATCGAGACGCTCTACGTTCTGGCGGCGTCGCAGACGCGCGACAAGGACGCACTCTCCTCCGAAGGCGTTCGGCGTGTGCTCGACGAGCTCACCGCCGAGGGTTTCGATTACGTGATCTGCGATTCCCCCGCGGGCATCGAGAAGGGTGCGCATCTGGCGATGTATTTTGCCGATCGTGCCGTCGTCGTGGTGAATCCCGAAGTCTCATCCGTGCGCGACTCCGATCGCATTCTCGGCTTGCTCGCGAGCAAGACTCAGCGCGCGGAGCAAGGCAATGGCGGTGTCAAGGAACATCTGTTGCTAACCCGCTATAGCCCCCGGCGTGTGGCGACAGGCGAGATGATGAGCGTGAATGATGTGAAGGAAATTCTTGGCCTGGACGTGATCGGCGTAGTCCCGGAATCGACTGACGTACTCTCCGCGTCGAACGCGGGTGTGCCCGTTATCCTCAACGACGAGAGCGATGCTTCCCGCGCTTACGACGACGCGGTAGCGCGGCTGCTCGGCGAATCACTACCACTGCGCTTTGTGGACGAACCGAAGAAGGGCTTTTTTGCACGCATGTTCGGAGGCTGACATGGGGTTACTCGCTCTCTTCCGCCGTAGCCCCCCGACAGCCAACGTCGCCAAGGAGCGACTGCGCATCATCGTCGCTCAGGAGCGCAGCGCACGCGGCGGCCCGGATTACCTGCCTCTGCTGCGCCGTGAGCTGCTCGAAGTCATCAAGAAATACGTCAATGTCGACCCCGAGGCGGTCCAGGTGAACCTGGAGCGCGAGGACGGTCACGAAGTCCTCGAGCTCTCAGTCGCCCTGCCCGGCACCAAGTAAGCTCGGCGTCGGGGTGCGGTCATCGAACCGCTTCACGCCGGCGCGAACCCGTCAGCGGTGGTGTTTCAGAATCTTCTCGACCGCGTCGAACAGCGCACGCAGGCCGAATGACACATCCTGGATGCGGCCGTTGACGAAGAAGGTCGGGGTCCCGCGCGCACCGCTTGCCCGGGCACTCTCCATGTGCTCCCGGACCCGCTGCAGGTAGATTTCGTCGTCCATTTCAGCCGTGAAGCGCGCCATGACCAAGCCGAGCTGCTCCGCGTAGCTCTTCAGGTGTTGCGCGTTCAGGTGCGTCTGGTTCTCGAACAGGAGATCGTGCATCGCCCAGAACTGGCCCTGCGCGCCGGCCGCCTCCGCCGCCTGTGCCGCCATCATGGCGTGCGGATGGACTTCCGGCAGCGGAAAGTGCCTGAATACGAAGCAGACGCGCTCGTCGAAGCGCTCGAGCAGCAACTTGACCGCGGGAGCGGCCTGCTTGCAGTTCGGGCACTCGAAATCCCCGTATTCGACCACGGTCACTGCCGAATGCGGCGGCCCGCGCAGGTGATCGAAGCTCTGCACCGGAGGGGTCAGCTCAAAGTCGCTCATGATGGGATGATCCTCGTTGTCCGACCTTACTCGGCCAATATACGATGCACCAGCTGGATGCAGGCTGAGCCTTCACCGACCGCCGCGGCGACCCGCTTCACGCTTCCAGCGCGGACGTCGCCGACCGCGAAGACCCGAGGCACCGTGGTTTCGAACATATACGGTTGCCGCGTGAGCGGCCAGCCACCCGCGGCAAGATCCTCTGCGTGCAGGTCGGCGCCGGTTCGCACGTACCCTTTCTCATCGAGCGCCACGCAACCTTCCAGCCAGCTCGTGTTGGGCACGGCGCCCGTCATGAGAAAGATATGCCGGATGGGGTGGGTCTCGCTGCGCTCGTCCCGCTTGCAATACCAGGTAACCTGTTCCAGGCGCGTGTCGCCTTCGAGGGCCGTGATCTCGGTGCGCGTCCGCAAGGTAATGTTCGGAGTCTCCTCGATGCGGCGGATGAGATAACGCGACATGCTCGAGGCGAGACCGTCCGAGCGCACGAGCAGGTGCACGTGCCTGCAGATGGTCGCGAGAAACACGGCCGCCTGTCCGGCGGAGTTGCCGCCGCCGACGATCACGATGTCTTCGTCCTTGCACAACTGCCCCTCGATGAAAGTCGCGGCATAGTAGATCCCCACGCCGTGAAAGCGCTCGATGTTGGTCAGCGCCAGCTGCCGGTATTCGATGCCGCTGGCAATGACGATGACCCGGCCCCGCACGAGGTGTCCGCGCGACAAGGCGATCTCATAGGGCTGCGGCTCGCAGCGCAAGTGCAGCGCGGTGTTGGCGATCGCCACCTCGGCACCGAACTTCTGCGCCTGCACGAGCGCCCGTCCCGCCAGCGCCTGTCCCGAGATTCCGGTGGGAAAACCCAGGTAGTTCTCGATCCGCGAGCTCGAGCCCGCCTGCCCGCCCGGCGCGTTGGTCTCGAGCACCAGCACGTTGAGACCTTCCGAAGCCGCATACACCGCGGCGGCGAGACCCGCTGGGCCGGCCCCAATGACGACCAGGTCGTGCACGGTCTTGCAGTCGATCTGCGGGTTCATCCCCAGACATTCGGCGAGCTCCTCGTTGCTCGGGTTCTTCACCAGTTTCTCGCCGCGGCAGATCACCAGCGGGATCTCCTCGACGGTGACGTGAAACCGGTCGAGCAGCGCTTGCACGCTGGGGTCGCTGTCGACGTCGAGGTTCACATACGGATAGGCATTGCGGGTGAGGAACTGCTGCACGCGCAGCGTGCCGGCGGAGTGGCGCGATCCGATCAGAATGACATTGCCCTGTTGGGCGGCAACGAGGGCCACCCGGCGCAGAATGAACGCCCGCATGAAGAGCTCGCTCAGCCGGGCGTCCGTCTGCACGACCGTGCGCAGCTGATCGTCGGGGATCGCAAGGAGCTCGCCGTCGTCCCGGACTCGTGCGCGAACGAGGCTCCCGACGCCGCGTAGAGTGCTCATCTCGCCGGTAAACCCACCGGCGGTGAGTGTGACCAGGGGCTGCTCACCTTGCATCGTCGGACGCACGATCTCGATGCTCCCGGATAGAACGACGAACAGCTTGCGATGCCTCTCGCCGGGCTCGGCGAGGATCTGGCCCCTGCGTACGGCAATCTTCTGTCCGTGCGGAGCGAGCCGGGCGATCTGGGCGGGTGTGAGCGTGGGGAAGGTCTGGTCCTTGCGCTCGCCGTAGAAATTCGCGATCGCCCGATCTGGCAGCGTTTCTGGGTTCATGCGGCCTCCGGCCTTTCTCGAGCGAGAGGAAGGCTAGCGCGTCACGCCTCGGCGCGCGATTGAAAAATTAAATTTGGGCGTGACTGTCCAATAAGGAGCGCTGCCGCCGTCGCACGCTCCATGCACTCTGCCGTGCGTGACCTGAGGCGTTCCCGAGGTTAACGACGATGGTCTCCGACTTTCCGTACGTGACTCATTGCGGAAATCGCCGTCCCGTACACGCCTGCGGTTACGAGCGCTTTCGACTGTGCGAGGTGCTCATTGCGAGCCGTATCTTCTCGACGCGTTGGTGTCGCGACGCACGCCGCCGCCCGAAGCGGTGTAAAGCTCATCTGCGCGTTGTTGTTGCTATGGAGAGGAGGATGTGTCATGGCGGCTGACGGACTCACGACTGTCGCAAGTCACTTCGGCCCGAAAGAAACGCTGGATCGTCTCGAGGCCGACGTCAAGGCGAAGGGTCTCACCGTGTTCGCGCGGATCGATCACGCAGCGGGCGCCGCCGCCGCCGGCCTGACTCTTCTGCCGACAGCCGTGCTCATCTTCGGCAATGCCCGCGGCGGCACGCCGCTCATGCAGGCTAACCAGCTCATCGGTATTGACCTGCCGCTCAAGGTGCTCGTGTGGCAGGACACTTCGGGCAAGACGTGGCTGTCCTATGTCGATCCGGCCACCTTGGCGCAGCGGTACGGGCTGCCCGCCGACACAGCGGCGTCGGTCAACCCACTGTCCGGGATGCTGCGTGCCCTGACCAAGGCGGCTGGGGAGACTGAGTAACCCTTGACGCCGGTCTGTCCGTCATGTCCAAAGTCTGGTTAGTCACTGGCAGCGCGAGCGGCCTCGGACGCGATATCGCCGAAGCCGTTCTCGGTGCGGGCGATCGCCTGGTCGCCACCGCCGAGACCGCCCGGCAGGAGAGCGACCAGCTCTGGCGCCCGGTGAGCGTCGCGACCGATTTTGCGCTCGTGCGGCCGCTCACTCGAGCTGCGAATAAAGGTCGATCTGGCGGCTATCTCCGATCACCCGCTCGAAATCCAGCCCCAGGGTCGTGAGCACCGGTTCCGCGACCGGTTTGATCTGCTTGTCGATGTAGTGCTCCCGGTCGAGAGGATGTTGCACGTTGTCCAGCGGTTCCGCGCCGGCCGTCGTGATCACGTAGCGGATGAGGCGCTCCGGTGGTTGGGTCGACTTGCGGGCGGCGGCAACATGCGGCGGTGTGGTCGTCGTGTAATCGTCGGCCGATTTGCGGAGGTTCTTGCGATAGACGAGGGCGTCGTCGCGACTGCCCTGGCGGACCTGTCGCACCACTTCGGCGAGATAGGAGTCGACTCTCTGGCCGGTAAAAAGTCGCTGATACAGCTCGCGCTGGACCTGCTTGGCGAGCTCGGTCCAGTCGCGCCTGACGACCTCCATGCCGACGAACTCGACGCTGTCGGCGTCCGCGCCCCCATGAAGCAGGCCGGCGTAGCGCTTGCTCGCGCCACGCGTACTATGCCGGGCGCGCGGCAGGAACAGCTTCAGATAGAGCTTCTCGAACTTCAGCTCCAGTCGACTGGCGACCCGCCACCGTTCATCGATATGCCGCGCCAGCTCCTCGTTGAAGGCGACGACGAGCCGCCGCGCCTGTTCGCGGGCCGCCTCCGGATCGTCGTTGCGTGCATGCACGAACAAGCTGTCCGTGTCGCCGTACAGCACATCGAACCCGGCCGCCTCGAACCAGCGTTTCGACCACAGCAGCATCTCGCGGCCGGTGCCGGTGATGGAGTTGGCGAGCGCCGGGTTGTAGAAGCGGCACGCCGGGGTCCCCAACACGCCGTAAAAGGAGTTCATGAGGATCTTGATCGCGTTGGCGGCGACCTCGTCGCCGGCCTTTCTGGCGGCCTCGCGCCGGGGGAAGAGCTCATCCAGCATCCGCGGCAGAATCGCGGGCGCGCGTTGAAACGCACCGCCCGGAACGCGGATGAGATCGGCTCCGGGCGGCGGATTCTCCACATACGAGAGCGGATCGATGTTGAAAGTGCGGATGATGCTCGGATACAGGCTCTTGAAATCGAACACCCAGACGTTCGTATGCAAACCCGTGCGCGGCTCGAGAACATGGCCCCCCTGTTGAGCCGCGTGGACACGCGCGTCGTCGCCGCGCACCGTCGGCGCGACGACACCCCGCCGCTCGAGCTCGGTGAGATAGAGGAAATCGAACGAAGCGATACTGGCGGCCACCCGGTCGGGCGTCATGCCCGCCAGCTGACTGCGCGCGAAAGCGAGGCGCACGAGATTCAGCCGCTGCGGGATCTCAAAAGCCAGTCTCGCATCGGTGCGCGCATACTGCGCGAACGCGGGCAGGTCGTGCTTGTAGTTGTGGGTGATTTCAACGATGCGGTCGCGAACGTCGCCGCTGACGGCCTTGCCTTCACCGAGCACCTTCCGTGCCACCGCGTCGAGCGAGTAATCGTCCATGCGCACGAAGGCACCCCGCAGGAGATCGATGCCATCGAGCACCAGCCGGCCGGGAATCGCCGCCTGCCCGCTGCCGAAATAACCCTCCGCCTTGCGCAGGCGCATGGCGCCCGGATCGCGCCCGAGCCGCAAGGGATGACGCAGCCGGGCGGCAATCTTTTCCAACACCGTCAGATCGAAATCGATGACGTTCCATCCCGTCAGCACATCGGGATCGAAGTCGGCAATGCGGGCGCAGAACGCGTCCAGCGCCGCGGTCTCGTCGCTGCAGCGCGTGGCTCGGTCCGGCATGGCGCGCTCGCTGCCATCGACGATGAGAACCTCGTCGATGCCGGGCGCGTACAGCGAAATCGCCAGCAGGCGTTCGCCCCTGCTGTCGGTTTCGATGTCGAAAGACAACACCCGAGGCTCGATCTTCACCGCGGCGGGGCGTAGCACGGGATCGTCGAAGATCCAGGTCACGCCTGTCCCCGGCACCGCCGTCCCTTCGATTTCGCAGCCGCCCTTGATGCCGCGCTCGATCAGGTAGCGCATAGCGAAGCGCACATCCGCCTCGAAGGTGTCGATACCGCTTGCGTGCAACCGGTCGCGCAGCGCGGGCACGTCGGAAGGCGTTGCCACTTCGATGGAGCACACGGGGGCGCCTGCGAACGTGTGCTTGTCGATGGGCTTGGGATCGGGCGCGCCCAAGGCGCGTGCGCGCTCTGCGGCGGTGGCAGGGATGTAGAAACGCGGCCGTTGCCGCCCGTCACGCACGAGGAACGTGCTGCCGTCCTCTAAACGCCCATAGAGATATACGACAGGAGCGCGCCCACCGTTCGGCTCCGAAACGACGCGATAACTCGCCTGCAGGATAAAGCCGCGCTGGGTCGTCATGCGCTCATTGTGCAAGCAAGAGGAGGTTTAGTCGCGCCCGAATTTGCACGGCAAGGACGAAGGCAGTGCCATCGCGAGTCCCGCGCAGGATCAGGACAGCAGCGGCCACGTGATGGAAAATCGGGCGCCGCCGAGAGGCGAGTGCGTCGCGCAGACCTGGCCGCCATGCCACTCGATGGCCCGCTTCACGATCGCAAGACCGAGGCCGAATCCGGTCTTGCGGCCCGCGCTGCGCTCCAGTTGCACGAACGATTCGAACACCCGGTGCCGATCCGCCTCGGGAATGCCCGGGCCGTCGTCGTCGACGAGCAGATGGTTCACTCCCTCCTGACACGTGAAGGTCACTCCGATGGAGTGCTTCGCGTAGCGCGTGGCGTTGTACAGGAGGTTTTTGAGGACCGTCTCCATGAGATGCACGTCGCAGCGGACTGCGCTCGCGTCAGTCTGCACGGCGGTGCTGATCTGGATCTCGGGACGCGTATCACGTCCGATGGATTCGGCGATCGCGGGAATGAGTTTCGTGAAGTCGTGCGCGTTGATGTTGAGCGCCACGTCAGCGCGCTCGAGGATCGCGTAGCTCAGGGTCGCCGTCACCAGATCGTTGATCGCCGCGATGTCGGTCTTGACGTTGTCGAGCGAGCGGCGCACCTCCTCCACAGTCACCGCCTGTTGCGCTAGCTCGATCTCGAACTTCATGCGCGACAGCGGCGTCCTGATCTCGTGCGAAACCGCGTTGGACATGTCCTTGTGGGAGGCGATGAGGCCGTCGATCCGCGCGGCCATCCTGCGAAAGGTCTGCGCGAGCGGATAGATCTGCGAGTGCGGCTTGATGGGGACGTTGAACGACCAGTTTCGATTGCCGAACAGCGCCGCCGCCTTCTCGAGAGCGCGCAGGTCGCGGGTCAGCGGCCAGATCCAGATCATGAGCACGAGGGCGATCAGCGCATAGAAGAGCAGGGTGAGCGACCACTCGAGCAGCCCGCGCTGCGCGACCGGCTCGACGGACTTGATCGCCAGCACGCGGTCGTCATCGAGGCGGCGCAGCGCCCATGAGTCTCCGTGCGCCGCCTCCATATAGGCGATTTCGCCGCGCTTCAGTCTTGCGAGGGTCGCGCCGCCCGCGATGTCATGTGTGGCGAGCAGCTCCATGTCGAGGCCCGTTCTGGCGGCGACGCCCGTCACGACTTGCCGCTGCGCATCCGGCGGCACGCCGTGCAGCTGGTCTGCGAGGGTGGCCATGGCAATCGCGATGGACTTGTCGTCGGCGGTGTCCGCGCTGCTGTAGGCCTGCAGCAGCCTGTCCTGCCCCCAGCTGACGATGGCCAGGGTGAATACGATGAGGAGATACAGGCCCAGGAACTGGCGCGCCATGCCTCACCATGCATCGGGAACGAAAAGATATCCCTGCCCCCAGACGGTCTTGATCCGCTCCGCCGTCTCCGCCTCATCGCCGAGTTTGCGGCGCAGGCGCGAGATGCGGATGTCCAGCATCCGGTCCGTGCCGTCGTATTCGCGCCTGAAGAGATCCTTGAAGAGCGCCTCGCGCGATTGAATCTCCCCCGCATGCGAAGCCAGATGCACGAGCAGATCGAACTCGTTGCCCGACAGGGTGATGGCGTGGCCGTCGAGCTGCACCGAGCGCGACCCGATGTTGATGGCCAGACGTCCGAATTGCAGCACCCTGCGCTCCGCGTGGGCCGCAGGCCGGTTGCGCCGCAGCAGAGCGCCGATCCGGGCAAGCAAGACCCGCGGCTCCACCGGCTTGATGACATAGTCGTCCGCACCGAGCTCCAGGCCCAGCACGTGATCGATGTCACTGTTGCGGGCGGTCAGGATGAGGATGGGACTGTGGTAGGTCGGCCGCAGCTGGCGGCAGATGCTCAGCCCGTCCTCCCCGGGCAGACCGAGGTCCAGAATGACGAGATCGGGCGGGTTGCGCTCCACGCGAGCGACCACCTCGTCGCCGCGGCTGACGATTGTCACGCCGAAGCCGTTGCTGTCGAGATAACGGCTCACCAGCTCGGCGAGCCGCAGATCATCCTCGACCAGCAGAATCGAGGGGCGGGGTGGAGTGCTCATACGGATGGTCTGCAGCTTGCGGCACAGCCCTCATTCGAAAATGTTCCAGGGCTCGCGCCGCCGATGCCGGTAGTGCAGCGCCTCCCTGATCACCCGGAGGACCTCGGAGGCCAGAATGTTCTGCAGCTCGGGATCACGCAGCTGAAAGGTCAGATCGTCCCGGAAGGTGAGCGCGATGCTGTACGTGCCATGGGAGTAATGCTCCCAACAGTGCTTCACTTCCGGCCGGTCAAGGATCACCAGACACAGCGACTCCTCGCGCGGCGCGCTCCATTGCGCGTGAACTTCGGTCTGGCATTGCTTGTCGTGGATCGCCAACGTGCAGATTCGCGGGCTGAGCTCGAGATGGATGCTGTCGTCAGCGGGGTTCGGCGCAGCAGCGGCGTACTGCGTCAACAGCAGGCCCGGCGCGAGCAGCGACCACAAGGCACCGCGCCTCCTCAGAACGAGTAGGTCGTGCCCACGAAAGTGGTCATCACGTAGCGCGCGTTCACGATCGGACTGTCGGCGATCGCATTGCCGAGCCGCTCGTACTCGATGAAGGCGGTCATTTTCCATTTGCCCTTCAATGGCCGCGCAAAGGCCAGCTTGAGAAAGGGATTCAAGGCTGCTCCAGCCGTGTATACCCCCGGTGCGCCGTAATAGTAATTGACGATAGCGGAGCTTTTCCAAGTAATCCCGGCGCTGACGGTCCAGGATCCGCCGAGGTGCGGCAGTGGCATCCCCAGCGCGGCCCGCACCTCGTCCCCGTGATTGTGCCCGGTGATCTCGCGCAGGACATCGAGCTGCCCCGTCAGCTGCGTGTACTTGAAGGTCCACTCGGGGCCTGCCAGGTAGGTCACCTGCCGTGAACGCGGCGGAAATTTCGCCTGGGCGACCCCGGTGCCCGGTTGGCTCACATTCGGGGTGGGCTTGACCGCTGTAAAATTATTCAGTCCGCTGACGAAAAAGTTCTGCGGATCGCTGCGATAGAAGAACACGCGGTCGTAGCCCGGGGTCGCCACGAGGCTGAGCGTCGTGTGCTCGCCGTCGAGGAGCGTGATCCCGCCATCCAGGTTATCGATGAAAAACCGCTTGCCGTAATAGCTGAACTGCGGGATGACGATGAGCGGAATGGTGCTTTCGTACAGCACCGGATCGGTTCTGACCCCGGCGCCCAAAGACAGGCTGAAATTCCAACCGCCGACGGCGACGCAGTCGCTGGAAGGGCCCTGGCAGGCGTCATCCGCAAATGCAGCGCTCGGGAGAACGAAGGCGACCAGAGTCGCGACAATGAAGCGGCGGTGCCTGCTGCCCATAGGGAGCGCATGTTCGCAGAAAACGGCGGCGCGGCGCCAATCGCGGGTGTAGCCGTTTGTAGCAGCAGGCGTACAAATTGCCGACAGCTTGCCGGCGTTCGCCCGGTTAATATCGCACCGTCCCGGGGGAGTCGGTGTTGCGGCGCGGATCGCCGCGGCTCGGGCTCAGTGTCAACGTAACGAGGGACCGCCCGTTGCTTCATGCCATACGCGATAACCGGAACCGGCGAGCGAGCTCGTCGGAAGTCCCCGTGACCCCGCTCGAGACCTGAGGCGATGGCACAAACCCCTGCGGACGCGCAACAGCCGATCTACCCGCCGGCCGCTCCGGCCGAAGATGGCAGCAAGGCGGCGCTGGGTTACGCCTACCTTAGGATGCTGGCGTCGGAGGCATCCTTCGGCTGCTCTCTGGCCGGTCAACATGCCGACCGTTGCGGCGTGGATGTGCTGCTCCACGTCCGCGAGCAGTTGGATTCCCAGGCACAGCTCGATGACTTCAGCCTCGACTTCCAGTTGAGAGCGAGCTGCCGCGGGCTGCCGATCGTCGACAACAAGCTGCTCTTCTCGCTCGAGGTCGACCGCTATGAGGCCTTGCGGAGCCCCGTCGCGGAACGACCGCGCTTCCTCGTCCTTCTGAGCCTGCCCACTGACTTCAGCGCCGGCGATGAGCTGTCGGCCGAGGACCTCATCGCTCAGCGTCGCGGGCGATGGCTCTGCCTCTCCGGTGCGCCCCAGACCTCGAATACCACGGCCGTACCGGTGCGCTTTCCGGCTTGGAACGTGCTCACGCCCACGGCCCTGCGTGAAATTGCCCGCCGCGTTTCGCTTGGGTGGCGCTTCTTTCACGAGCAGTGAGCCGAGGAGGCGGCTCCTGGGCCTTGCGGTGAAAATGCTAGAGTCAGGCGTTCGCTGGCACCGCAAGGCCTGAAGTACTGAACCTCTCAAGCAATCCCCGCGCGGACGCCGGGACCGGCAGCGGCGTTTCCACGAGATCCCCGTTCGTTGCGATCTACGCGTTCGCCTACGCCTCGCTGTGGCTGGCCCTGCTGACCCCCGCGACCATCACCCTGGCGCTGCGGGTGAGGCAGCTCGCCCCTGCAAACGCGGCGCGCCCCATCTCCCTGGTGCTTTTCGCGGGGGCCATCGTGGCGCTCGTCAGCAATCCTCTCTTCGGCGCGCTCTCCGACCGGACGCGATCGCGGTTCGGCAGGCGCCGGCCCTACCTCATCGGAGGAGCACTCGGCGGACTCGCCGCGTTGGCGCTTATCGGCATCGCCCCGTCGTTCAACGTCGTGTTGCTCGGCTGGTGCCTCGCGCAACTTGCCTACAACGCCGTTCTGGCAGCCATGGTGGCGATCGTTCCGGACCGGATTCCGGCAGCTCGGCGCGGCACCGTCGTCGGGATTCTCGGCATGTGCATGCCGATAGGCCAGATCGCCGGCACGTTCCTCGTGCAGCAGCTGGCGGCCAATCTCGTGCTGGCGCTGTTGGTACCGGGTGCGATTGGGCTTGCCGGCGTGGCGGTGCTCGCATTTTCCCTGCACGAAGAGGTCCCCGCGCCGCTGTCAGCCGCAGCCGGCCTGCCGAGAGTGCGCCGCTTCAACTTCGACCCGAGCCGGCATCGCGATTTTTCCTGGGCGTGGTCGAGCCGCGTCCTGTTCGTCGTGGGGTCCGTGTTTCTGCAGGCCTATCAGCCCTTCCTGCTGCTCGATGAGCTGGGCTTCGACGCAACACAGGTGCCGCGCCTGATCTTCCGGTCGACCCTCGTGCAGGCGGCGATGGGGGTCACGTGGAGCCTGATCGCAGGGCGGCTGTCCGATCGCACCGGCCGCCGCAAGCCGATCGCCATGGCGGGCTCGGCGCTGCAGGGGTTGGGGCTATGGGTCATCGCGGCCGCGCATTCCTACACGACGCTGTTGTTCGGAGTGGCTCTGGCCGGCATCGGGCACGGAGTCTACGAGGGGGTGGATCTCGCTCTCGTGACGGAGGTCCTGCCGGACCGCGACCGGCACGCCGCCAAGGACCTCGGCCTTCTCAACATTGCGAACACGCTGCCGCAGGTCATCGCGCCGCTCGCGGCACCGGCGCTGCTCGAAGTGAGTCGCGGCGACTATACGCTGCTGTTCGCGGTGGCGGGGGCGGTCCCCCTGCTGGGGGCCGCCCTGCTCCTGCCGCTCAGGAAGGTTCGTTGAACGTTCTCAGAAACGGTACCGCAACCTGACTCCCCAGGTCCGGGGAGGCTGATACACGGCCAGCGGATAGGGGACCTGCTGGATCATGTATACGTAGGCATTGGACTTGATGTTGTGGTCCTCGATGTTGCGTATGTAAGCCTCGACCTCGTACTTCCTCTCGCCACGGGCCTGGTAGATCAGCGAGTAGTCCGTCCTCGAATACGCCTTCTGCCTATCCCAATCCGCGACGCCGCCGATCGGCACCCTCTCGTTGTAGTAACTCAGCCAGCTCATCGTCTCGAAGTGAGTCGCGAGGTGCGAGATCAGCGCAGCGCCGTTCCACAGCCCGAAGCTGTGGTCGTAGCCCAGTGTCAGGGAGGCCGCCGGCGCGTGCGGCAGCTGGTTGCCCTTGATGTTGGCCACGTTGGCCAGCGGATCCGCCGGGTTGAGCGAATACAGGCGCGAGTCGAGAGTGACCAGGTTCTCCATCCGCGTCTTCTGGAAGCTGGACGCGAACTGCACGGTGTCGTCGGCAGTGACCTTTGCCGCGAGCTCGAGCTCCAGTCCATACCCCTTCGCGCCTTGTGCGTTCACCTGCTGGGTCTGGGTCGCGAGAATCTGGCCCGCGCTGTTGCGCTTGGTCACCACGGAGGTGACCTGGTAGCCCTGGAAATTCTCGAAATAGAGCGCCGTGTTCGCGGTGACGCGCCCGTCGAACAGCGTCGCCTTCTCGCCAAGCTCGTAGTTCGTCAGGGTTTCGGGATTGTCGTGCGTGCCGCCATCCTCCACGCGGCCCGGGTGGTAGCCGGTGCCCACGCTCGCATATCCGAGCACGTGCGGCGCGATGTCGAAATCGACGCGGCCGAGGTAGGTGACCTTGTGCGAGGAAGTGTAGGCGTCGTTGTTGGATACGGAGTAATTGTTGGCCTGCAGCTGCGCCAGGTCCAGGCCGTACGTGAATGGCCCGCAATTCGAGACATACGGCGGCGGGCAGCCGTTGAACGTGACGTTGCGGCCGCCGATATCGCGCTCGTCGTCGAACGAGTCGCGCACACCTGCCGTCAGCCGCAGCGCATCGGTCACGTGCCACACCGCCTGCGCGTATGCGGATTTGTCTTCCTGCGAGCGGTCGGGCTGGATGAAGGCGCCCGCCCAGTTGAACTGGCCGCCGGCGTAGCCGTTGTACTGGTTGATGTCGAAGCGGATCTTGTTGCGCTCGCGGAACTGATAGAGTCCCACGATCCAGTCGACCGCGTTGTCGCCGGCGGACTTCAGCTGCAGCTCGTTGCTGTACGAGTCGAACTGCGAGTAGACCGTCTGGTTGTTCTCGAGCGCCCCGTTGCCCGGCGTCGTGGGGGAGGTCGGGATGGCGAGGCCGCCGTCGGCCTGCTCGCCCTCACTGCCGCCGAGGCGGGAATTGCCGTAGATATAATTGAGCTCGAGGTAGCTGTTGATCTTCCAGTCGATATTGCTGGCGATATTGTTCGCGGTGCGATCGTTCCAGGGCTGGAATTGGGCCAGAATGGACCAGAGCTGCTGCCCGGGCCGCGGGTTCTGCATGAGCGGCGCGACCGGCCCGCCCTTGTCGACATAATTCTCGAAGGACAGATCCCAGGTGAGCGAGTCCAGCGGCGCCCACTCGGCGCTGACGCGATAGGCCTTGCGGTCCTCACCGTAGTAGTGGGTGCCGCCCGTGACGAACACGGTCGTATTCAGGCCGTAGCTGTTCGGCGGCTGGGAAAAGGCCGGGCTGGTGGCGAGCCCGGACGGAATGCTCTGGAACGCCGCGTAGCCGTCATGCCTCTGCAGCGCGTAGGCGAAGCGCAGCGCCAGCTTGTCGCCGATCGGCAGATTCAGCATGCCGCGGACGCCCTCGGCGTTGTAGTTCCCGAAGTAGGCTTCGACGTTGGCGTCGACGCCGTCGAACCTGGGTTTGGCGCTGAAAATGGCCACCACGCCGACGGTCGAGTTTTGTCCGAAGAGGGTCCCCTGCGGGCCGCGCAGAACCTCGACGCGGTCCACGTCGTACATCAACGCCGACGTGCCCTGCGCACGCGGCGAGTAGATGCCGTTCACGTAGGTGGCGACTTCCGGAGAGTCGAGCTCCGTGAATGCCTGGTCGTTGCCGATACCGCGCAGGGTAATCTGCGTGGCGCTCTGGTCGCCCTGCTGGGCGTACTGGAGGCTCGGCACGAATCTCGCCAGGTCCCTGATATCGCTGACGTGGTTCTCATCGAGCGCCGCCTGGCTGAACACGGAGTCGGCCACCGGCGTCTTCTCCACGTCGGTCGCGCGTTTGGTGGCGGTGACGATCACCTCGGCGAGCGGGTCGCCGGGCGCATCCGCGCCATGAGCCCATTGGCTCAGTGCGAGCGCCGAAGTAGTTCCCAGCACGGTAGCGACCTTGCGCCGGCCCGGTTTGAATCGTTTCCTGGACATTTGGCCTCCCCTCATTGGTCAAATCTCAGCTGTTCAAAGCGGTACCTGTCCTCACGGTCAACTGTTGAAACGCGTGCCTGCGGCGTGCGCCTGCGCGGGTGCGTGCTCGACGGAAATGGTGTTGCTACGGCGACTCATAGCCGGAAGTGCCGGACCGGATCGGCACCTCCTCCCCCTCGCGCCAGTCGGTCTGAATGTGGGCGCACAGATACACCTTTCAGAGCAACGTTGTCAAATTTTGCTGGGCGGAATTGAACGAAGTATGCATCAATAAGCAAATAGGCGGGAAAAAAGCTCAATGGCAAAAAGACAACGGTAGTACAATTGGTCCTGGGCAGGAGACTTTCTGCGGACTTCATTGCGAGTGGCGCTGAGGCGCGGCCGCTACGGCGGAGCGCCCGTCGACGCCGCGGAGGGGGCGGTAGTGGGAGCGAACCTCGAGATCGTCATCGCCGGCGGGGGCGCGGCCGGCTGGCTCACGGCGTGTTATCTGCAAAAGATGCTGGGGGCGCGGGCACCGGGCGCCGGTGCGCTGACAATCACTGTCATCGAGTCGCCCGACATCGGCATCATCGGAGTGGGTGAGGGCACCTTCCCGACCATACGGGCGACGCTCGGCACGCTGGGAATCGACGAGGCGCGGTTCCTCCGCGAGAGCAGCGCGACCTTCAAGCAGGGCATTCGCTTCGACCACTGGGCCGATGCGCCCGGCAGCGGCGGACAGTCGCACTATTTCCATCCGTTCGAGCTCCCACACCGCGTGGAGGGAATGGAGTTGCTGCCGTTCTGGCTGCTGGGAGACGCCGGTCCCGGTGTGGACTTCGCGGATGCCGTGACGGTGCAGAAGAGGGTCGCCGACGCATCGCTCGCGCCGAAACGAAGCCATGACGGCGCTTATCGCGGTCCTCTCAACTATGCCTATCATTTCGATGCGTCCCGCTTCGCCAACCTGCTTGCGACGGTTGCGAAAGAGCGCGGCGTGCGGCACCTGTCCGACACGATCGAGTCGGTGCAGCTCGACGAGTCGGGCGCGATCGCGGGTTTGGTGACGCGCGCTCACGGGGTGGTCAAGGGCGCTCTCTACATCGACTGCACCGGCTTGCGCGCCAAGCTGATCGGCGAAGCCCTGGGAGAGCCGTTCCGCTCCTGCCGCAATTCGCTGCTCACGGATCGGGCGGTCACCTGTCAGATTCCCTATGGTGCGCCGGATACCCCGATCGCGTCCTACACCATCGCCACGGCACATGAGGCCGGCTGGACGTGGGATATCGGACTCAACAGCCGGCGCGGAGTCGGTTATGTATACAGCAGCGCTCACTCGGAGGATGAGCGCGCGGAACGGATACTGCGCGACTACGTGGGTGCGGCGTGCGAGGGCAAGCCGGTACGCGTTCTGAAATTCGAGGCCGGGTATCGCGAGCAGCAGTGGGTGCGCAACTGTGTGGCGGTCGGGTTGTCCGCGGGCTTTTTCGAGCCGCTGGAGTCCAGCGGCCTCATGTTGATAGAAGTGGCCGCCGCCATGATCGCCGAGTTCTTTCCGTGGAACACGGAGCTCGCTCCTGCCGCGCGCCTGTTCAACGATCTGATGGCCAGGCGCTGCGCCAAGATCGTCAATTTCCTGAAGATGCACTACTGCCTGAGCCGCCGCGGCGAGCCGTTCTGGCGCGACAACCGCCAGCCTGCCGGCATTCCGGACGAGCTTCAATGTCTGCTCTCGGCCTGGCGGACCCGTCCGCCGTGCCGTTTCGACTTCGTCGCCGATCTCGAGACCTTTCCTTACTTCAGCTATCAGTATGTGCTGTACGGGATGGGCTTCCGCACCGATCTCGAGGCGGCGCGCTCTCGCTATACGACGTCGGCGTCCGCAGCCGCGCAACAGGCGTTCAGACAGTTGCGGCGTCTCGGCCAGCAGGCGGTAGCTGATCTGCCTACGCACCGCGCGCTCATCGAGCGGGTATATCGTGACGGCTTCGCGGAGCGGCCGCATGCCACTGCCTCGGGCAGCGGCAGACATCAGTAGAGCGACGCGCACGTCCAGTTCTGTTGCTTTGGGGAATGTTGAAGATGCTTCATGTATTGCGGTCGGCACTGAGCCGCCTGGTGTTGAGTGCGGCCCTTGTCCTTTTCTGCGCCGCAGCCGGTGCGGAAAGCGCTGGACAGGCCGCGCAGTCGCAGGGGGTGGCCTGGCCGGCGCTCAAGCCGGCGGTGGCGCCGGACCCGCGGCTCGAGGCGCGGATCGTTTCCTTGCTGCGGAGTATGACGCTCGAGCAGAAAGTCGCGCAGATGGTCCAGGCGGACATCCGCTATGTCACCCCGGAGGACGTGCGCAAGTATCGGATCGGATCCATCCTCAATGGCGGCGGAGCCTTCCCGGGCAACAACAAGCACGCCGGCGTTTCGGACTGGGTCGCGCTCGCGGATCGGTTCTATGACGCCTCCATGGAGGCCTCCCCGGGAGCCCCCGCGATCCCGGTGTTCTGGGGAACCGACGCGGTTCACGGCCACAACAACGTGTTCGGCGCGACGCTGTTTCCCCATAATGTGGGTCTCGGCGCCATGCGCGATCCCGATCTCATCGAGCGCATCGGCGCCGTGACCGCGCGTGAAGTCGCGGCGACGGCAATCGACTGGACCTTTGCGCCGACGGTGGCCGTCGTGCGTGACGCCCGGTGGGGGCGTTCCTTCGAGGGATATTCGGAGCGGCCCGACCTCGTGCGCGCCTGCGCGGGCCGCATGGTCGAGGGCTTGCAGGGCACGCC
Organism: uncultured Steroidobacteraceae bacterium; assembly: GCA_964508005.1. GTDB lineage: Bacteria > Pseudomonadota > Gammaproteobacteria > Steroidobacterales > Steroidobacteraceae > 13-2-20CM-66-19. The sequence goes on from CAZDTG010000058.1 coordinate 22,633, forward strand.
CGGGACGGCATCGTTCCTCGATGGCAACCACATTCTGGCGACCGCGAAACACTTCATCGGCGACGGCGGTACCGATCAGGGAATCGACCGGGGCGACAACCTCGCTTCCGAGCAGGAGCTGCTCGACATTCATGCCCAGGGCTACATTGCCGCGCTCCAGTCCGGTGTCCAGACCGTGATGGCCTCGTACAACAGCTGGCGGGGCCCCAAGCTACACGGCCAACACTATCTCATCACGGAGGTGCTCAAGAAGCGCCTGGGGTTCGACGGCCTGGTGGTGAGCGATTGGAACGGCATCGACGAGGTGCAGGGCTGCTCGGCGGACAAATGCGCCCAGGCGGTCAACGCCGGCATCGATCTGTTCATGGTGCCGGAGAACTGGAAGTCGTTCATTCAAAACACGGTGGCACAGGTGCGGGCCGGTGATATTCCCGAGAGCCGCATCGATGATGCGGTGACCCGGATCCTGCGAGTGAAATTGCGGGCCGGACTGTTCGAGAAGGGTCGGCCGTCGTCGCGGCCATTGGCCAACAACCGAGCTTTGATCGGTGCGCCGGCGCATCGCGCCGTGGCTCGTGAGGCGGTGCGCAAGTCTCTCGTGCTCCTCAAGAACGACGGGGATTTGTTGCCGCTGCGTCGTAAGCTGCACGTGCTCGTCGCGGGTGATGGTGCCGACAACATGGAAAAGCAAACGGGCGGGTGGTCGCTGACGTGGCAAGGCACCGGGAACACCAATGCGGACTTCCCGGGCGCGACCTCGATATTCGAGGGGATCCGGGCCACGGTCGCAGCCGCGGGAGGCACGGCTGTCCTGAGTCCGGATGGCAGCTATCGCTCGCGGCCGGACGTCGCGATCCTCGTGTTCGGCGAGAATCCGTACTCGGAATGGCATGGTGATCTCAAGTCCCTCGATTACCGGGGGGCGGACGGCAACCCGCCGCCTGACATCGAGCGGCCGTGGCCGGAGGTTCCGCTGCCCGGCCAGTGGGTGCCGCCCGCGACGGCAACGCTTGCGCATGACAAGCCGTCGGCCGCCGGCGCTGAAGATCCCGATTTGACATTGATGCAGCGGCTGCGCCAAAGCGGTATTCCTGTCGTGGCGGTTTTCTTGACGGGGCGCCCGCGTGGAATCACTCCCGAGTTACAGGCATCCACTGCGTTCGTGGTGGCGTGGCTGCCGGGGACGGAAGGTGGCGGCATTGCGGATGTCCTGTTCCGTAACCGCAAGGGGGCAGTGAATTTCGACTTCACGGGCAAGCTGTCCTACTCGTGGCCGGCAGGTGGAGGACAGCAGGGCTCCGATCCGCCGTCCGGGCAGGCCGCGCCGCTGTTCCCCTATGGATTCGGCCTCAACTATTGCAATCGGCACTGTGACGCGCCATTGTCGCGGGAACCATGGGCAACGCAACGATCATCGACGTCGCAAAACACGCCGGCGTCTCGATAAAAACAGTCTCGCGCGTCATCAACAATGTAAAGACGGTCAAGCCGCAGATCCGCGAGCGGGTGATGCGGGCCATCGAGAAGCTCGACTACCACCCGAACCCATCCGCGCGCGGGCTCGGCGGCAACCGCTCCTACTTGTTGGGATTGCTGTACGACGTCTCTTGCGGCTACTACGCCACGAGCGTGCTTGCAGGGGCGACCGAAAGAAGCCGCGCGGCGAAGTATCAGATCGTCATGCAGTCGTGCGACTACAACTCGCCGGCGCTGGCGGATGACCTGGCGCGGAACATCCGGCAGTCGCGTGTTGACGGCGTGATGATCACGCCGCCGCTCTCCGACCTGAGCTCGGTGATCGAGGTCCTGGAGAGCCGCGCCATTCCGTTCGTGCGCGTCGCTCCGGGAACGCACCATGACAGCTACCGGAGCGTTTGCACCAACGACCGGGAAAGCTGCGCGAGCATGACCGAGCAGCTCGCCTCTCTCGGGCACCAGCGGATCAGCTTCATCATCGGCAATCCCGATCATGCGGCGGTCATGGACCGCTATCGCGGCTATCTCGATGGGCTGCGGGCCTGTGCGCTGCGGCTGGACAAGACGCTGGTCGTGCAGGGCTACAACTCGCACGCCTCTGGGGTGCAGTGCGCGCGGAAGCTCCTCAATGTCGCGCCCGCGAAGCGGCCGACCGCGATCTTCGCCAGCAACGACGAGATGGCGGCCGGTGCGCTGTCGGTGGCCCACAGCATGGGGTTGGGGGTGCCGGAAGATGTGTCGGTCGTCGGTTTCGACGATTCGCCCCTGGCCAGCCAGGTGTGGCCCGCGCTGACGACGATCCGACAGCCCATCTCGGACATGGCCGGTCAGGCCGTGGAGTTGTTGTTGCGCATGCTGCGCGGAGAGCCGGCGGACAACTCGAAGCACATGTTGCCTTCCACGCTCACCTTCCGGCAGTCGACGGGGCCGGCACCGAACCGGGTGCGGGCGCAGGTGCCGGCGTCGGAGAGGGTGCGGGCCTGAGCGGCACGTCGTCCTCCGGGGAGGAATGGACGACAGTAGAATCACGTCATCAACCCGGCCTATGACGATACTTCGATACTCGCCTGCCGCGAACAGATCGTCCTGCTCCAGTCTCCAGATCCCCGGTGAGTGATGGGCCCGGTAGGATTCGAACCTACGACCAAGGGATTATGAGTCCCCTGCACTAACCGCTGTGCTACAGGCCCATTGGAGGGGGCGGGATTGTAGCAGCCGGGGCTGCTTGCATCATTCGCGCGGCGGGGGCGTGGCCGCCGGGAGGCCGGGCCATGCGGCGAGGCGGAGGAACCCGTAGGTCGGCCCGGGGGCTCAGTGATTCAGGGCCTCGTGCAAGAGCATTGCGGTGCACTTGCCGGAAGTGGTGGAAAACGCCTCTTCGACGGTGCCCTGGAACCAGGAGATCCCGCTCGCGCCGTGGGGGCTTGCGGCCTCGGGCTGGGGTCGGTTCGATGCTTGGCCGGGTGGAGCGGCCGATGGCGCTTGAGCCGCGGCCG
>CAZDTG010000059.1:0-25017 GCA_964508005.1 uncultured Steroidobacteraceae bacterium
TCATTACAGATGAAACTTTGCCGTGGCTGACAAACTCGCGCCGCGTGATAGCCTTTTTGAAGCATCGACGACCTCGATGCACACGCGCGCCGCTGGCAAGTTGCCGGTTCGCTCACCGCTCACCTTATGTGAGTCGCACGCGCCCTGCCGTCCCGGCGGTTCGGCTTCCAGCCAGCCTTCCGGCCCCGTGGGGCAAGCGCGACAGTCGGGGAGCGGCGGGTCCGCAATTTGCTGCGCTCTTGCCACGTCCGATTCAGTCTGCCGCAGTCGCGATTTCGCGCTTCCCCGCGGGGTGTCGCGAGTCAACTTGGAGCCAGGGAGGGCGTTAGAGTGCGAAAACGTGCAGCGCGCCGTTCGCCAGGAGCCGCGGTCGGACCAACAGTTGACACGAGCGTTGTCGGCCATTTGCGACAGTGAAACCCACGAAGCCTCAGAAGGGGATTTGAGTTGTCGACGCAACAAGCGAACGAGACTTCCACGCAGCGTGCGGCTGCCGTACGAGCCCCGGTCCGGCGGCCGCACCTGGTGAGCACCACGGAGATGCGTTTGCAGACGGAGGCCGTGGTCGAAGCGGGCGTCGAGGCGGACGGCGCCGTTGAACTGTCACGGGGAAACTTCAGTGTTCCCGACAACGCCACACGCGCGGTCGTTGCACGTTCCGCTGATCCCGCCGTCGCCCCGAGCGGTGGCGCGGCCGTAGCGAAGAGGCTGCTGGATGTGATCGGCGCGATCGTTCTCGGCGTCGTGTTCTCACCGCTGATCGTCGTGATCGTCTTCCTCATGCCCAAAGGAAGCGGGTCCGTCATCTATCGACATCGTCGAGTCGGCCGTGGCGGCCGCATGTTTGCCTGTCTGAAGTTTCGCACCATGGTGCCGAACGCGGATCAGGTTCTGCGCGATCTGCTCGAGCGCAGTCCCGAGCTCCAGGCCGAATGGGTGCGCGACCACAAGCTGCGGAACGACCCGCGTGTCACCCGCCTCGGACGATTTCTGCGCCGCACGAGCCTGGATGAGCTGCCGCAGCTGCTGAATGTCCTCAGGGGCGAGATGAGTCTGGTCGGTCCCCGCCCGGTGGTGCGGGAAGAGCTGCTGCGATACGGGCGCAATGTCGGCACCTATCTTGCCGCCAAGCCGGGCATCACCGGCCTGTGGCAGGTGACTGGCCGAAACAACACCGATTATCGGCGCCGGGTGGTGCTGGACACCTACTACGTCCGCAACCAGAACCTGCTGCTCGACCTGTATATCCTCGTCAAGACGACAGGGGTGGTGGTAGTGGGAAAAGGCGCCTACTGAGCGACGACGTCGACCTGCCAGCGTGCGGCAGCCCCATGGTTTCGACACGCGACGTTGCGCGCGTCGTCGTATAACAAGATCGTTTCCGTATGCTCTCGAGCCAAGCTACGCCGTATCGCGAAGAATCCCGGTCCTCCGCAGGCGCCCGTACGGGCGTGGTTCGTCCCCGGATCCTGGTGTTGTTGGCGACATGTAATGGCTCACGCTGGATCCGGGAGCAGATGGAATCGATCCTCGCACAGGAAGATGTCGATATCGCGGTTGCCGTGAGGGATGACGCCTCGACGGACGGCACGCGCCTGGAGCTCGCCCGTTTTGCGGAAGACGAGAGGGTCAGAATCGTCGCTTCCCCCACCATGAGCGGCTCGGCCGCCCGGAATTTCCTGACCCTCATCGGCGAGAACCCCGCAGGGGCATTCGACTTCGTCGCTTTCGCCGACCAGGACGACCTGTGGGATCGGGACAAACTGATCAGAGCGTGCCGGATGCTGGCCGCGAGTGCCGCGGCCGGATATTCGAGCGCCACAGTCGCCGCCTGGGAGAATGGCCGGGAGCGGGTCGTGAAGCCCTCCGGCGCACCAACCGCTTCGGACTTCCTGTTCGAAGGCGCCGGCCAGGGCTGCACGTTCGTGCTAACCTCCGGATTCTATGAGCAGGTGCGCCGTTTCCTCGCTACTCGAGGAGGTCTGACGGACCGGCTTCATTATCACGACTGGCTGGTCTATGCCCTCGCGCGATCGTGGGGGCTGCACTGGTGCTTCGATGCGAGGCCATCAATGAAGTACCGCCAACACAGGGGCAACGATACCGGCGCGCGCGGAACCCTCAATGGCGTCGCCACGCGCCTGTCACGGGTCCGGCGCGGCTGGTATCGCACTCAGCTGCGGGTGATCGCTGAGTTGTGCAGGGCCGCCGCGCCCGCCAACCCGACCGTTGTCGCCTGGCACCGCGAATTCATGCGGCCGGACGGCTGGCGCCGGCGGTTGCAACTCGCTCGATTCTGCCTGCTCGGCGGGCGCCGCCGGACGCGGGACAACATGATTGTCGTGTTGGGCGCCGTGTGCGGCTGGATCTGAGAGCACCTCTGGCACGGCATTTAGAACAACCGACGCTACTTCAACAAAAATGGGGCTGGTTCTTCGATCCGGAGAGAAGGCTCATCTACCGCGGGCCGATTGCCTCCCTCCGCCCGGCCTGCTGAGCCGCCCTGGGTAGCAAGGCGCCGGCACCCTCTTGCAGGTACAATTGCCGATGGACTCGATCAGCGTCATGCCAGAAGAACGGTCCGAGCTCACTCTCCGCGAGCTGCTGGCGACCCTGCGCCGCGGGAAATGGCTCGCGGCCGGCTTCGTGCTGGCTGCCACCGCCGCGGCCATACTGCTCAGCTGGCTGACGCCGACCAGCTACAAGGCCACCATCATCATCTCCCCGGTGCTCAACACACCCGGCGCCGGTCAGCTCAGCGGAGTGACCTCGCTGTTGTCTCAGTTCGGAGGGGGGCTCGCTTCTCTTGCGGGCATGTCCTCCGGGGATCTGCGGAAAGCGGAGTCATTGGCGGTCCTGGAGTCCGAAGCGCTCACGGAGAAATACATCCATCAGAACGACCTGCTGCCCGTGCTTTTCAGGGACGAATGGGATGCGCGCAACGGACGCTGGCTGCCGATGGCGCCGCAGAAGCTGCCGACCTTGTGGAAGGCGAACGAGTTCTTCAACAAGAAGGTCCGCTTGATCACGACCGATCCGAAGACCGGGCTCGTGAGGATGACGATCACCTGGACCGATCCGCAGGTCGCCGCGAAGTGGGCCAACGACCTGGTCAGCCTCGCGAACGACTACCTGCGCAGAAAAGCGATCGATGAATCCGACCGCAACATCGCCTATCTCAACGAGCAGGCCACCAGGACCGACGTCGTCCCGGTCAAGCAGGCTGTCTACACGCTGCTGCAGTCCGAGATCAACAAAGAGATGTTGGCGCGCGGCAGCGAGGAATACGCCTTCAAGATCCTGGACCCGGCCATTGCTCCCGAGAGGCCGTTCTCGCCGCGGCCGCTGCTGTGGACGTTCATTGCCATCGTCGGCAGTCTGTCGCTGTCCGTGTTCGTGGCATTCGTGCGCGTCGCATGGCTCAAGGACTAGCGACCGATCCAGGAGAGCCCGATCACCTTGCGGCCCAGAATCTCCGTCATCACCGCCACTCGCAATGTGGCGGCCACGATCACCGCCCTGCACGGGTCTCTGGCCAGACAGAGCTATCCGCGCTTCGAGTGGATCGTCGCCGATGGGCACTCAAGAGACGCCACCGGCGAGTTGCTGCGGCAGTTTGCCGCTGAGAGTCCCTGGCTGCGCTTCTTCTCGGAGCGGGATTTCGGGGTCTATGACGCCCTCAACAAGGCAATCACCGCCGCCAGCGGGGAATACTATGTGGTGGCGGGCGCGGACGACCTCTTCGAAGAAGACGCCCTGTCGCGGTACGCGGAGCTCGTCGAGGGCGATCGCGCCGACGTCGTGTTCGCTCGCGTGCGGCGCAACAGCAGAGTGATCGGCGGATTCCATCCGGCCAGGGCCTGGATCGGAACGGCGCGGGTCTTTACCGGCTCGCATAGCGTCGGGACGCTGATCCGGAAGGATCTGCACGAGCGATTCGGCTTCTACTCCAATCGGTTTCCACTGCTCGCGGACGTCCACTTCCTGAAAGTCCTGCTGCGCTCCGGCTCCGTCAGGTTCGCCTGCGCCGACTTCATCGCAGGCACCTTCGCGGAAGGGGGTCTGACGACGGCGAGCTCGCTGCAAATCCTCGCCGAAAACTGGCAGATCCAGATGCTCACGGAGAGATTCCGCCTGGTCCAGACCTTGCTCTTCGCAGGCAAGATCCTGGTCCGCTGGCCGGCACTGACTGCGGAAATCCGCTCCGCAAGGCGCCGCAGGGACCCGGCTGGATTGCGTGCATGATCCCCACCCTCATAATCATCGGCACCGTCACGTGCGTGCTGACCGGCCTGGTCTGTTATCTGTTCCTGCGCCGGACACTCTACAACGTGTTCGATCCGTTGACGGTGGTCAACATCGCCATCCCATTCAGCGCCGCACTGCTCGCGGTGTTGTGCTTCAGCGAGCTGGTCTCCTGGGACAAATTCGTGCTGTTCGCGTTGACCCTGCTCGCTTATCTGGCGGGCGCGCGGATAGTGGGAGCGTTCTTCGGCCGGGAAACCTTTCGAACCGAGATCATGACCACGCTCCGGGAATTTCGCGTTGGTGAGATCTACGTAATCCTGGCCGCTGCCGCCGGCATCACTCTGATACTGGCGGTCCTCGGGGTCGAGGCTGGAGCGAGCGGAGATGCGAGGCAGCAGTTCGGCAGAATATTCCGTCCGATCGTTCTCATTCAGAACGGCCTGGCGCTGTTCTCCATGGTGCTGCTGCTGTCTCCCAGAGTTCCGCTGATGAGGGCGCTCGTCTGCCTGACTCCTCTCATGGTTCTGTCCATACCCTTCTCCGGGAAGGGCGTGTTCGTGCCTGTTCTTTACTGGCTGGGCCTGAAGTTGTACGTCGAGCGCAGGTCCATCACTTTGCGCGCGGCTGCAATGATATCGTCCCTCGTGCTCGTCGGAGCGGTGGCGATGGCGGCACTCGCCTACGGCAAGACGCAGCTCACCCAGTCGTTTCTGTACGTCACGCAGCGGTTCTGGCTGTCGGGCGATGTATACATGCTTGCCTATCAGGCGAACGGACTGGCGGCGATCCGGGGAAACTATCCGGTATCTTTTCTGGCCTACGTGATGCATCCCATCACTTCGCTTGTCGGCATGCGTGCATACGACAAGCCGCTGGGTGCGATGCTGGCGTCCGAGGTCATGAGAGATGACCTGCTGACAGGCCCGAATCCGCAGCTCCCGGTCGTGCTCGACTACTTCTTTCCGGATGACTTGATAGCCACCCTGTCGATCGCATTCATCACCGGCCTGCTGGTCATCGGAATCCGCCCGCTCGGGATGACCCTGGCCGGGCGAGGCCGCAGCCGCTACCTGCGGCTGGGCGGGATCGTCGCAGCGGTATTCTGCCCGGGCGCCGGCTTCATCGACACCTCCCAGGTCCTCATCGCGCTGGTTGGGATTGCGGCGATCACGTTCCTGTTGGCCGCGCTGGAAGTGCTATTGGCGGGCAAGCACACCATGGCGCAGCCGGGCGCCATGGTGCCGCGTAAAGTCTCTTCGCCCTGAGAGCCATCAAAGGAGAGCGCTTTTGCGCGCGGAAGTAATGAAGACGTTGGTGACCGGAGGCGCCGGATTTCTCGGCAGCCATTTGTGCGACCGCCTCCTTGCCGCCGGAGCGGAGGTGCTGTGCGTGGACAACTTCTTTACCGGCTCGAAGCGCAACATCGCGCACCTGGCGGGCTCCCCGTCATTCGAGCTGATGCGGCACGACGTCACCTTCCCCTTATATGTAGAGGTCGATCGAATCTACAACCTCGCGTGCCCCGCCAGCCCCATCCATTACCAGTTCGACCCCGTGCAGACGACCAAGACCAGCGTGCATGGCGCCATCAACATGCTGGGGCTCGCGAAGCGGGTCAAGGCGCGCATCCTTCAGGCATCGACCAGCGAGGTATACGGCGATCCCGAGGTGCACCCGCAAACCGAGGACTATTGGGGACGGGTGAATCCGATCGGCATACGCTCCTGTTACGACGAGGGCAAGCGCTGCGCCGAGACGCTGTTCTTCGACTACCGGCGCCAACACGGCCTCGACATCAAGGTGGTCCGCATTTTCAACACGTATGGCCCACGCATGCATCCCAACGATGGCCGGGTGGTGAGCAACTTCATCGTGCAGGCATTGCGCGGCGCGGACATCTCGATCTTCGGAGACGGGCAGCAGACACGCAGCTTCTGCTACGTGGATGATCTGATCGACGGCTTGATACGCATGATGGACACCCCCGCCGATTTCCCCGGTCCGGTGAACATCGGCAATCCCGGCGAATACACGATGCTCGAGCTCGCAGAGGCGGTGTTGCGCCTGACGGGTTCCTCGTCGAAGCTCATTTTCCTGCCGCTGCCCGCCGACGATCCGCGGCAGCGCCAGCCGGACATTACGTTGGCGGCCGGGAGCCTGGGTTGGGCTCCGAAGGTATCCCTGGAAGACGGCCTGAAGCAGACGATCGCCTATTTCCGCCAGCTACTCGGTTGAAGCGCAGATGCAAAGCCCCGTCCTGTTCCTGGTGTTCAACCGGCCCGCGCCTACGCGCCGCGTGTTCCAGGCACTGCGCGCGGCGAGGCCGCAACGCCTGTATATAGCCGCCGACGGTGCGCGTGCCGGGCGGGAAGGAGAGGCAGAGCGTTGTGAAGAGACCAGAGGGATCGCTGCCGGGGTCGACTGGCCATGCGAGGTCAAGACGCTGTTCCGCACGCACAACCTCGGATGCAAGCAGGCGGTATCACAGGCAATCGACTGGTTCTTCGAGCAGGAGGAGGAAGGCATCATTCTGGAAGATGACTGCCTGCCGGATCCGACCTTCTTCCGCTTCTGCGAAGAGCTGCTGGAGCGCTACCGGAACGATCTGCGGGTAGGCCTCATCAGCGGGGATAACTTTCAGTTTGGCCGCATCCACGGCGAGGCGAGCTATTATTTTTCCCGATACGCTCACATCTGGGGATGGGCAAGCTGGCGCCGCGCGTGGCGCCGCTACGACCGCGACATCGCCTACTGGCCGAATTTCCGGGACGGCGGCGGGGTGCAGCGTGTCCTGGGATCGCGCAAGCGCGAGATTCAGCACTGGCGCCGAATTTTTGACTCCGTAAACGCCGGAAAAATCGACACCTGGGACTATCAGCTGACCCTGACGTTGTGGGCGCACGACATGCTGTCCATCCTTCCGCAGAAAAACCTGGTGAGCAACATCGGGTTTGGCGCAGGTGCGACGCACACGAGCGGCGCCAGCCGGTTCGCGGCCATGGCAGCGCAGAGCATGGACTTCCCGCTGCGGCATCCGCCCGCCGTCCAGGCCTGCCTGGAAGCGGATGCCTATACTGCGGAGCAAATGTTTCTACGGCCCCTCCCCGCACGCGTCATTGCCCGGCTACGCGCCCTCGGGCGACAGATTTCCGGCCGCTGACCGCCATCGCAGTCACCGAACGTGCAAGACCACAAATGGCTCGCACTGGCGCCCTCCTTCCTCAGACGGAAATTCACAGGACGCCACCTCCTCCAGGCAGTCGCCGGAAATGCCGGATGGCTGGTCGCGGATAAGCTGATACGCCTGGGACTCGGCCTCATTGTAGGCGTATGGATCGCGCGCTATCTGGGCCCGAGTCGTTTCGGGCTGCTGAATTTTGCGATCGCTTTCGTCGCGCTCTTCTCCACCGCCTCCAATCTCGGACTGCAGGGCGTCATCGTACGGGACCTGGTCACCGCTGCGGACAGACGGGAGTCTCTGCTCGGGAGCGCACTGGGTCTGCGCTTCATCGGCTCCGCTCTCGCCGTGGTACTCGCCGCCGGCACGATAGGGCTCATGCGGCCAAACGATCGCGAATCAGTCCAGATCGTCTGGATCGTGGCATTGATGCTCCTGCCTCAGGCCTGGGACGTCATTGAGTTTGACTATCAAGCGCGAGTGAACGCGCGCCCCATCGTCATCATTCGCGGCCTGAGCTTTCTCATCTTCTCCGCGGTCAAGGTACTCCTGATCGTCCTGGGTGCGGCACTCGCTGCATTCGCCTGGGTAACCACCGGCGAAATCGTCCTCTCGGCCGTCCTCATGAGCGCTTATGCCCGCAGGCAGGGAACGCTCCCAAGACTGACGAGCGCTACTCTCACCGAGCTGCGGTACTTGTTGCGGACCGGCTGGCCATTGATGATCACCAGTCTCTCGGTCGTCCTGTACTGGCGCATCGATCAGGTCATGCTCGGGCAGATGGCCGGCGATGCGGCTGTCGGCCTCTTCTCCGCCGCGGTCAGGATCTCGGAGGTCTGGTATTTCATCCCCATTGCGCTTTCGAACTCGGCGGCGCCGGCTCTGACCGCGATCTTCCAGCGATCACACACTGAGTTCCTCGAAAAGCTCGCCACCTTCATCCGCCTCATGGCCGCCATCGGAATCGCGGTCGCCGTGATCTTCACGCTTTTTGCGAAGCCCATCGTCGTCGCTCTCTATGGACCCGCCTACCTCAAATCGAGCACCATCCTGGCGATACATGGCTGGGCGGGGATTTTCGTCGCCGTGGGCGTGGTCTCTGCGAACTGGTTCATCAATACCGGCCGATTCAACTACCTGATGTATCAGACCCTGGCAGGCGCGGTCTGCAATATCGGACTGAATCTCTTTCTCATCCCCCGGTATGCAGGCGTAGGCGCCGCCATGGCGACGGTCGTCAGTCAGATAGTCTCGACCATGCTGATGAATGCGCTCGCCGCGAAGACGCACGAGCTTTTCTTTGTTCAGCTGAGGGGGTTCTTTCCACGGTGGAGTGCAAAGCCCGGTTAGCCTGAAGGGGCCTCTTCAGTTCGGAACGTCCGCCGGCGTACGCGAGGCCTCATACCAGGTGCCGTCCCGGTTGACGAAGTCGATCGTCCGGTTGAAACCGTTCGCCGGGCTCGTCCAAGCCGCCATCTTGACGCCCACCCAGGTGACCGTCCCCAGGACGCCTCCAGAGTGATTCAGGATACCGACGCTGATTCTCTGGCCATCGCAGCCTTTGGTGGGCGCAGCAATGGTGAAGCTGTCGGAGCTCGTGACGCGGATGATGAAGTCATTTCCTTGTGACACATCGAAAGTCACGTTCGCCGAGTAGGCCAGGGCCCTGGGAGCAAGAGCGAGCTGTCCTTTCATGCGCGTGGGGCCGAGACGGCTCGCGCCGGCGCCATCTTGCCGTGCGTAGTTCAACCCCTGAACATCATCGGGCGCCAGATTGATGAACCGGTCCTGCCCGTTGAAAGTGGCGCCATGATACGGAGCCGTCACACAGTTGCCGTTGACGAAGTTGTGCTGCGATCTTCCGCGCTCGCTACCGGTGAGAATTCCAAAGCCGCCGTACCTTGCGGAGTCCGTCGCGGTGATGCTGTTGTTACAGACCTTGAGGTTGCGGCAGTCGATCAATTTGATGGCGGCGATGAAATCGGCGTAGCCGGTCCCGGGGGACGCGCCGGACCCCTGATTGTTGAGCACGTTGTCGCTGACACTTCCGGCGAGTGCGTTGCGCACGTGGACCCCGCCCTGTGTGGCAGCTGTCGTGAGCGTATTCTGGGAAATGTCGACGACCTCGGCCCGGTCGAGACTGATCCACGCGGCAGTGCCCGGCGGCTCGACGTCACAGCCCTTTGCGGCAAACTCGGTGAACGTATTGGCGGTACTCGCGGCATCAATGTAAGCGCCTGCCTCGAAGTAGCAGTTGTCGTAGACCACCTTTCCTGTGCATCCGCGATAGCTTTGCGGCGTTGCAAAGAACAGGCAATTCCTGAAGAACATGTCGAAGTAACACTGCCGCGCGTAAACGTGGGCTGCCGCCGCGTCGAACTCACATTCTTCGAAGAAGATCCCGATTCCTCTGTTTCCGGAGAAGCCGTCTCCCCGGGTCGCAGGCGCGAGATTGACGCCATCGCCCCATAGAGCCGCCGGTGTATGCTGAAAACAGCAGCCGAGAACCCTGAAATCCGCCGCATCGACATCGAATGCGAGCGTACCCCCTCGCGGATAGTCGCCAAACCCGATGCCGTTGCCTGCCAAAGGATTGTCGAACGAGCTCCCCTCCATGGTGACGAACCAGAATTCCAGATGTTGGATCGTCGAGGTCACCGCACTGTTGGCGAGGGCTCCGCCGGCCGGCGTCGTCCCGCGCCTGAACTTGAGCATGGGACTGTTTCTGTGATCTGCCGCGCTCGTCGCAGCCGTGCACGTCCAGATGACGGTCCCATCCCTTGCTTTGCGCCCGGCTGCCGCGGGCCAATCCGGCTGGGCTTTGCCCGTGGTGCCGCCGGAGGAGTCGGCAGTGTAGTAGTACCCGTTCGCAGGATTCGGCACTACCCGACCTCCGCCCGGTATGGGGGTCGATGCGCTCCAAACCCTCGCAGGATGGATCCCGCTGGAATTCATCACGAGCCTGGTGTGACTCACGGTGTTGGCAGGGTGCCCCGTACCCATGAAGGTCACGCCGGTCGGCAGGTAGAGCGTGCCGGATATTTTGAACTTGCCGGGAGGCAGTTGCAGGACAGGCGCCACACTGCCCTGCCCATTCCAGAGCCCCTGCCCGTCGGCGGCGTTGTACATCGCCCAGCTCGCGTCGATCCAGTTCTGGATCGCGACGGTGGAATCGTTGCTGCCGGTCGGATCCACCCCAAAGTGCAGCGCGTCGCCGGGGGCGTAGGGAGCGCGAGGTTGCGTCTCAGCGCGGTGTGGAAGCAGGGCTGAGCCGGCCGCTGACAGGATGAGAGCTTTCGAAAGGTCCCGTCGACGCATAGCTTTCCTACATAGTGCGCTTCAAGTCATCATCCCGGAGCCGGCAAGCCCTAGCGCACGGCCTCCACGTACACCGTCTCCCAGCGTCGTTCTTCCTGATCGATGAGGAGCTCCGCGTTCCGCCCCCGCCGAAAGCTCGCCCGCTCAGCCCCGGCAAATCCCACATCGCGCAGTGTCTGGATCAGCATCGATGCGTCCCACACCGACAAATGGCCCCAATTTTGAGTCAGCGACCATATCGCCTCACAACCTGAGCGGAACCTCGCGAACTCGGGATCCACCTCCTTGCCCGTGTAATAGTTGACGTACTTCTCCAGGTCCGGCACCCCGCATCTGAAGATCGACCCGGGCTTGAGAACCCGGCATATTTCCCGCAGCAGCCGGATGGCGTGATTGGGATAGAGATGTTCCAGGCAGTGCTCGGAGTAGGCACCAGCGAAGCTCCCCTCCGGATACGGCAGCGGGTAGCGGAAATCGTGTCCCACCACTCCCCGCGCGCCCCTGAAGAAGTAGACGTCGAGATTCTCGAATCCAGTGCGTACATTGGCCCCGCTGCCGATGTGCAGGTAGGGGCTCCTTGGCGGGGGCGCTCGCGTGAGCTTGCGCCCGATCCAACTTCTGATTTCAAACAGCAACATGCCCCTGGCGGTGGGCTCAAAACGAGCGGAACCAAACTGATGCGGCAGCAGTGTCATACCTGGATCTGTTTCATACCGATTGGCGAGCGGAGCCGAGAAGCCGCGCGTACGTCTGCAAGGTCTTCTCGGCACAGCTCTCCCAGGAGTACTTCCCGATCTGCGCGAAGCCTTTCGCGCGCAATTCGGCCGCGTAGACGGAATCTTCGGATAACCGTTCCAGAATACCACGCAGGCCGGCAGCATCGTCCGGGCTGAAGTAGGCTCCTGCATCCCCCACGACTTCGCAGATCGAGCCGGCATTGCTGCAGGCCACGGGACAGCCGACGGCCATTGCCTCGAGCGGCGGGATCCCAAATCCCTCATAGCGAGAGGGATAGACAAAGGCGACCGCCGCCCGGTAGTAGGCATTGAGAAGCGCGTCGCTGCCGCCCGCCCGGCGCACCCGCCCGGCAAGTCCCAACTCCTGGATCCGGCGCCGCTCCGTGCTCGAGAACGTCCCGCCCCCGAAGGCCACGAGATGGAATGCCCGCTGCAGTTTCGGGGAGGAGGCAAATGCCTCGAGCAGCACGGCGAAATTTTTGTAACCGCGTCTTTCCCCGACATAAAGAACACACGGTGCGAGGTGAGCTCCCGCGGAACCTGCGTTCTGAAATCCGAGAGAGTATCCAAGATGGATCACGCTCGTGCGCTCGTGGTCGACGCCCAGCAGACGAATCGCGTCCCGTCGCGTGTTCTCCGATACGCAGATGACATGATCGGCGCGCTCAACGGCGGCACGCTTCGCCGCGATCACGCGCGCCGTGTCTGGAAAATCCTGCGGAAACTGCTCGTGAATCAGATCGTGGATGGTCAGGAGACGGACGCGGCCCCGCCCACAAACCGCTTTCGAATAGTACGTTTCGTGGACGATGTCGAACTCTCGAGCTTTCCAGAAAAGCGGCGCCAGAGCGGAATTCAACGCGAGGGCGACCTTCGCACCACCTCGGAACACGAGCGGCAGATACGCGCCTCGCACGCGCTCGCGAATCTGCGGGTGCCGCAGATATTCGTTGATGTGCACCGGGGCGATTACGGTGGGCTCGACACCGTTTCTGCGCAACAGGTTCTGCACGAGCTCAGCGATATATCGCGAAATCCCGCCATGCCGCTGACGGCTGAAAACCTGATGGTCATAGGCAATCTTCATGGACAACGGGATTATAGGGGCAGCGGTATCCGCTCGAAGCGAGCGGGCACAGATGCCGCGGTGAGTGACTCGTAGTTCAGTCAGCGTTGTCAGAGCGCGTCAGGACGAGACGGGCTGCGCGCCTGCCCCTTGCAGCACCTGTCCGTGCGGAATCGCATCCCCAGGAAGCAGGAACGTTCGAAGCACGCCGAGGGTGAGGTCGTCGCCGGAGCCGTCCGCGGGCACCTCGACGAGCAGTCGCATCGCCGACGCCGGAACTGAGAACGGAGGCTCGCTCAGACATACCGCGGAGCCCTTTTCAAGCCGGATGTAGGGTCCGTGCGCGTGGTCCAGATTGGGCGCCACGAAGTAAGGCGGCGCCGGATAGTGCTCGGTGACGATGACGTGCCTGTACCGGCGCAACTTGGGCAGTACCCGGGCGATCTCCGAATTCGACAGGTGCTGCAGGACCTGCCGGACGAAGCAGATGTTTCCTTCAGGCAGCTCGTCCGTCACGATGTTCGCGTGCTCGAATCGCACATTCGCTGCGAAATGCCGGCGGCGGTTCTCATCGATCACGGCCGGAACGATGTCCACTCCCACATACGAACGGCATTTGCCGGCCAGTCTCTGCCCGATCTGAAAATCACCGCAGCCGAGATCCACTACCGTACGCTGCGTCTCGGGCAGATCTTGCAGGAACTGGCCAATCGCCTTCACATACGGCTCTGTGATGCCGGGATTCGATGAGCCGAGACCGGAACAAAGCGTGCCACTCTTCCCGCCCCACTTATTGTTGGCGTAGGTGCGTGCGAAGACCTCCTCGGCCGACATTCGCGAGTACCACCTGTCCCGGTACCAGCGGAATACGCGCCGGCCCTGTCCGTAGAGGAACGGGGGCAAAAGACGGCGAAGGATGGGTCTCAGCATGGAAACCTCGGTTGCCCTGAGAGCGCGGACGATTTCGCGACCGCCGCCCGCGGGCCTTCACGATTTCAGCAAAAGATGGTGATCCGGCCACACCTTGGACCGAAGCCGCAATCTTGCCGGCCACGACAGTGCCCCTGCAAGCCGCGGCTCGGTCATCAGCCGGAACTCGAGGGGCGAGAGGTGCCGGTCAGTCCAGAGATGGATGCTGCGGCTCGAGTACAGGTTGAGCCCGAGCTTGCCGGTGATCGCCTGCAGGGTGGAGGACCGGTAAAACGAGATGTGCTGGCCAGTGTCGAACGCGTAGTACCACCAGGTCCCGGGATCGGGCGCCTTGCCCGCAAACAGCTCCGTGGAAATCAGCAGCGTGCGGGTCTGCATGTCGCGCATGAGATCCAACAAAAAGCCGACCGGGTCGACTACGTGCTCGAGAACCTCGAACGCCGTCACTGCGGCGTAGGGCCCCCCCGTGGGGCTGCCCTCGAAACCCCGGGCCAGCAGATTCTGGGCATGCGGGTCTGACCAGTAATAATCGAATCCGATATCGCGCATCAGGCGGGTGAACAGTCCATAGCCCCCGGCAGCATCCAGAAACTTCCCGCGGCCGCGAAACAGGCGCCAGAGCACGGCGGCCGCCATTCTGGACAGGTAGATGTTGCGCTGCATGATGCCCGTGTCGGCCGATGCGATGGCGCTCGAATAGGCCTCGTCGAGCCAGTACGGCGTCTCGGTCTGCAGCAAGCCACAGGTACCGCACTGAAAGTACTGCACGTCATATTTGCGCAGTAGCACGCGCCGAAAGACGCCCCGCATCTCACCGGCACAGACTCTGCAAATCACAGCTGCACCTCGAGGAGCATACGGACCGGAACCCGACTCAGTTGCGTAGCCGTCCCAGGCTCTCCAGGTACCACTCGTAGGTCCGGGCGATACCGATCTCCAGCGCGACCGCAGGTGTCCAGCCGGCGGCGCTCAGACGCGAGACGTCCAGAAGCTTGCGTGGGGTGCCGTCCGGCTTGGAAGTATCGAACCTCAGCCGTCCCGCGAAGCCCACTGTCCTGGCGACGATCGCGGCGAGATCCGCGATGGATACGTCGGTTCCCCAACCGACATTGATGAGCCGCTCGTCCTCGTAGCGCTGCATGAGATACAGGCACGCATCGGCCAGATCGTCGACATACAGAAACTCACGCCGTGGCGTGCCGGTTCCCCAGATCTCCACCTCCGCAGCTCCGCCAGCCTTGGCCTCGTGGAACTTTCGGATCAACGCCGGAAGGACATGCGAGGTCTGGAGGTTGAAATTATCGCCGGGCCCGTAGAGGTTCGTAGGCATGACGGAGATCGCATTGAATCCGTATTGCCGCCGGTAGGCCTGGCACATCTTCAGACCTGCGATCTTCGCGATGGCGTACCACTCGTTGGTCGGCTCGAGCGGCCCGGTGAGCAGGCAGTCCTCCGGCATCGGCTGCGGGGCGTGTTTGGGATAGATGCAGCTCGAGCCGAGGAAGAGCAGCTTGCGCGTCCCGTTACGGTAGGCCGCGTCGATGATGTTGGTTTGTATCGCGAGATTGTCGCGCAGGAACTCGGCGGGTTGATTGTTGTTGGCGAGTATGCCGCCGACCTTGGCCGCGGCGAGGAACACGTACTCGGGGCGGGCGGCCGCGAAAAAAGCCTCGACGGCATCCTGGCGCGTCAGGTCCAACTCGCGGCGCTCCCGCAGCAGCAGGTTCTGAAATCCCGCCGACCGCAGCCGGCGGACGATGGCCGACCCGACCAGCCCATGGTGCCCCGCGACGAATATTGAGGCGTCCGGATTCATTCTCGATACTGAAATGTCTTGAATCCTTCGCGGGCCACGACGGCGTCCCGGCGGGCGAGCGCCAGGTCCTCCGCGACCATCTCTTGCACGAGGGAATCGAAGCTGATTTCCGGCTTCCAGCCAAGCTTGGTGCGTGCCTTGGTCGGATCGCCGAGCAAAGTGTCCACCTCCGTGGGCCGGAAATAACGTGGATCGATCTTGACGACGGTCGCGCCGGTTTTGGTATCAACTCCCTGCTCATCGAGCCCGCTGCCGCGCCAGTCGATCGTCATCCCGAGCTGCAGCGCGGCGCGGGACACGAACTCACGCACGGAATGCTGCTCGCCAGTGGCGATCACGAAATCCTCCGGCTCCGGCTGTTGCAGAATCAGCCACTGCGCCCGCACGTAGTCGCGCGCGTGACCCCAATCGCGCAATGAATCGAGGTTGCCCAGATAGAGGCAAGTCTCCAGTTTCTCGTGCATGCGCGCCAGCGCCCGCGTGATCTTGCGCGTGACGAAGGTTTCACCCCGGATGGGCGACTCGTGATTGAACAGGATGCCGCTGCAGGCGAACATCCCGTAAGCCTCCCGGTAATTCACCGTGATCCAGTGCCCGTAGACTTTCGCAGCGCCGTAGGGTGAGCGCGGGTAGAACGGCGTGGTCTCCCGCTGCGGGATTTCCTGGACTTTGCCGAACATTTCGGAAGTCGACGCCTGGTAGAAGCGGGTCTTTTTCTGCAGACCGAGAATCCGGATCGCCTCGAGGATCCGCAAAGTGCCGAGCGCGTCCGAATTAGCCGTGTATTCGGGAGTCTCGAAGGAAACGGCAACGTGACTCTGCGCGGCGAGGTTGTAGATCTCGTCCGGCTGCACCTGCTGCACGATGCGGATGAGGTTCGTCGCATCCGTCAGGTCACCGTAATGCAGGTGCAAACGGACACCGCGTGCATGTGGGTCCTGATAGAGGTGATCGATACGATCGGTATTGAACGAGGATGCCCGGCGCTTGATGCCGTGCACTTCGTAGCCTTTCTGCAGCAGCAGTTCGGCGAGATACGCCCCGTCCTGTCCGGTGATGCCGGTAATCAAAGCGCGCTTGGTCATGGCCTGCTTTCTGGCAATTTATCCTGCACGCAAGCCCGATGCCTGGCCGTAGTGCGTTTCAACCCATTTACGATAGCTGCCGTCCATGACCCCACGCCACCATTCCTCGTTGTTCAAAAACCACAGGAAGGTCTCCCGCAGGCCGTCCGCGAGCGAGACCCTCGCCTCGAAGCCCAGGTCGCGCTCGATGTTGCTGCAGTCGATGGCATAGCGGCGATCATGGCCGGGGCGGTCCTTGACGAAGGTGACGAGCTCCACGGTGGAGGCACCGCGAGCCGCGGGACAGGCCGGAAACCGGGCGGCAAGACCCGGCTGCGCCGCGAATGTTGCATCGGCTACTTTGCACAGCAGTTGCACCAGGTGCAAATTCTCGCTTTCCGAGCGGCCGCCGATGTTGTAGGCAGTCCCAGGGCGGGCCTTGGACAGTACGAGATCGATGCCCCGGCAGTGATCGCTCACGTGCAGCCAGTCCCGCACATTGCGCCCGTCGCCGTAAATCGGCAATGGCTTGCCATGCAGGATATTGACGATCACGAGCGGAATGAGCTTCTCCGGGAAGTGGTAGGGCCCGTAGTTGTTCGAGCAGTTACTCAACGTCGTGGACAGCCCGTAGGTGTGGTGGTAAGCACGAACCAGATGATCGGATGCGGCTTTGCTGGCAGCGTAGGGAGAATTCGGCGCATACGGATGCGCCTCCGTAAACGCCGGATCGTCGGGTCCCAGTGATCCATACACCTCATCGGTCGACACGTGATGGAACCGGTGCGGAATCACCGCACCACTCTGTAACCACACCTTGCGAGCAGCCTCGAGCAGGGAGTGTGTACCCAACACGTTGGTACGTATAAACACGTCGGGCTCGACAATGGAGCGGTCGACATGCGATTCGGCTGCGAAATGGACGATTGTATCCACGCGCTCCCGGGTCAACGCACGCTCGGCCAACTCTCGATCACAGATGTTGCCGTGGATGACTTTCAACCGGTCGTGACCGTCGAGGCTCTTCAAGCTCGCCAGATTACCGGCGTAGGTCAGTGCATCCAGCACGGTCACCCGATCATCCGGATGCTGCCGCAGCCAGTAGTGCACGAAGTTCGAGCCTATGAAGCCGGCGCCCCCGGTGACTAGAAGGCTACGCATGGGGAATCTCTCCGAGAACAGTACGCAAGCTCGCCCGCCAATGTACGGCTGCGACACCCAACGCCGTCAGCGACCGTTTATCGAGCACGCTATAGGAAGGACGGCGCGCGGGTGTTGGATAGTCTGCCGTGGTTATCGGCGTGACGGTCACGTCTGCGGGGAGAAGGCTCCGTGCGGCGGCTTCTTCTGCGATGGCAACGGCAAAATCGTACCAACTCGCCACCCCCGCGTCCGTCCAATGATGGATTCCCTGGAATTCAGCGTGCTCCACGAGCTTCCACAGCACCATCGCAACCGATCGCGCAGCGGTGGGGGTCCCGACCTGGTCCGCGACGACTCGTACGGCGCGATTCGCAGCCATCAGACGCAGCATCGTGCGCAGGAAATTGGACCCTTCAGCCGCGTAAATCCAAGCCGTACGCAGGACGACGCTGCTCTCGGGTAACAGCTTCAGCACATGCTCCTCGCCGGAGCGTTTGCTTCGGCCGTAGATGTTGAGAGGCTGCGTTGGAGAGTCGGGGCGATACGGGCTCGACGAACTCCCATCAAAGACAAAATCCGTGGAGATGTGGAGCAGCCGTGCGTGACAGCGCAGGGCCGCCGCTGCCAGATTTCGGGGACCCTCGGCATTGATGCGCGTCGCCGCGTCCGCATCGCTTTCGGCGCGGTCGACGGCGGTGTAAGCGGCCCCGTTGATGATCACATTCGGTGCGTATTCCCCGATAGTCGCGTTCACGGCGTGCTCGTCCGCAATGTCGAGCTGCCGGTGCGACAGGGCGGTGATGACCACGCCTTCAGGGGCGCTCGCCAGAAGCGCCCGCGCAATCTGGCCTCCCGCACCGGTGATGAGGACTTTCACGGGAAATACGCCGCGTCGCGAAACCGTGGCGCGACCGCGTCCTTTGCCGATACAGTCGGCGTTACACCCGCCGGCAAAGGCCACTCGATGCCGATGTCGGGATCGTTCCAGATGATGGCCCGCTCATGGGCGGGCACATAGAAGTCGGTACAGCGATACACGAAGTCGGCGAACTCGCTCAGCACCAGAAAGCCATGAGCAAGGCCCGGTGGCACCCAGAGCATGTGGTGGTTTTCGTCGGACAGCAGCACTCCCACCCAGCGGCCGAATGTGGGCGATGCGCGACGGATGTCGACGGTGACGTCGAACACCGACCCACTCGTCACGCGCACGAGCTTCCCCTGGGGATTGGGCATCTGGTAGTGCAGTCCGCGCAGCACGTGGCGCGCCGAATGGCTGTGGTTATCCTGCACGAACTTCGCGGTAATGCCGCCGGCCGCGAATTTGCGCTCCTCCCAGGACTCGAAAAAGTAGCCGCGCGCATCACCGAAGACCCGGGGCCGAACGAGCACCACGTCGGGGATGGCAGTGGGCTCGAATTCCATCTCAAATACGTCCGCCGAGAATATCCAGCAAATACGTGCCGTAACCGTTCTTGGCAAGCGGCCGTGCCAGGCGTTCGAGCTGCGCGGCATCGATATAGCCCGCGCGATACGCGATTTCTTCCGGACAGCAGACCTTCAGCCCCTGCCGCGTCTCGATCGCTTCGATGAACATGCTCGCCTGCAGGAGCGACTCGTGGGTGCCCGTGTCGAGCCAGGCAACCCCGCGTCCAAGCAGGTCCACACGCAAGACGCCCTGCTCGAGATACCTGCGATTGACATCGGTGATCTCGAGCTCGCCGCGAGCCGAAGGGCGCAGGGATGCCGCAATGTCGAGCACCCGATTATCGTAGAAATACAGCCCCGTAACCGCGTAATTGGATTTCGGCTTGGCGGGCTTCTCCTCAATACCTAGAGCGCGGCCGTGCTCATCGAATTGCACCACGCCATAGCGCTCCGGGTCGCGCACCCGGTAGGCGAAGACCGTGGCACCACTTTCGCGAGCGGCGACGGCACGCAGCTGTTCAGGCAATCCGTGCCCGTGGAAGAGATTGTCCCCGAGAACCAGGGCGACCCGATCGCCTCCGACGAAGTTGCGGCCGATGACGAACGCCTGCGCGAGACCCTCCGGGCGAGGCTGCTCCGCGTAGGACAGCGAGATGCCCCATTTTCCGCCATCGCCGAGCAGGCGCTGGAACAGCGGCAAGTCCTCCGGTGTGGAGATCAACAGAATATCGCGTATCCCCGCTAGCATGAGCGTGGATAGCGGGTAGTACACCATCGGCTTGTCGTACACCGGCAGGAGCTGCTTGCTGATCCCGAGGGTGACGGGATGCAGTCGGGTGCCAGCCCCGCCAGCCAGTACGATACCCCGCAAGCTCATGACTTCCTGCCCAGGGCCCTGCCCGCTGATGCGCACATTACGAACATTGGCATCCTAGAACGAGTGAATCGCTGCCGCAGCAATGGCGACGTTGTACAGGATCTGTGTTACAGCTTGCCAGAAGGGCAGCGCTGGGTACTTCTCTGCATCGAGCGGGACCACAATGGTGTCGCCTGGCTTGATGCGTGCGCCACCGGCTCCCGTCTGGAACCAACGGCTACCGCTCTCGGCAGCCACAACGCTTCCGTTCGCGCGCACCACGTAGATGCGTTTGGGATCCGCTCTGCGCGTCAGCCCTCCGCTCAGGGCGATGTAATCATCGCGCACCAAGTCCGAGCGCCACAGGTGAGAGGTCGAGGTCTGCACCTCACCTATCACCGTCACTTCCTGCTGCACTCTCGGGACCATGAGAACGTCTCCGTTGCGCAGGATGACATCGGGCTGCGCGCCGGTCCGCGCATGCATGATCGCCGGGAGGTCAATGACGAGCCGGCCCACCGCCCTGGCTCCCCGGAGCTGAGTCAGGAGGGACTGTCCGACGACCAGTGCCGCCGGAGTGCCATTTTGCTGGTTCGAGAGCTGGGATGCGACGGCGCCCTGCAGTGCAAGCACCGTCAGATCGCTTTGCATGCGGCTCGCCAGCATGTCGATCTGCTGTTGCTCGCGCCTGCGTAATTCCTCGCGAGTAAAGACACTCCCCTCGGGGAAGGCGTACTGGGTCAAACCGCCGGCGCGGGCGACCACGGAGCGCAACGTCTCGCCGCGCTTGATGGCATAGCGCCCAGGGAAGCGGACCTCGCCCTTCAGCTCGACGCTCTCCTGGCCGCGCCACTCGGGCACCTCCTTGATGCTGAGATTATCGAACGGCTCGAGAACCAGATTCGCCGTGGGATCTCCTCTCAGTACGTCCGCAATATCGACGTCGAGCAGCTCGGTGCGCCGGCTTTCGCCCTCCACCACGCTGTACCGCGTGAGCTCGGCCTTTCCGCCGTACGCTGCATCCGCCAACCCTCCGCCCGCGCGCACGAGGTCTCTGACTGTCATACCCGGCTCGAGCGGATAGTCCCCTGGCACCTTCACCTCACCATCGACATGGACCACCGGGGTGGGGCGACTCGCGCTCGCCTGCAGGCGCAACTCTTCGAGTAACGGCTGAATGTCGTGACCGCGTCCGGATGCGAGGTCGAACACCATGATGCGGTCGCGCGGCATCATGGGGACGTCCGCCGCGGAACCGGGCGCTCTCAGCGCGGCGATCAAGTCGGCGGACACTACGGCGATGTGCCGGTCAGGTGGCATCTCGCGCCGAATGAGAAGGTAGTGGAGGTCGGCATTGGGCTGCAGATCGTCCACCGAATGGATGACGTCGGACAACCTCAATCCGTCCCGGTAGGCAAAGACACCCGACGTGTACACGTGACCCTGCACAACGACGCCCGCATCCAGCGATGGCCGCAAGCGATCGACTCGCAGCAGATCCCCGTTGCGCAGGTCTTGGACCTTCTCCCCTTGCGGGGAGAGATCGACATGCAGCACCACCCTGTGCCGGTTCTCGTCGATGCGAGTGAGCTCCGCCGCCGAGTTGTCAGCGTCGGGCGTAAGGCCGCCGGCGAGCTGCACGAGATCGGCGACGGACGACTCGTTCTTGATCTCATAGATCGCCGGTCGCCTCACCTCTCCGTCCACGCTGACGGTCGGGCCAACAGGTGGGATGAAGATGACATCGCCCTGCAGGAGCTTCGCATCATCCGTGGTGTCGCCACGAATCAGCAGGTCATAGAGGTCGAGCTGGCGAATGACGGCCCCTTGCCGCTTCAGCTGCACCTTGCGGAGCGAGCCGATCGACTTCACTCCGCCGCAAGCGAACAGCGCGGACGTGATGGTTCCCAAACCGCTGATGGTGTAGGAGCCGGGGCGATTGACCTCGCCGACCACGAAGACGCGGATCGAGCGCGTATCGCCCATCGAAACGCTCGCGCGTACGCCGATCATCTGGCGTGCCACCCGGGCCTCGATATCGGCTTTGGCACTGTTGAAAAGCTGACCGCCCACGTTGATGGGGCCAAGCTCCGGGAAACTGATGCGGCCGTCGCGGCCCACCACCAGCCTCAGGCTGCGGTTCTGATTCCCATACAGCTGCACATCGAGCTCATCTCCCGGACCGATGGTGTAATCCGAGGGAACCGGGACATTGGTCACCGGTGCGAATGTGGAGGCGGGCCGGTTGAAGAGATCGTAGCCGAACGGCTTGAGCGCCTCCGACCCGGTCTTTCGTAATGGCAGGCGCGTGAGACGGATCTCCACCTTGCGAAACGCCGGCTCGACCCGCAGGCGCAAGGTCGCCTGCTCATCCGTGAGCCCGGCGAGCGCGATGGGGGGAAAGCCCGGCAGGTTGAGCATGCCCTCGCGCGAGAGCCGGTAGGGATTGCGAGCCCGGATCAACTCCATCATCTGCTCGAGCTGCTTTCTCTCGTCCTCCCACGAGATCTCGGGGCCAGTGCCCCCGTCCTGGCGCTGCATGGCTGTTCCAGCGGGCCCCGCCTGGCCTTGCTGACCCTGCTGAGACAGCGCTCCTTCCTGGCCCGGTGCTGTCCCCTGCGCTGGCGACATTCCCTGGACGCCTTGCTGCTGCCCGAGATATCCCGGCACGACCTGGGCGCCCTGAGCGCCTTGAGCGCCTTGAGCGCCTTGACCCTGAATACCCTGCGCACCCTGAATGCCCTGGGTGGTGCCCAGTCCCACGTTCAGCTGTTGTATCCCAGCGGCATTACGTGGCGGCAACTGGTAGTCGATCTCGATGATGACCCAGTCCAAAGCCTTGAGGTAAGGGCTTTGGGCGGCAAGCTCCTCGCTGTCGGGCGCCGGCCGCAACCCCTGCATCTGATCTGCCTGCTGCCCCTGCTGCAAGCCCTGGCGGTCGGTCTGATTCTGCCTGCTGCCACCGAGGGGGGTGCCCGTGCCCAGGCCGGTGCCGGTCCCACCCGTGCCGCTCCCGCCAATACCGAGCTGCTGCAATATCGCGCTTTGCTGGTCGGGCGGAAGGTTGCGGAAAGCTTCGATCTGATCGGCGGAGGGTACCGCTTGTCCGTATGCCGACTGAGTTGAGGAGAACAGGGAAGCGGCAGTGAGAATAGCGGCTGCCACCATCAGGAACGGGCGTTGCATCAGACGCATCAGAAACCTTTTCTACTGTTGCATGAACCGCACGTCCGGGTCGCGCAGACCCCCGACCGCATCACGCGAAGGCGCGATTGTACTGGAACCGCGCTAGTCTTGAGGGCCCTGGAGCGAGAGATGACCCTGACTGCGACCCTGCGATGCTGCCGAGATTGCGTATGAACCGCGCCGCAGCGGCTCGTATCGGTTTGTATCAGGGAGAATCATAAGAGAGTCGGATTCGGCACCACTGGCTTTGGACCCAGAGGTGGTATCTCGCGTTCCAGCCGGTGCAGAGTGGACTCCTCGCCGCGTCCAAAGTGCCGGCGGCCCTGCCCAAGATCCGCGGGATCACCCGTCCACGCAGGCTGGCGGCTTACGAGCGTCGAACGAATCCTGGCTCGACGCGCGGCCCGGATCCACTACGGGGAGCTGGACCTCCGGAAGGAAGGTCCAGATCTCGTGATGATCACATGCCGGGTCAAACTTCCGGGCGGGTAGCGAGGTTATCTCGGCGCCACTTCTGCAGCGAGTGGACCGTACCTTCCGCATGTCTTCGCTTGGACGCGAGATCGGCGACCTTGTTGTCGCTGGCGGCGGCCGGTAGAGGGGTGGCATTGCGGGTCCATACGTAATCACGGATGTCGTCCGCCGGACGATACTCGGCGACGGCCTCGCGCAAAACGGCCAAAGCGCGGCCACAATCGGAAGCTTCCAGTGCCGTGGAAAGGCTTTCAAGGATCAGCTGCATGCGGTTCCATGGAATCGAGTGCTCCATGGCGCGCATGATCATGGGGTGATCGGTTTTGGTGATGTTGTTGCCGATCAGCAGCTCTTCGAACAGCTTTTCGGCACTCCTCAGCCCCGTGTAGATGATTTCGATGTCGCCATCCGGGTTACTGGGATCCCGAACGCTCAATCCCATGAGGTTGATCATTCGGCGCGCCAGATCGTCGATCCGGACCGGGCGCCCCATGTCCAGCACGAAAACATCGCCACCCTTGGCCATGGATCCCGCCTGAATGACGAGCTGAGCGGCCTCGGGAATGGTCATGAAATAGCGGATGACCTGCGGGTGGGTCACCGTTACCGGACCTCCGCGACGGATCTGCTCCTGGAACAAGGGAACCACCGAGCCCGAGGAGCCGAGCACGTTTCCGAACCGCACCATGCAGAACCGGGTGGCCGTCGTGCGCTCCTGAAGTCCCTGGAGTACGAGCTCCGCGAGACGCTTGGTCGCTCCCATGACGTTCGTGGGGTTGACCGCTTTGTCCGTCGAAATCAGGACGAACGTTTCGACACCCGTCTCGAGCGCGGCTTGCGCCGCGTTCCAGGTGCAGACGACGTTATTGTGAATGCCCCTGATGACGTTGTGCTCGACGATCGGCACGTGCTTATAGGCGGCCGCGTGATAAACCGTTTGAACTCCGTAAGCGAGCAACACTTCACGGACGCGCTCCGCATCGTTGGCATTGCCAAGGAGTGGAACGATGTCCACCGCGAGCTGCTCTCGCTGGGCGATCTCTTGCAGTTCCCGCTCTATGTTGTAGAGGGCAAGCTCGGACATTTCGAACAGAACGAGGCGAATCGGAGCTACCCGCAAGATCTGCCGGCACAGCTCCGAACCGATCGAGCCGCCCGCACCGGTCACCATCACACTCTTGCGGGAGATGGACGAGGCGAACAGTTGCTGATTCGGTGGGACTGGATCGCGGCCCAGCAGATCGCAGACATCCACTTCCCGGAGCTCGTCGATACGGGCTTTACCACTAATGATGTCCGCGAGATCAGGCAGGGACTGCACATGAACGGACAACGGCTCGAGGCCGGCGAGCACTTCGCGCCTGCGCCGGTGTGAAGCCGAGGGCATCGCCAAAAGGACGCGATCGATGTTACGTGTGACGACCAGGTGGGGCAGGTCCTCAGGCGCATATACGCCCAAGCCATTGATTTGACTGCCCTGCAGGGCACGGCGATCGTCGACGAACACCACCGGCTCGAAATCGGGACCGCCCATCAGCACCGCCGAGAGACGTGCGCCCGCTTCGCCGGCACCGTA
>CAZDTG010000060.1:0-24925 GCA_964508005.1 uncultured Steroidobacteraceae bacterium
AAAACAACAGTTGGATTGCGACAGGCGCAGTACGCGGCGTCTTGTAGACATCGAATTGTCTGCCGAGGAGAACGCAGGCAGACGGCGCATCGGCAGAAATCTCGGTCGTGGGTTACGAAGGCCTCATCGGCATAGCGCTGTTCATGGGCGGTGAAACCACCCCGAGCCGGGCGATCGTGCAGAGCGCCGGCCACGCGTACCGCCTGATCGGACAGGAGTGAGCCAATGCAGCCAATCACCCGGGCTTCGCGAGCGTGCAAAGAATGCAAGCCTGGAGCCAATGCAAGGCCGGCACGGCCGCCAGCATCTTCTCGTACCCGCCCGCAATGAAGAACAATGCAGCATTGAACCGGAAGTAACTGGGGTACTCGCCCACGTACGTGAACTGGGCAACTTCGAGTCCTGACCCGGCAGCCCACCGCCGGATCGCACGACGTGTGTTGGATCTGTACCGAACGGGGAAGACGTCTTGCGGCGCGCGCCCCTCCACGCGCTCAACGATCCAGGGATGCCACCGATTCGGAACGATGGCGGCGATCAGGGCGACGTAATGACAGAAATTGGGTGTCAGAAAGACCACGACTCCGCCCGGCCTCAGAATCCGTGCAAACTCGCCGTAAACGCGCGCTGGGCAGTCAATGTGCTCGAACACACTGCGCGACATGATCACGTCGACACTTTCCGCTGCAAGACCCGTGTCCGCGAGGTCGCGCCGGTGGAGCTCGAGCCCTTCGATCCGGCGCGGGAATTCCACCATATCGATGCCGATCAGACCGGCTGCTCTGCCTCGAAAGCGGGTGAGTATCGGGGCGGTTCGGCCACACCCCGCATCGAGCAGCACCGCGCCTGGCTTGAGCCGGGCAGCGACTTCACGCTCGAACCGCTCGTAGGGGTGCTCCCACGATCCGAAGTAGCGCACCCGCAGGCGCTCCGCAAGTACGGTCATACAACCGCTCCCAGTTTAGCCGGCCGACAGGCCGCGCCCGCTCGCCGCATGCGCTAACGCGCCCCCTTGCCCATGAGCACCACCTCTGCCGTCTGCACCAGAATGGCGAGATCGAACACGAGACTGTTGTGCTTGATGTAATAGAGGTCGTATTTGAGCTTCTCCTGCGCATCCTGTGCGGAGGCCCCGTACGGGTAGCAAAGCTGCGCCCAGCCGGTTATGCCGGGCCGGACACAATGCCGCTGTCCATAATACGGAATCGTCTCGGTCAGATCCTTCACGAACTGCGGCCGTTCCGGTCGCGGTCCGACGAAGCTCATCTGGCCTCGCAGCACGTTGACCACCTGTGGCAGCTCATCGATACGCGTTTTACGAATGACCGCCCCGACGCGGGTGACCCGAGGATCTTCCTTCTGAGCCCACTGGGCCCGGCCGTCGCGTTCCGCATCGATCCGCATGCTGCGGAACTTCACGACATCGAAGGTCCGACCGTCCAGCCCGACGCGTGCCTGCCGATAGAAGATCGGCGCACGCCAGCTGTCCTCCAGCTTGATCGCAAGCCCCGTGAGCACCATGACAGGAAGGAACAGGACCAGGATGGACAAGCTCGCCAATATATCCAACGCCCTCGATGAGAACAGGCGAATCGGGTCGCGCCGGAAGCCCTCCCCGAAGATCATCCAGCTCGGATGCATCATATCCACCCAGACACGGCCGGTTTCGCGCTCGAGGAACGTCAGCAGCTCCGTGACCTCGACTCCGGCAAACCGGCACTCTAGTAGCTCGGCAGCCGGGAAACCACACCGCCGGTCCTCCATTGCGACGACCACCTCATCGACGTGATGCGCTTCGCAGCGCTTGCGGAGGATACCCGGAGGCACTGCCAAGACCCGCTCGCAAGGCACTGTGATGATTTCACCGGGCGGTTGCACGAAACCGATGACCTCGAAGGCGCGGGGGTCCGCGCGGCGCTGCAGGCGCAATATCGCTGCCGTGCGCGGGCCCGCGCCATATACGAGGACGCGGCGCTTGAACGCCTGACGATCAACGAGACGATAAAAAAGCGCGCGTGCGAATGCGGCTCCGAGCAGCGCAAAGAGCGCG
Organism: uncultured Steroidobacteraceae bacterium; assembly: GCA_964508005.1. Classification (GTDB taxonomy): domain Bacteria; phylum Pseudomonadota; class Gammaproteobacteria; order Steroidobacterales; family Steroidobacteraceae; genus 13-2-20CM-66-19. The sequence continues at coordinate 2,051 of CAZDTG010000060.1, forward strand.
CCAAGACCCAGCACTCCCCTGCCCACCCACAAGGATGGAAAACTGTAGAACATCGCCGCGGTGACCATCGCTCCGTTCGCGACCCCTGCGAACAATCTGACCAGCACTCCCGATACCTGCGTTGTCTGCAGCGAGTTATACAGACCGAAGGCGAGAAAGCTCAGCAGAAGGTCTACACTGAATACCGCTGCGCAAGGCCACAGCGGCTGCTGTGCGTCGGCGAGCTCCATGTGCAAGGTTGCAATGCGCACTCTGAATGCCAGCTCGAGCGCCCCAAAGAACACCAGGGCCTCGCTCACCGCCAGGACGGCGATCGACATGTGCACATAGCGGCCGAACACCCGAATCCGCATCGGCGCCCCCCTTCGACGGCACGCACATGAATACGTAAGTGTTTCGCGGCCCGGCGCCATACGGCCGGACCACGTCGCAATTATGCTCACGCCGCAACCGGCAACAACAACTCGGGGACCAGCGCCGCAGCGCGGGGACGGATGTTGATCCTTCGGGACGGGGCGCCTGACGGTACGCACTTCTGTGCGGATGAGATTGCCGAGCTCTTCGATGGAACGCGGCTCATGCCTCGGGGCTAACGAGCTGTCTGACCCATCGCGTTCCTGCGCATCTGCTCGCCCAGGGGTCTCTCATACAGCCTGAGGCGCACTGCGGGATCGAACACCGGGTCGAGCGTGGCTCCCGGTGCATAGCTGATTGCCAGCAGCGCCCGATGCTCGACGAAGCTGCTCGGGCCTCCCAGGCCTTTGCCGCTCATGATCCAGACCGCGACCCGCAGCTGCGAATTGAGCTGCCTGTTGAGGCCGAGCAGCACCTCGTACTGAGTGACCGGAAGCTCCAGTTGCACCGTCCGCTCCTTCGCCCACCTGCCCCGCGCCTCGAGCGCGAGACGCGAGGACAACATGTACTCGAGTGCGCCGTCCGACCCGATTACCCGCCGATCCAACGACATGGCGCCCACGTAGGACTCGCGATTCCAGGTCACCTCCCAGGACACACGGGTGCGGCTTGCTGAACGCACGAACATCATATATGCCAGGTCGGATTTGAACACCGCCGCGGTGGCTTGTACGTTCTGAGGTGAGCCGCCCGTAAAGTTGCTCTGCGATGAGGCTCGAAAGCTCCGCACAGCATCGGAGAACGAGTGCGCATATTCCATGGTGAATAACACCGAGGGCGAGACTCGTCTCTGCATCGAGAGGAGCACGTGCGGAGTATGCGCCCCTCTGGCCCGGGCATTCGCTTCCAGCCACTCATAGCCGGCCTGGCCGGCAAAGTAGGTTCTCGAGCCGTCCAGCGAATAGCCGAGGAATGCAGTGGGAATCGTGTCGTGACTCTGATCGCTGTTGTAGGAAATAGTCCGATACTCGCCGTTGAGAGAGGTCGCCACGTTTCCGGCGACGTCATGCAGCAGGCTGAGGCCGCCCTCGTAGCGGCGGCTGTCGAGGCGGGAGCGACTGTACGTCGCTATTCCATAGCGTCCGTGAAGATCGAGATGGTTCCTTTCTCCCAGCCCCGTGAAGAACTCAGGTCCGGTCGAGAACGTGTTGATGGTTTCCCTATCCGGCGGGGCCAGTGTATCCAGAAGCTGATTCGATATCTGGCCGATGTTATCATGAACGACCCAGGCGAATCGATCCGGCACGACGGTTGCGACCAGGTCCAGATAGCCTACCGGAAGATCCGCGCTCGGCAGTTTTCCATGCACGAAGTGCTCGTGCAGGTCGGCGAGATCGGCATCGAGATGAAACCGCCGGGTGTCCTCCCGGACCCGCGCCCCGATGAGTGCCTCCAGGACTTCATCCTTGGCCGGAGCCTCGTTTGAATGTTGCACGTTATCGGAGTAAATCCCCGCAATGGAGGCGCGCGGCTCGATGTCGACGGCGCTGGCTGTGCCGGAAATCATCAAGGCGATAGCCCAGGCTCTCGAGCGCGCGCGCACGGCATGCTCCGCTACGGAGGTCATGCATTCAGAACGACGCCCACGGGAATACTGTCGCGAATCGCCGTGAGGGCCTCCTTTACGGAATCCTGCGGGGTGCAGCCCGCGCGCACCACGAGCAGCACCAGTCCCGCCACATCCGTCAACGCGGATGCGTCGCTCGACAGCAGAATCGGTGGAGTGTCGACGATCACGAGATGTCCCGAGAGCTTCGAGCGGATGGACTCAAACAGCGGCCCGAGACGCCCTATCGAGAACAGGTCACTCGCAGCCTCGGGCCGGATGCCCGCGGGCAAGATGTGCAGCCGGCGCACGTTCGTCGGAGACACATAATCCATCACATTTGCCTGCGGCTCGCTGAGCAGCTCCATCACCCCCGGCCGCTCCTGCAGGTCGCAGGCGCCGCTGATGGTCGGCTTGATCGTGTCTGCATCGACTAGGAGGATATCGTGCACGTCCTGGCCGGCAATGCTGAGCGCCAGGTTGAGCGCGCTGAAGGATTTGCCTTCGCCCGCAAGCGCGCTGGTCACCACCACGATCGGTCCACTCTTGAGGCTCGCCGCGACCACCTGACGCCGTATGCCCCGGTACTCGTTCTGAATCCGCTCGGCGAATTCCGCGGGAGGATAAAGCTGCATATGGCGCAACCTGTGCAGATCGACCAGCGCGGCAGGCTGCCGCCCGGTCCATCGCACCGAGGGCGGAGTCAGCGGTCGCGCGAACTCCGCAGCGCTCTCGTCGGTATTGACCATGCGCCGTGAGGGCTGCTCACGGGCCGCTTCCGCAGCCTTGTTCTGCCTGAGTCGCTCTACCGTGGACTCGACGATGTTCATTCGCGCCCCCATCCGATCGCATCCCGCAGCATTAGTGACAGAGGGGAGCTGAATGCAGCCGTCGCGGCGATACAGACGACAAAGCAGGCTGCCACGCCGATGTACGCCAGACGTTCACGCCTGCGGGCGGCACGCTCTCCGGACCAATAAGCCCTGCTGACTATGCCGATCACCGTCACATTCAGTGCCGCGGAAACAGCAGCCTTCGAGAAGAAAACGGGTAGCGCTTGCGCGCGTAGCACGCCAAATCCGCAGCTCACGGCGACAGCGGCAAACAGGACGCCCACCAGCAGCAACCCCTTGCTCGGTTTCACCGGACGGAGCGACATGCGCGGTGTCTCGAGTATTTTGAAGCGCAGCGCGTCACTTCGATCCGCATCGCTCGAGAGCCGGGCGAACTCCAGCCGCTGCAGCAGGGTTTCGTATTGAACCTTCGTCACGCCGTAATCGCGATTCAGCCGCGCCAATTCGGCTTCGATCTCAGGCCCGACGGTCAAGGTGCGCTGCAGCTCGGCCACGCCCGCCTCCGACCGCTTCAGCTGCATCTCGAGCGCCGCTATCTGGGCGTCGTCGCTATCCAACGCCATCTGCAGGTTCTGTATCACGGGATCCACCGCGAGCGGCGCACCGCCACCCCGCACGGGATTGGTGGAGCGCACCGTGCCGAGCTCCCTCGCTCGCTCCTGCTCCAGTCGCCCGATCGCCTGCTTCTGGGCAATGACGTTCGGGTGGTCCTCCGTGTATCGCTCCAGCAGCCTGTCGAGCGTCAGCTTGGACTCCCGGATGCGCTCATCCAGCGCCTGCGCTGCCTGTATCTGTTGAGCCGTGGGCGGCGGAGCGTGCGCGGAATTGCCTTGTGCGCCGCTCGCGAGCTTGCCGCGGAGCGCTTCCCGCCGTTGAATGGCCACCGCGAGGTCCGTTTGCAGCTTGCTGCGAGCCGCGATCGCGGCCTCGAGCCGCGTAAAGTAATCGCCGCGCTGGTCGGGCATCATTCCCACGTTTTTCTTCTTGAAGTCTGCGATCCGTTGCTCTGAAGCGGACAACCTCGCCGCGTACTCGCCGACTTGCTGCGCAAGGAATGCTTCCGCACTCTGTGCCTCGCTGCGCCCCGCTCCTATCGAGTTCTGCATGAAGGTGTCGAGCAGCCTCTGCACTACGGCCCGCGCGGTGCGAGCGCTTCGGTCCAGGTACGAGATCCTGTAGAGCCCGCTCGAGCTGTCACCTTTTATGTAGATCAAGGTGGCAAGGTCCGTCAGCAGCTTCTCTGCCTCCTCCGGCGTGTCGACTCGGGAATATAACCCGGTGTCCCGCGCTACCCTGTCGAGCGTCGGCCGCGACAGCAGCGTTCCCCGGACGACGTCGGTGTCGTCGCGGGCTTGCGCCGTGACGGCAAGCCCCTGCAGGAGCGGCCTCAGCACCGACCGGGTATCCACGTAGATCTGGGCGTGCGACTCGTACTGGGGTGGGACCAGCAGTACCAGGACACTGCCGGCCAAACCAACCACCACGCCGACCAGCAGCGCCGACCACCGGAACCTCCAGGCGGATCTCATGATGTTGCCCAGCTCCGAGAGTTGCTCCTTCAGATTCATGGCCCACCTGTCGATGTGTTGCTCAGAAACACTGCCGGCGGTGTTACGGACCTCAGAACCAGGCTTCTGGAATGACGAGCATGTCGCCAGGCTCCAGTTCGATGTTCTCCGAAACCCTGCCCCTGTTGATCAGGTCATCCACTCTCACCTTCAGCTCACGCGGGCCGCCTTTCGAGGAGCGGATGACCTTCGCGCGGTTACCGGCCGCGAACTGCGACAGCCCGCCTGTCTCGAGAACGAGGTCGAGAACCGTCATGCCGCTGCGATACGGCAGCGCCTTCGGCGCGGGAACTCCGCGTCCGACTATCCTCACCTGCCCCAGCGTGCCGATGGCATTGGAAACGATAATGCTGACACTGGGATCCCTCAAGTAGCGCGCCAGTGCGGCTTCGATGTCCCGCGAGAGTTGCGTGGGAGTCTTTCCCACGGCGACGATGTCGCTTGCGAGTGGCGTTGATATCTTGCCGTCGGGCCGGACGGGAACTTCAGCATTCAGGTCCGGGTTCTGCGCCACGACTACTTTGAGGGTATCGCCGGGACCGATGATGTATTGCGCCCCGGGCTCGAGGCCGGGGCTGTCCGCCGGCGCGCGCTGCGGTTCTGACATACCAACAGGGGGATCGGGGATCGTGGTCTTTGGGGCGCTGCTGCACGCGAGCGTCGCGAGCGGAAGCAGCATCAGGGCCATGCGCAGCCGGCGCTTGCACCGTTTGTAACGTGTCATTCGAGCCGAGCCCCCTGATACCTAAAGCTGCGGTACCGTCCCCCTGTCAGAATCGAGCCTGCTGATCGGCCCGGTGCGCGTCACGGGAATTACCACAACACAATACAAAAGTAAGCGCAAGCCAGGACTCGATCTCTGCGATTTCCACCGGCGGCTGCGCGCTCGGCCGGTGTTTGTAATTGCTCCGCGCATCCGCGAACGTGGTGACGCACCGGCCACTACGCTGTAGCATCCGGCCCACGGGATTTGGAGCCGCGGTTGCGCACCGCCCCGAACAACAGGCCGACCATACGCTGCGTTTCTGACTTTCTTGTCCGCCTTACGTACATTCGGCGTCCATTTCCTCCACTTTTTCGGGGGAAATCTCGCCGTGCTGCTGCTCGGCCTCGTCAGCTTTCCGATCCTGACGCGCGTGTTATCGGAAGACGATTACGGGGTCCTGTCGCTCATCATCGTCGCCACCTCGATCGCGGCGGCGGTTGCGAAGACAGGATTGTCGGACGGCATCATCCGCTACTATCGCGAATTCTCTGATGCGCCGCAGCAGCTGCGAACTTTCACATCCACCGTGGTCTTCCGCGGCATCGCGCTCGCGGCGCTCGCCACGGTGGCCTATCTGATCATCACTCCGCTCATGGAGCGAGCGCTCGCGCTGCCGCGCGCCGCCGGCACTGCCTTCACGATCATGGGCGCATACCTGTTCTTCCGGCCTCTCAACATGATCGTATTGAACTACCTGCGGGCGACGGGCCGCACCATCTTCTACAACGGCGTATTCCTGTTCATCAAGGTCGCGGCGATAGGACTCGGTCTGCTGCTGCTGTTCGGTTTCGGCAGGCAGATCGCAGCTTACTGCGCCGGCTTCGCTGCGGCCGAGCTGCTTGGCGCGCTCATCCTGTGGACGTGGCTGCTGCGGAAGTACCCGGTGTCCTGGCCGGCAGTTTCCGGCGAGTTGTCCTGGCGCCTGATTTCGTTCGGCCTGCCGCTGCTGGCGACCGAGGTCGGATACCTGCTGTTGATTTATTTCGACCGATACGTCATCGCGATGTTCAATGGCACCGCCGCATTGGGCCACTATACCGTCGGCTACAACCTGTCCGCCTACATCAACGATCTCGTACAATTCTCGGTCGCCTCTGCGATCGTACCCATCTATACCGAGCTCTATACCACCCACGGCAAGCCGGAGACACAGAGGTTTCTGGCGCGGGCGCTGAAATACTACGTCATCGGAGTCATACCCCTTTGCGCAGGGTATGCGGTCGTCGCGCGCGACGCCATCGTCATACTCGCCTCCGAGAAATACGCGCCCGCGGCCTCCTTCTCTCCGCTGATAGTATGTGGCCTCGTCTTCATGGGAATGAACTACATCCTCTATGCGGGGCTCTACCTCACGAAGCGGACCAATCAGATCATGCTGACGATGGCCGCTGCCGTGGCGGTCAACATCGGACTGAACCTCTGGCTGGTGCCCAGCTGGGGTCCGTTGGGAGCCGCGACGGCAACGCTCGTCGCCTGTGCGATCTCGTCGGTCCTCACAGCAGTGCTGTCATTCCGTCACCTGCCTATCCGGCTACCCTGGAGCAGCGTCATGTTCTACGGCGTGAGCGCGCTCACGATGATGTGGTTGCTCGAGAAAATACAGATCTCCTCGCCCTGGCTGGATCTTGCCGTCAAAGTCCCCATGGGCGTGCTCGTGATGCTTTGCGCCATGCTGATCCGCGATCGGCAGGATGCGCTGGGCATCTTGCAGCTGGCTCGGCGGCGCAGCGGAGCCCGATGAGCGGCGCTGCAGCCGCGACTCACCCCGCGACGGCGTTCCGCGGGTGCCCATTGATGAGATCGAGATAGAATTTCCGGAAGCTGGCGGTCATCGCGTCCATGCTCGTGCGCGCGCGCAGCACTTCGCGCGCACGCGCGGCGAGCGCCGCGGCCTCTTCGGGTCTCTCCAACATCGCGAGAATGCGATCCGCGAGCTGATCCGCGCGTCCCACCTCGAAGAGCAAGCCGGTCGACCCGTCAGCGACCAGGTCACGGTTGCCACCGCTGGCTGCGACTATGCAGGGCAAGCCGCACGCCATGTATTCCATTACCGCGTTGGAGATGCCTTCGCCATACGAACAGTTGACGCCTACGTCGGCGAATGACAGGTAGTCGACGACGTCGTCCTTCGCATGCGCGTAGAAGAACTTGTCGGCCACCCCAAGCTCACGGGCAAGCTGCCTGACCGCCTTCTTCAGCGGCTCACCCGGGTTGTAATCGGCGCCCACCAGCAGGAAGCTGACGTCTGTCCGCCGGCCGAGCACTCGCCGAGCCGCCTCGACGAGCGTCGAATGGCGCTTCATCGGCCTGAAGTTCGCAACGAGAATCACGACTGCATCCGCATCGGGTATGCCCAGCGAGCGGCGCAAGTCGAGCGCCGGCGGGGAACGCGTCACGGCCTGCAGATCGATGCCATTCCAGATCACTTCGATCCGCTCCGGGGGGAATTTCTCCACCCGTTGGGTGAGCAGCTTCACTTGCATGGAATTGGTGACTATGCGGTCGACGTAGTGATTGGCGATACGAGTGCCGAACAGGTACCGGCGGCTCATCCATTCGCCGAAATCCCTGCGGCTCGCCACAACATACCGCACGCCGGCAGCTCGGGCCGCAAGCACGCCCACGATGTTCGCGACCGGAAAGAAGGTATGGACGACGTCCGGCGCGCTCGATCGGAGCTGGTTGACGAGCCGCCACCAGTTTCTGTATGTGACGGGCGCCTTGAAATTGCTGATCTGCTGGAAGCTCACCGGGCAGCGAAGGCGCCCGACCTGGGCTTTCAGCCAATCGTTCTCGCGCAGGCAGATCAACTGAACACCAAAGCCCGCAGCCAGGGCGGGGATGATCTTGAAGAGCTGATTCTCGGTCCCTCCATGCGCCAGATGGAGGTGATCCACTATGTAAGTGAGCCGCGGAGTTCTCATAGCAGACGCATGCCGCGCCGGCGAAACTCGCGGACGTCCTTTCTCGTGGGAAACGTGAAGTACGAGCCAGCGGTGCGCTCGTTCGGGTGTTCCTCGAGAGTACCGGCGAAAGCCTGCTCGATCGCCTCGATCATGAGGTGGGCCCCTTCGCGCTTGGTGAGACAGATACGCTCGTGAAGCGTATCCCCCGGGGGAACGGCCTGCTCACGTTGCAGCAGTATGGCGCCGTCATCGAGGGCATCGTTGATCCGGTGAATCGTCGTGCCTATCACCGGCTCGCCGTGATACATCTGCCAGAAATTCGGCAGCATGCCGCGGTATTTGGGCAGCTTGGAGCTGTGAATATTGATGCATCCCAGCCGCGGCACCCGAATGAGATTGCCGCAGAAGATCTGCGGTGCCGCCACTGATACGATGAGATCGAGCTTCATGCCGCGCAGCCGCTCGAGAAAAGCGGGCGCGTTCACGTCCTGCACCGTATCCAGCGCCACACCGTAAGCCCTGCAGACCTGGGCGATCGAGAAAAACCGCTTGCTGGCACGGGGACGAGGCAGTCGCGCTGCAAGCTTGCAGAAGGCGTACCAGCTTGCCATGCGCACGAAGTCGGCAGGTCCGTAGAAGTCCTGCATCTGCCGCGCCAGCTGCCAGCGCGTTTGCTTCCCCATCGCAGGGGCGATGAAGACCGCTTCCACCTGCGCGAGCCGCGGGAAGTGCGCGAAGAACTCCTCGAAAAAAATCCGCACGTAAAAAGGATCCTCCTGCGTGATGAACGCCAGTTTCCCGCGGCTCATTTGCGCACCGTTTCCCAGGTGACTGCCCGATAACCGCGCAGCACGCGCAGCATCGCCGCAAGCGCGGCAATGTTGACGGTAACGAAATAGAGAGGAAGGCTTAGCGGCAGTAACCGTACTTTCCAGCGCGCGGCAAACAAACCCGCCCCCGCCGCCAGATACAACGCCGCCTGCAGCGCGAATGCGCCCCGGTACAATGGCCGCTCGAGCAATAGTGCATTTGCCGCCAGGCCGACGATCATGAACAGCGGCACCAGCCAGCGCATCACCTTGTGGGAAAAGAGCTGGTAAGAGACGAATCCGTAACGCAGAGGATTGAAAAGCTTCCTCATGAACAGCAGTCCGCGCATGCCCCGCACGGCGACACGGACACGCATGCTGAATTCCTCCTTGGCATGCTCCGTAGTCTCCTCGTACGCGATCGCCTCCGGCTCGAATACGATTCGATAACCCTTCTCGAGCACTTTCAACGGCTCGCACAGATCGCTGATGATATCCGGCGGCAGAGCCTCATACGCGCAACGGCGCACCGAGTAGATGCAGCCACAGCAGCCGGTGATCGTGTATATGCGGGTCTGCTTGCGCTTGATGAAGTTCTCGTACTTCCAGAACAACACCGTGCCCACCCCGATCGAGGCGCCCGTCGGATTGTAGTACTCATACCGCCCGCTCACGGCGCCTACGGCCGGATCCGCGTAGTTGCGCACGATCTTACGAATGGCCTGCCGCTCGTACCGCGTGGTAGCGTCCGAAAAGACGATGATTTCACCAGCGGCTTGCCGGACAGCCTGGTTCTGGGTTTCAGTCTTGCCGACACGACCCTCGACCCGGACGAGCCGCACTCCCCGGTCCGCGAACGAGCGGACGACTTCGTCCGTACGGTCTGTCGACCCGTCGGAGGCGACGATGACCTCGAGCTTATCGGCCGGGTAATCGAGATGGAGTGTCTGGTCGAGCTTCGCCGCGAGATTGCGCTCTTCGTTATAGGCGGTGATCAGGAATGTCACCATCGGCTCGATGTCGCGGCGTTGCAGGGGTCGGCGCACGAACAGCTCGATGAGCACGATGCTGACGGAATAGCCGACGTAAGCGAACAGGATGCTGCCAAACGCCATCCAGAAGATTGTTTCCGCCATGCTATGGCCCTCAACGACACGGCTGCGGCGCCTGCTCCTGAGGCTCGAGACCGCAGTAACGGTTGGCAGAGAGCTGCACGTCCGAGGGACGTGAGCCATTTTCGAACGCAACGGCCGGATAGCCCTCCACGGTTTCGAAGCGATTCCCCCGGGCGATGACGTGCCGGCCGCCCCCGAGCTCGCCATTGGTGGCGATGTCCGGCCCGCGAACCGCGTAGAAGGAATTATCCCGTATGGTCACCTCGCCGCGATAAACTGCTATGCCGGAGAAGGCTTGCCCTAAGTTTCGCAGCGTATTGCGCTCGATGAGCACGGACGAGTCCGCCTCTACGTTGCCGACGTTGATTCCGCGCATGTCCGAGTTGGAGCGTCCGGCGAGCTCGTTGTCGTGAATCCATACCCGCTCGTAGCGGAAAGGCTTGCCATCCTGGTGCACCTGTATTGCGTGGCCCATGTGCAGCTCGAGCAGCCGGTTATACGCAACCTCGACGTCGTCCGCGCCGCCTTGGATATAGATGGCGTGATTGTTCTTGATCACCTCCCGATCCGGCGGGTCGAGAAATGTGTTGCCGAGAAGCTTCCAGCGATCGCCTTGCAGAGCAATCATGCCGGTCATGGTGTTCGCGCGTGCGTCGGTGACTTCGCACGTCACGTTGACGATACGAATGTCCGTCGCGCCCGTGTTCTCGCGAACCCCCTTGGAGTCGGATGTGTTCCCCCCGCCGTAGATGCACGCGCCGAGCCCCACGATGCGCATGTTGGCAAACGTGAGGTGCGCCGCACGCCGCTGCTGCGAATCCTGGTCGCCCAGGTAGACGACAGCGTGGCTGGAACCGCGCACGAAGTGCAACACGGACACCTCACCAGGGTAGCCGACCAGCGCAATGGGCTGCGAGGGCGTGCCGCGCTTGAAGGTCTCGAGGGTGCAATCCATGCACCACTCGTTCTCCCCGTAGGTGGAATCGTAGTTCCCTGCTCGTAGATATACGACATCGCCGGGATGCGCGGAGCTCCACATCCCGCGCAACGTGGAGGGCTGCGCCTCCAGCACTCGTCCCGCATGGACGGCTAACGTCCCGGCTGCTCTGCCGCCCACCACGAGCTCGCCTCCGTGTCCGGATACCGCGAAGACTACGCAGTCGTCCGTGAAGGCCACCACACGTTGTGCCAGCCCGCCCAGAGTGACCGCGCCCGAGTCGCCGAACCCCGATCCATACACGGTTACCCGGGCACCGACGGGCGCACTCGAGAGGTCGGTGAAAACGGCGCTGCCGAGCGCGGGAGACGTGCGAAATGCGCAGCCGGCCAACCCATGCGCCGGGCTTGCGCGCGTGAGCACGGCGGTGACTGCGAGCAGCGCCAGCGGCGCGAAAGTGCCCTGCATCATTCCCCTGCCACGACCTTAAGCGAGGCGCGAAAGCGCGTACCGCCAGGCCTTCGTTGAGTTGGTTCAGAACCCACCTGGGGGAGTCAAATCCTGACACAGAATTTGGTATCGTGCGAGTCATGCTGACCGCATTCAAGTCGATGCTGCACGGCATCGTGCCGTTGGCACTGTACGTGGCGATACTGTTCACGATCGTCGCGAGCGTCACCAAGCGCTCTCAATGGGGCCTGCTGCTGCTCATCGTGCTCATTCCGCAGCCTAACATCTGGTACACGATCCATGGCTTCCCGCTCGGTACGAGGACGATCGACCTGCTGCTGCTCGCAACGATTCTCGGCTCCAGCATCAACAACGGCGGATTCGAGCGGCCCCCGCGGGCGCTGCTGATAGCCGGATTCATGGTGCTCGTCTATGTGGCGCTGTGGAATTCCTCGCTGCGCTTCGGGCTGCCGGTGCCAATCAGCATGGCAAACCCGTTGTTTGCGGACTTCAAGAACTACGTGGAGATGCTGCTGCTCTACTTCGTAGCTTACAACGCGATCAAGACGGAGTCCGACCAGAAGACGGCAGTCGCGCTGCTCAGCGCCGTCACTCTCTTCATCGCGGTGCGTGAAATCCGCAACTTCGAAGCCGCCGAATCGTTCTCCTACGCCAAGCGCTCAGCCGGCCCTTTCTGGACGGCAGGGCTGGATGCCAATCACTTCGGGGCCTGGATAGCTTACGTCGGAGCATTCATCACCGGAATGCTGATCGTAGACCGCCATTTTCGGCGCAGAATGCTCTACGGGACGACACTCGCCTGTCTGATCTATCCTCTATTGACCAGCTACTCGCGAGGTGCCTACGCCGCTTTCGTCGCGGCGCTCGGCATCTTCGGAACACTCTACAAGCGCTCAATACTGGTCGGGCTCGCGGTACTGGCGGTGACCTGGACGACGGTGCTGCCCAGCGCCGTGGTCGATCGCATCTCGATGACACAGAGCCCGGAAGGGCAGATCGAGGAGTCCGCGGCACTGCGCTTCATCCTTTGGGAACGGGCCAAGGAGCTCTTTTGGGACCATCCCGTATTCGGTATCGGCTACGAAGGATTCTCGATCTCGGTTCGCATTGCCGGACTGAACAATACGCACAACTTCTATATGCAGACCGCATGCGAGCAGGGAGTGATCGGCCTGCTGTTCTTCGGGGTGCTGATTCTGTTTGCTGCGGCAAGCGGCTGGCGGCTGTTTCGCGCCGGTCAGACCGACTTTCACAGGGGTATGGGCCTTGGATTCCTCGGCTCGCTCGCCGCCGTCGTCGTCGGCAACATATTCGGCGATCGATGGTCATACTTCCCGCTGGGAGGCTACTTCTGGATCCTGTGGGGACTGGTCGACCGGGCGGTGAAGATATCCGATGCCGCGGCCCAACCGGCGCCCGCACCGCAGCGCGCGGCATGGAGCGCTCCCGCACAACGAGCGTTTCCATGAGAGTCCTGCACCTGCTGAGCAGTACCGGGTTTCATGGGGCCGAGACCATGGCAGCCGAGCTCATCCGCCACAGCAAGCCTCTGGGCATCGAGTGTCATGTCGGTGTTTTCGACAACGGCGGCTGTGGCGACCGCCAAGTGCTCCGAGCCGTGCAGGATGAGGCGCAGAGCTGGGTCGTGCCCGGAGCCGGCCGGCTCAATTCATCCGCGATCGGTGCGATCGCCCAATACATAGCGCACCACCGCATCCAGATCGTCCACAGCCACAAGTACAAGACCACCTTTCACGCCCTGTGCGCGCGCCAACGGCAGCGTTTCAAGCTTCTCACGACGTACCATAACTGGCTTATCGAAACCCGCTCTCTCGAGCTATACGCCGCGCTCGACAAGCGCATCGCCCGCTTTTGCGACGCCGCGATCGGCGTCTCGGCCGAGGTCGTCGCGGAGCTCGCGCGATTCGTTCCGGACGCGAAGTTGGGTCACATCGGAAACGGTGTGGACACGCGGCGCTTCGCGCCGATAGTGGCACGCGACGTCGCCCGCAGGGCCGTGGGGCTCGGAGCGCGCCCGGTGGTCGGGTTCGTTGGACGCCTGAGCCGCCAGAAGGCGGTGGGAGATTTTCTCGACGCCGTGGCCCGGCTGCGTGGGAGGATGGAGGTCGATGCGGTCATTGTCGGTGATGGTGAGTGTCGCACCGAGCTCGAAACGCACGCCCGCCGTGCCGACATCGCAGACCACGTGCACTTCCTGGGCACGCGCGCCGATCTGCCGGAGCTCTATTGCGCCATGGACCTCTTCGTCCTTCCCTCGCGCGTTGAGGCATCTCCGATGGCCTTGCTCGAGGCCATGGCCTGCGGGGTCCCCGTCATCGGTACGAACGCCGGAGATATCCCACGGATCGTAACACCAGGTAAGACCGGGTGGATCATCGCCGCAGGCCGCCCGACAGATCTGGCAGAGGCGATTGCGGCAGCTCTGCATGACCCGCCCGGCCTGAGGCAAATGGGCCGCGATGCGCGCGAAGCCGTAGTCCGAGGACACTCCGCACGCCGCATGGCCGAAAAGTATGCGGCGCGTTACAGCGCCTTGTGTCAGTGCCCGATGTAGCGCTCGTGCCAGAGCATGAACATCATCAGGGCCCACAAGCGGCTGTGGTGGTTCTCGCGGTTGTGCGTGTGCTCCTCGATGAGGCGATTGACATAGGGCCAGTTGAACAGCCCGACTTTCTCGATGCGGCCGCGGGACAGGACCTTACGCACGTATGGATTGAGCTCGTCGCGAAACCAGACGGTCATCGGCACGGTGAAGCCTCGCTTGCGACGATGCAGGATCTCGCGCGGCAGAAGTCCTTCGAACGCCTTTTTCAGCAGATACTTCTTCGTGAGCCCCCTCACTTTGAGGCCCGGCGGCACGCGCCCCATGAGCTCGACGAGCTCGTGATCCACGAACGGCGCGCGCGCTTCGATCGAGTTGAGCATGCTCATTCTGTCGGTCAGCTGCAGCAGGTCCCCCGGAAGATAGGTTAGCGTATCCGTGTACAAGGCCTTGTTCAGCACATCGTCCACCAGCTTTTCCGTAAAGCGGCTGGTGATGAAGCCAGCGCAGTCGTGGCCGTTCAACTGCGCACGCGCGGCATCGGACCACAGGGCCGCTCTGCGCTCAGGGTCGAACGCGGTAACGTAGCCGTGATATGTGAGCTCGTCCTGCTGTCCGCTGTTGCGGATAAAACGCTTCAGTCGCTCCACGGAGCGGTTCCCCGAACGCGGTTCCGGCAAGGTCTGCGCCATGCGCCGGACGACGCCCTCGCGGAACCAGCGCGGCAGCGCGCGATAGTGTTGGTGCACTTTCAAACCGAGGTAGCGTTCGTATCCCGCTGCGACTTCGTCGCCCCCGAGACCCGTCAGGACGACCTTCACATGCTGGCGCGTTTCCCGAAAGACGTAGTAGTTGGCAATGGCGGAGGAATCGGCGAACGGCTGATCGAAAGCCTCGACGAGCTGCGGAACCACCTCGATCAGGTTGGGCGTGACGATGAACTCGGCGTGCTCCGTACCGAACTGCCGTGCGACCATCCCCGCATAACGCCGCTCGTCGTAGTAGGCACCATCCGCGCCATAGCCGATACAGAAAGTCTTCACTCTGCCGCCGGCGTGCGCCATTTCGGCGACGATGGCGCTCGAATCGATGCCACCGCTGACCAGGGCGCCCAGCGGAACATCGGCGACGAGTCGGCTGCGCACCGTTTTACGGAATTGCGTGCGGAATGCCTCGATCCACTCGCCTTCGCTGCGACGCTCGACCTCGAAGCGCGGCTCCCAGTAGCGCCAAATCCTCACACCCTGCGCATCCATCACGAGCACGTGCGCCGGCGGGAGCTCCTGGATCCCGGCAAAGGCCGTATGCGGTGCCGGACAGTACAGATAGCTGAAATAGCCATCGAGAGCCCGCATGTTCAGGTCACGCGAGGCGACGTTCGCCTTCAGCACGCATTTGATTTCGGAGCCGAAGGCAAGCTTGCCGCCGCGGCACGCATAGTAGAGTTGCTTTTCACCTAGCCGATCGCGCGCCAAAACGAGCCGCCCCGCCTTCTCGTCCCACAAAGCGATACCGAACATGCCGTTCAGATGCTCGACGAACCGCTCGCCGTATTCCTCGTAAAGGTGAACGAGGACTTCCGTGTCGGAGCGTGTATAGAAGCGATGGCCGCGCTGCGCGAGCTCCGCACGTATCCCCGCATAGTTGTAGATCTCACCATTCAGGACGACCCAGACGTCGCAGTCCTCGTTGTGTATCGGCTGGTGCCCGGACTCGAGATCGATGATGCTCAGACGCCGCATTCCGAGGGCGACGTTATCGCGTATATAGGCACCCTCGTCGTCGGGTCCGCGGTGCACGATGCAATCCAACATCGGCTTCAGCGCAGAAGCTTCCGCCGCCTGCCCGCTCGGCAATACGAAACCGGCTACACCACACATGGCGCTTTGCCATCCTTCGCAGCGCGGCCCTTCGCAAGCGCCCGCGAGTAGACCTGTTCCAGCACTTGGGCGATCGACTCCCAGGCGTATCGGGCCCGGACGCAGCGCCCCCCTTCTTCACCCAGCCGCCGAGCCAGCCCAGGATCCCTCAGCACCTGCACGACCTGGGCGGCGAAGTCCGTGGGGCTCTCCGCGACGAGCAAGTGCCTGCGGGGCTCGAGCTCGAGGCCCTCGCAGCCGACGGGAGTCGAGATCAATGCCTTGCTCATGGCCAGCGCATCCAGGATCTTCAGGCGCGTACCGCCGCCGATGCGTAACGGAACGACGTATGCCGCGGCTTCGTCGATGAAAGGACGGACATCGTCGACACTTCCCGTCAATGTCACATTCGGGAAGCGCGCGAACTCAGCGACGATCCGAGGATTCGGTAATGCTCCGACCACAGTGAGGCTGACCTCGGGAACGCTTGCGGCAATCCGCGGCAGGATCTGCGCGGTGAAATAGCGGATCGCATCTAGGTTGGGAAACCAACCAAGTCCGCCTACGTAGACCAGCGCTCCCGGACGCTTGGAGCGACCGCGGGTCTCGAAGTACTGCGCATCGACGCCGTTAGGTACAGTCGTGAAGCTTCCGGCCGGACACAGCGCACGTAACCGGGTCGCGTCCAGATCGGATACCGTGACTACCTCATCCACCTTTGAGCACAGGCGTGCCTCGTAATGGCGGAGCTTCACATGTTGATAGCGCAGGTAGGCCCGCACGAAGGGGTTGCGCTCGGTTTGCAGGCGACGGGCGAGAATCGCGGATTCGAGATTGTGCTCGACCAGGACGGTGGGCAGGCCCGCGGCGACGGGGACGAATTCCCCGAGGTGCAGCATGTCCAGATGCACCAGATCGACCGAGCGCTCCCGCAGCCAGGTGCCCATCCTGCGCATCATCGAGCGCCTGCGGTACTTGGTCGCCAGTATCGGTCTGACGCTGCACACATCAGCCGCCACGTCCTTCAGCAATTCGCGCCGCGGATGCTCGAGATACAACGGCTCGGCATAGACATCCGCACAGATGGCGCGCATCTGGGGCAAGCCATCCAGCTCTTGCCTGCTCTGAACGAAAGTGCACAGCAGCACCTCGTGCCTGCGCGCGATCTCCTTCAGAAGATTGTATGTGCGCAGCGCCCGCCCCTCATGCAGCGGAAAGGGACTGCGAGTGGTCAGTGCCAGAATTCTCATGCAGTGTACGCGCTGTCATGGCCTTCGACGCCATGGATCCGGTTCACGAGCCGGTCGTAGTTGCGTTTGCCGAGCAGTCGCGCCAGCGCGCGTTTCAGATTCGCGCCTCGCTCCAGTCGCCGCAGCAGTTGCGGATCCCGCAGGCAAATACGTGCGAGCATGTCCGAGCTCATAGCGGTCGTCATCGCGATCCGCCGCAGGTGAAAGGGGCTCGTCGACGCCTCGTTCAGTCCGCCTCGCGAGCTGCAACCGGTCTCGTAGCCCGCCTCACGGGCAATCTCTTCGTAAAAGCAATTAGTATCCCCATAAGGCAGGGACATGTGCCGCACCGCCGTATCCAGCCGGTCCTCGATCTCGTGCTTCGAATCGACGATCTCGCGCACCGTCCGGGCGCGATCGATACACGAGAACAGCGGATGAGTCACCGTGTGCGACTCGACTGCCATGCCTGCATCGCGCAGCTCGCGCAGCTGCGACCAGCTCATCATGAACGGCTCACCGATCTTTCCCGTCACGACGAAGAACGTGGCGGAGTACCCACGCTCGGCGAGCAGGCGCGCAGCGTGCGCATGATTGCCCGCGTAACCGTCATCGAACGTCATGACCACCGATCGCGCAGGGATCGCTGCACTCTCGCGCTGCCAGGCCCGCAATTGCGAGAGGGTGATGGTTCGCGCGCCACTTGCCTCGAGCGCAGCCAGATGTTCCGAGAATTGCTCAATGGACAGAATGTAGTTGCGCTGCGTCACCCGTGACAGGGCGTCGTGGTCGCTCCGCGGCGCCACTTCGTGATACATGAGCACCGGCACTCCGGTGAGCTGTCTGGAGTTCATGGTCCGCCGCCCCGCTTTCCTCACGCCACCAGTGCGCCCCTGCTCCACAGATCGATCGTGCCTGATCTGCACGCAACCATGACAGTTGCGGCGGCCACTGCGGCTGGGGCACCCGAGTATACTCGCGGGCCGCCGAGGTGGGGGCGTCAACGGGTCTTGACGACTGCAGCTCCACCTTCGCCTCCGCTTGCTACACCGACAGGCCACCCTCGTCAGACTGCGCAAAGCTCGCATCGATACCAACAACCCCGCCTCGGATCTTCGTCGCCGAAAGAGGCACGACGGGCACAGTCGATGATGCATGCGCACGAACGATCTCGCCTGTGCCGGAGCAAACTCGCATGACGTGCGACGTATAACGTTCCGGCCGGGGGCGACCGCGCCATCTCCAGGCGTCGCCGGCGCGCGACGTCATCTCGCTAACATCTTCAAAGGCTTACGTTCAACGCGATGTTTTGCGTCTGCGCAGGGCGACAGCAAGCATCGAGGTGCCGGGCATGAAGCGGCGCCGGTCTCGCGCAAGCAATTGATTCTATGGTGACGACCATTCCTGGCATGGGGGTTGCACCCGCGTAATGCGCACCTTGGCCAGACACCTGGCTGCGGCGCGCCAATGGCATAACCACAGAAGGTGGGGACGCAAGCTTCGGGTACGTTGAGGCGGCTGATACGCGCTTGCCGTAAGGCACCGGCCAATATCTCCTCGCGAGATCCGGCGCGGCACGATCCCGTGATCACGGGAAGTCATCGCGCCTCAGCCGGCTGCTCTTGAACCCGATGCAGCGGTCCGCGTCGAGGTGCGTGCGTGTTAGCGCATGCGCGTCGCCGCGAGCTCAAGGAGGGGCCACAGGACGACTAAACTACTACGGGGCTCATGCACCAAATGGCTACACGATCACGACTTCAGTTCCTTGCCGGCTGTTCTGCGCTGGCAGTCCTTCCGGCAGCAGGATTTGCCACGACCACCTACACCACTTCCGTTCTGGGCTCGGACCTTCTGCAGGGCTCGGTAAAACTAGCGACCTACTCGACGGAGTCGACATGCATCTCGGCGGCAAAATCGCGGGCGGTGACCGCGACGACGACGTTCGAGTGCCGGACGCACACGAGCATCGTCGCGACGGTGACGCCAACCACCCCGCCCGTCTCCAATCCGCCCCCGGGCTCGGGGGGCTCTCCCGGCTCGACTCCCCCGGGGTCTGGCTCAACGCCCGGCGCTCCGGGGTTCTACACCGACCTCTCTTCCGCGCCGGTCGGCGCGAAGGTCACGGCCTATGGGTCCGGATTCGGAACCTCGGGCACGGTAACACTCAATGGTACCGTGCAGCAGATCGTGAGTTACTCGGACGGAAAGGTCGTGTTCACCGTATCCGGCTCGGGAGGTGCGTTGATCGTCGGCGGTAAGTCGCTCGGCACCCTTCCTGTGCATCCCGGGCGCGTCCTCGAGGCGACTCCTGCGAATCTGAAGACCGTCTGGACCGCAATCCAGCCGGGCGACGTCGTCTATCTCCGCGGCGGCACCTACAATCAGGTGTATGGGGAGGGCGACTGGTGCACGGACTGCACCCTCGAGACCTTCAAGCAGGGAACCGCGACCCAGCCCATAGCCCTCGTCGGCTATCCCGGCGAAAGCGTGATGATGACCAATATCAACAGCAGCATCTATCACGCCACCATCGATCTCGGCGACCAGAATTCCCAGGGACGCAAGGCCAATTACCTGACGTTCGCCGGCTTCACCGTCACCGGCAACTGGCACTGCATCTATGGCGGCGGCAATACCTCGGACCCCTCCGGCGGCCCGGACCTCACGGGCGGCGCCAACATCCGCGTGGTCGGCCTCAACTGCCAGATAACGGACACCACCAGCAACACCGAGACCGGCATGATCGCGCTGCAGGGCTCCGGCTGGAAGATTCTCGGCAACACGTTCGTCAACCCGTCCAATCGCGTCGTCATCAACAACAATCATGCAGTCTACATACAGGGCGGAGCATCCAACGTCGAGGTGGCGTATAATCAGTTCGTGAACCTCCGCATGGGCCACGTCGTGCAGGTTCATCAGGACGGTACGCCGAAGCTCTACGCCAACATCCGGGTACATGACAACCTCCT
This sequence comes from uncultured Steroidobacteraceae bacterium, assembly GCA_964508005.1. Lineage (GTDB taxonomy): Bacteria > Pseudomonadota > Gammaproteobacteria > Steroidobacterales > Steroidobacteraceae > 13-2-20CM-66-19. The sequence continues at coordinate 22,057 of CAZDTG010000060.1, forward strand.
GCAGGCTGCCAGCAGCGGCGATATGCGCGGCATGAACGTCGGCAATGTCTCCGCCGCCTCCACCGTGTTCTTCGACCACAACACGCTGCGCAACGTCGGGCAGGACTTCTCGGGAATCGCGGTGTACTCCGGCATCGTGAGCATCACAAACAACCTGTTCTATGCGATCAAGGCGCCGGACATCGACTTGAATGCCGGGCTCGGCGTCGGCACTCGCAAGGTCACGGCTACGGGCAACCGCTTCGAGACGGTCAACGGTTATCCCTTCGTCCAGGCCGACAATGGCGCAAACCTCGCGGAGATCAGCCTCTCGGGCAACAGTTACTGCGGGCAGCCGCCGCCGTCGCAGGATCCGAGCCCGGTCGCCTGCAAATAACACGTCCATCCTCACGATAACATGAGCTCGCCGCGCCCCAGGAACGGGGCGCGGCCGTTTTTCGGTGCACCCTGCGCCCGTGCAGTGCTCGAGACAGAGCTCACGTCATCCCGACTGCACGCTCGAGCCCGCATCAAGGCCGAGTCCCCGCTACGCGCCAAGTCGCGCATCGTGTTGCTGACCTCTGCATCCGTGCGAGGCCCGCGGCCTCTGGTCCCGCCATACGGGCGTCCGTCCCGCGCATGCGCCGCTGGTCCCCGGGCTCGCGCCAGCCATGTTGATTCCTGCTGGCCCGCGGCACGACAGTTACACGGCTTTGCGCTGCGAAAACGGGTATACGGCCGCTTCCCTGCGGATACCCGCCCCGATCAGCACCCGTTATACTGGCTTTCAGCATGGACACTCCGATGCCGACCAACGGTCGGATGGTCAACGCATTTACTACTGACGTGGAGGACTACTTTCAGGTCGCCGCGCTCTCCTCGGTCGTATCCCGAGACAGCTGGGCCACTCGCGACTACCGCGTCGAAGCCAACACAGAGCGCCTGCTCGGGGTGCTCGCCGATAACGGCGTGCTCGGCACGTTCTTCGTGCTCGGTTGGGTCGCCGAGCGCTCTCCCGGACTCGTGAGGCGGATCTGCGGCGCCAGGCATGAGATTGCATCGCACGGTTACTCGCACGAGCTCGTCTATCGGCAGACTCCGGAAGCTTTCCGGGAGGAGACGGCGCGCGCCAAGCGTCAACTCGAGGATGTAACCGGCAAGCCGGTGCTGGGTTACCGGGCGGCGAGCTTTTCCATCACGAACAGATCCCTGTGGGCACTCGATATACTGCTCGATCTGGGGTTTGCTTATGACTCTTCCATTTTCCCCATACGCCACGACCGGTATGGCATTCCGGGCGCATCGGACTGCCCCGGCAGTGTGACGACGCCCTCCGGGCGCGCTCTCCTCGAGTTCCCGATGTGCGCCGCATCGTTCTTTGGCGTGAGAGTGCCGGTTTCCGGAGGAGGATACTTCCGGATTCTGCCATACCGGGTCACTCGGGCGGGGCTCAGACAGATCAACGAGCACGGCGGGCGCCCTTTCCCGTTTTACATTCATCCATGGGAGCTCGACCCGGGCCAGCCGCGGATGAAAGTCGGTGCGCTGTCGCGCTTCCGCCACTACACGAACCTCGGTCGCTGCGAACAACGCCTGCGGCGCCTGCTGGCGGAGTTCACTTTCGCGCCGGCGTGCAACGTGCTTGCGCTTCACGGCCTGTTTCCAGGAGCTCTCCTGCGCCAACAGGCCTGAGCTCGCGCGCGCTCGTGAGAGCATCCCGTTGGCCGCGCTTGCCGCAATGATATTGCCGTTGTTGGTCGTATTGCCGGCGCCTTTGAAGTTGCGCGCGTTTGTCCTTGCCACGACTCCGCTCAGCGTTGACAACTGACAGCGGCAATAACAGACTCCGGCGGCGTTTGTCAGGCAACCGTTCGCACCACTACCTGAACTCCGTTGCGGAGCGCAGACATGACAAAAAGACTATCGACGGTCATCGTCGATTGCGATCCGGGTTCTCGTGACACGCTGCGCGAATTATGCAAGAGCCGTGCCGAGTTAGATCTGATTGCGGAATGCGCGCGGCCCGATGAAGCTCGCGAGGTGATCCTGGTGCGGCGCCCGGACCTCGCGTTCGTCGCCGCACAACTCCCGGCGATGTCTGGATTGCAATTGGTTCGGGAGCTGCCGGAGAGCGTGGCCCCGCTGACAGTATTCGTCAGCCCGCACGATCAGTACGCGGCGCAGGCATTCGAGCTCGGCGCGGTGGACTACATACTCGAGCCGGTGGACAAGGCCCGGTTCTGCGCGACGATGCAGCGTGTCGTCTCACGCGCACGCGCCTGCGAGCCCCGAGGGCGCTACGAGCGCGGCGTCGCGACTCGCAGCATGGTGGGCGTGGATACCAGCCATGGCACGGCCAAGGAGCAGCGCTGTCCGCGGATAATCCTGGAGATCGGTGATCGCATCCATTTCGTGGACGTCGGCGACATCGAGTCGATCGAGGCAGAGCGAAATTACGTTTGGATCAACACGCAGGACAGTTACAAGGTAAGGGCATCGCTCAAGCAGATCGAGAGCCTGCTGCCGTCGGACCGCTTCCTTCGTGTGAATCGCAGCGTCATCCTGAACTCGAACCGTATTGCGTCGATCGAACGGCATGCCCACGGTGAGTACGCCATTCACCTTACCGGTGGTGGAGTGTTCACGACCGGACGCCGCTTCCGCGGACAGATCCCGGGGGTGGTATTGCGCAGGCAGGTGTAAGAGAGCCCCGGTCTCCCATTCGTCCGTCGCGAAGCTGGCCGAGCTCTTCAGAACATGCCGCTGCTCAGGATATGATGATCCTGACATGAATGGCTTTGGAGGCGCCAAGATTGGTCGCACCTGTGACCGGAAACAGTCGGGGTCATGTTCGCGCCCTGCGCAACGCGCTTTCGACCAGTATGACCGC
>CAZDTG010000061.1:0-24335 GCA_964508005.1 uncultured Steroidobacteraceae bacterium
CTAGAATGGCACGCTCCAATCCAATCTCCAGGCTGCGTCCCGGATTCGACATAGGTGGAACCTTACGTCAGTTTCATACGTCCGCGCGGCCATGTCGCCAGGAATTCGCGATGTGGCCTGAGGGAGTCATCGGCGCCGCCCGCCGCGAGTTGTGAGTCACGGAACCCCGAATGGATCTCGACGACGTGGACTTCGCGTTCGACAACGGTGAAACGTACTCGCCATTCCTTGACCGAGAGTTGCATCCCTTCATCTACGCGGCGGATGCGGCGATAGGGATGGGGTGCGGGACCGAGCGCGAGCGTGGACTGGATTCGTTCGCGGATGGCGAGCCCCGTATGAGTTTCAATCCAGACTGCCTGCTCCGTCGCCAGCGCCGCAAACTGCACGCCATGGGCGCGCACGGGATCGGGAGGTTGCGCACTCGTGCCCGCGGGCGCCGCATCCTCCAGCCAGCCGCTCCCGGCGCCCGGATGCGCATCGGTGTATGGGACATACGGCTTGAGGTCGAGCACCGGCGTGCCGTCGAGCATGTCAGCATCGCGAATGTGCAGGATCAGTCCGTCCACACTCTCGAGCCGCACGACGGACATGCCGATCGGGTTGGGCCGATGCGGCGAGCGAGTCGCGAATACCCCCTTGCGGCCGCTCGTGCTTCGGGGCGGAAGGACCTTCGGGCGCCACCCCCGGTTCAGGTGAAACCAGAAGATCACCCAGATCAACTCCCACTGTGCGAGGTCCTCGAGTGCATGCTCGAAGTTGCGGCCGGGCAGCAGCTCGATTCGGGCTGGGGTGCCGCCCGCGGCCCGCGGTTGCCGCGCGGCTTGCACCTTGGTTGTCAAGGTGCTGCGCAGAAAACCGATCGGATCGAGTGCGAGGCGGGGAGGGAGCTCGGTACGGAGTGCGTTTCCCGCAGGTGTGGGGTTTTCGGACATGGCTTTCCCGTCTCCGTCACGGGCTGTCGCGTCCTGAGTACGACTCAGGCGGACACCATGTCCGCGTGCGGAAGTCTATCAGGACACTTCACGCCGCGACACGCGGACGACATGTTCCGGCGTACCACCCGATGTATTTCAGAGGAATCACATTATTACGGCCAACCTGCAAACCGGGAATCCGCCGCATAGTTTCGCTGCGTAATCTCGCACGATGTCCCATCCACGCCGGCGGCGGCTCCCGATTCCAACTCATCCGCGCAGCCGGCTGACAGGCCGCGGCTGGCAACGCGTGCGCCGCCAGCAGACGCCCCCAGCGGCGCGGCCCAGCTCGCAGGTGCCGGCCGCACGTTGGCTGCAAGCTCTGACATTCGGCGTGTTGATCGTCTACGCGGCGTTTTTCGCGCTGTCTTTCAACCGCTCCGGACCGGGCGACAGCGATCAGTACCTGGTGTTCCACCGCTTGCAATACTGGAACCACGAGTTGTTCGGGATCGCCAAGCAGTGGACGCCGGTGATGTGCTCCGGCCTGTCCATGGCCGGGGAGCCGCAGATTCCGTTCATGTCGCTCAGCATGGCTCTGAGCTACGCGCTCGGTCCCTTGTGGGGAGTCAAGGCGGCGCTCGTGATCTACCTCGCCCTCGGTTGGGCGGGCGCCTTTCTGTATGCCGGCCTGTGGCTGCGCATTCCGCTGCAGCGCTCGCTCGCGGCCTCACTATTCGTCGGCAACGGTTTCTTCTTCTGCCGCTACGGCATGGGGCATTTCGATTTCGTGCCCTTTCTCGTCCTGCCGCTCATGTTATGGACGCTGCACCGCTGCGTCGACTGGGGGGTGGCGGCGCGCAGCGCCGGCGAAAAAATGCGGCTGCCGTGGGCCGTCCTGCTCGGCGCCGCCGCAACGGCCCTCGTCGTCGACGGGTCTCCGGTGGGCATCATCCACCTGATGTTCTGGATTGGGCTGTATGCCTGCGTGCTGTCGGTCCACTTGCGCAATGCCACACCCATTGCCGTGCTTGCCTGCGCCCTGGTCATCGCCGCCGTCCTCGACGCAGGCTATCTGTGGCCGATGTTGCAGTCCCAGGCCGCGTTTCCGCGCCGCACCCCGGACTCCTTCACCAGCGCCTTGTCGCTCGTATGGTTCGCCATACTGCCGATGAGGGGAAAGGTTCTTCCCGCGAACGGCAATGGTCACGAGCTGAGTGTCTACATAGGTCCTGTGCTGGCGTGGTGCATGTGGAACAGCCGGCACTGGTTGCGGCAAAGTCTGCCCGCCACCCTGCGGGCACCGCTGTTGGCGGTCTGCGTGGCGAGCGTCGTGCTCGGCATGGGAAGCCTCAAGATCCTGCACCTCCCGGGGTGGCTCAGCCCGTTCGACCTTTTGCGGGTGCTGCCGGGCTTTCGATCCATCAATGTCACGGGACGCTACTGGGGGTTTCTCGCGCTGCCCTTGAGCCTGCTGAGCTCGGCCGCGCTGTGGAAGACCGCGGCCGAGCTGCGCGGTTGGCGGCTGCACGTGTGCCTCGGTCTGGTGTTACTCTTCCAGCTGGGGTTTCAAGCTGAAACTCTGGCCGCGCGTTGGATCCATACGCCCGTCTATCGCGAAGTCTCGGGCCGGGGACACTTTGGCAACGGCCCGGAGGCAATCGACTACGTGGCCATCGCGCAGACCCGCGCGCAGGGCGAGGTCATTGGGCCGACGCGGGGCGTCTGTGATTGCTATGATATGGACGATTTCGTGCGCGCACAGACTGGACCGGGACCCAATCTGGTCCTGCAGGTGACACAGGACGCGGACCCCGTGCCGCGGCCGTGGTCGCTGAGCGGCGGGTTTGCTTCATGGAGCCGTATACGTCTGAGCGCCGGGTGTGAGACCAACAATACCGCCGTCTGCACGGCGCCCGACTCCGCGACGATTCGGATCGTGCTCAAGCAGGCCTATCATCCGAACTGGCGGGCTGCCGGCTGCGAGACGCATGCCTCGCCGCGGGGCAACCTGACATTGGAGTGTCCCGCGCCGCGACTGCGGGCATTCCCGGTCGAGCTGACTTTTCGCGATGCGGTGAGCGATGTGGCCGCCCAGGTCTCGATCCTCGCGTGGCAGATCTGGCTGTGGGCGGCGGCGGGCGCGCTGGTACTTCAGTGCGGCCTGGGTCTGCGAACCTGTCTGGGGAACTTGCCGACGAGCAGGCCGGTGTGATGAAAAAAAATGCAAGCGGAGTGACCCGGGCAGAGCCGCGCAGATCGATGGCGCGCGCGCCTTGGCGGATTGGATCATTGCTCAGTATGGCCGCCTGGTGCCTGGCGGCGGCGGCTGCGCCACAGGAAGTCAGTCGGGAAGTCGACCATCTGCTGCAGTACATCGAACAGTCCGGGTGCGACTTCTACCGCAACGGCAGTTGGTACAACGGGAGGCGGGCCAGCGCGCATCTGCGCTTGAAGTACGACTATCTGAGCGAGCGCCATCAGATCGCCACCGCCGAGGATTTCATCGAGAAGGCCGCAACCCGCAGCAGCCTGACTTCGCAACTCTACAAGGTGAAGTGCGCCCGCGGCGCGGAGGCCCCGATCAATCCCTGGTTGATCCAGGAATTGGCCCGTTACCGCGCGAGCCTGACGTCGCCGTAGCCGCTGCCGCCATTCAAGCTACGCCGGGCCGCGGCCTGCCCGCCGGGCCTCTTCTGCTGCCGTTCATTTTCGGCTGTACGGTGTTCGTATACCGCACTTTTCGCGGCAAGGTGCAACCGGGCGAGGGGTATCACCAGCGACCGGCAGTGAATCCGTTTCGAGCCATGACACGTACAGTGTGATGGCTCTATCATGGTGTTCATGCAGCAATCGTTTCCGTCCGCGGCGCGGTGTTTGAATGTTTGAGACGCAGGGCCCAGCGCGCTCCTTCGGGCAGGGCACCGCGCTCGAAACCCTCCTGGCGCAGGTGGCTCTGGGGAATCGCGAGGCATTTGGCGCTCTCTATCGGGACACCGCGAACAGGCTGTTCGGCATCTGCCTGCGGGTGCTCGCGGAACGCACGGAAGCCGAGGACACCCTGCAGGATGTCTTCACGACGGTCTGGCGTAAGGCCGCGCAATTCGACGCGACGCGGGCCAGCGCCATGGCGTGGCTCGCCATGATCGCCCGCAACAAGGCGGTCGATCGTCTCCGCTCCATGCCCGTGCGGCACTCGCGGGCGTCCCTGGATCTCGCGCAGGATATCGAGGATCCCACAGCATCGCCGCCACAGCAGGCGCAGGCGGCAACCGATCGCGACCGGCTCGAGAGATGCCTGGAGCTCCTCGAGCCGGGCCGCCGCTCGCTCATTCGCGCCGCGTTCTTCGACGGATTCACGTACGAGGAGCTCGCGACGCGGGTCCAGGCCCCCGTGGGATCGATCAAGAGTTGGATCCGCCGGAGCCTGCTGCAACTGCGGCAGTGTCTGGACCCATGAACAGCACACTGCCACCCGCAGATCCCGAGCCGGCCGGCACCGAGCCTCCCGCGGACGAGATGCTGGCCGGAGAGTTTGTGCTGGGAGTGCTGGATGACGCAGAGCGTCGCAGCCTTCAGGCCCGCATGGATTCCGATGTTGTGTTTGCCGGGCGCGTCGCGGGTTGGGAGCGGCGCTTTGCGCCCTGGTTGACCGACATCGAGTCGGTCGAGCCTCCCGCACGAGTGTGGACCCGGATCTGCCGGCGCCTCGGGTGGCAAGACGCGCCGCCAGCCCGCACAGGTTTTTGGTGGAGTCTGGCGTTCTGGCGTGGTGTGGCTGTTGTGTCGGTCCTCGTTGCAATCGGCGCGATCGGGATATCGCTTACACGTGCTCCGCAGACCTCCCCGGTCGTCCGCCAGCCGGGGCAGGCCGAGGCGGGTGCGAAGACGGTAACGCCGCTCGAGCACGACGACGGGACCCCAGGTTGGTTGGCGTCGGTCGACCGTTCGCGGGGGACTGTCCTCATGGTTCCCGTACCTGCGCCCCCGGATCCCCAGGGGCGCGTGCCGGAGCTCTGGTTGATTCCGGAAGGCAAAGCACCCCGATCACTGGGGGTCGTGTCGATCGACAAGTCGCATACCGTTACGGTGCCGGAGGATGTCCGCGCCGCCCTGGGCGCCGGGTCGGTTCTGGCGGTGACCCTCGAGCCGCCCGCCGGTGTGCCACACCCTGCGCCGACCGGTCCGATCATCGCGAAAGGCGCGATCCGTGCGGAGGGGACGGGCTGAGGTCAGCGGGCGCTTACCCGCGCGTCATTGGAAACCCATCCCGCTGACCCGCATCGCGAGCCAATACGCTGCCAGGCAGCCGATCGCGACCGCCCCGCCGGGCATGAAAGCGTGCCGGTAGAAGCGCGACGCCCGCAGGCCGTAGGCGATTGGGATGAAAATGAGCACGATCGCCAGCTGGCCGGCCTCGACCCCCGCGTTGAAGCCAACCAGCGCGAGCGCCAGGTTCCAGCCGCGCAAGCCCAGGTCGGCGAGCACGGAGGCAAAGCCCAGGCCGTGAATCAGGCCGAACGCAAAAGCCACCGCCCAGCGGCGCTCGCGCACGAGGGGGAACAGGTTGTTGAGCGCGCCGAGCAGCACTGTCAGGGCGATACCCGATTCGACCGCCCGGCTCGGCAAATCGACCAGCCCGTTCACGGCCAACGTCAGTGTCAGCGAGTGTGCAAGCGTGAAGGCGGTCACCACTTTGAGCACATCCAGGAGCGCATCGCGCAGGGATTCGCGTGGCTGCCAGCGGCCGGCGCGATACAACACCACGGCCGGCAGAAGGAGCGTCAGCAGGAACAGGATGTGATCGTATCCCTTCCAGATGTGCCAGATCCCCTCGTCGAGGAAGGCCCGGAATTGTGTCAGACGATCCGGCGCAGCCAGGTTGAGTGTGGCCGTCCGACTGTCATTTGCCAACACGAAGGCCTGGCCCGTGACCGCCGCGCGCACATCGAGCAATCCGCGGTGATTCGGATCCAGGTCAAAGAGCAACGCGTAGTGCACACGCAGTTGCGCCGCTCGAAAGGGACACTGGACCGTGAACAGCAAAACGGCGTAGCCGCCATCAACATGCTCGTCGAACAGCAGGCCGCCCGGTTTCACAGTGCAGCGGTCACGGTCGCCGCGCGCGATCGCCTCGACCGACAGGCGTGAGAGCGCATATCGCGTGACTTCCTGCTGGCGCGCCTTCAGCTCACCCCAGGTAATGGCTCCATCTTCGTTGACGTCGAGGCCCACCGCGTGTTGGAGGTCACGGAGTGCGATATCCCATTGTCCCTCGAGTGTCTGCCCTCGAGCCGGCTGGCTCAGGGTCAGATAGCTGTCGCTCGGCTTGTGCGCCGCGGCGATCGTGGCCCAGAGGCACAGCAGGAGCGCCGTCGAGGTGTGCGTCGCGCGTTTCATCGGCCGGCAAGCCTGCGGCTGGGCTGCTGCGCCGGCGGTGGCGCCTGCGGAGGGGGTTGCGCCTGCTCGCCCGGGGCAGCGACCCCGGCGGAGCCCCGGCCGGCATTTCCGAGGGCGCTGATCGTGCGATCCTCGTAATGCATCTGCTCGATCCAGGTCTCGAGGTTCCGCAAGGCGGCGCGGTTACCGGCTGCGGTGGCCGCGGCGAAGTAGATCCGTACGTCCGCCGGTTCCCGTTGTACTTGCCAGTTGCGCTCGGCGAGCTCGAGGGCGCCGGCAGCGTTACCGCGCACCTCGAGGATGAATCGGGCCTGCTCGCGCACGTGCGTGAAATCCCCATCGCGGCGTGCTGCCTCATAGCGCGCCTGGAACATCTCGCTCCAGCGCCGAGCCTGCGCACTGTGCTGGCGCGTCGCGGCGATCGCCAGTCGCAACAGCAGGTTGTCCTGGCTCTCGTCCCCGCGCAGCCACTGCACGACTTCGGGGTTACGGCCCTGGCGCAGCAGCAGGTCTGCGTAATCACCCTTGGAATAACCATCCTCGGGCGCGACGCGCAAGGCGGCCAACAGGTCCGCTTCCGCCGCCTGGTCGTCCCCGGCGCGCTGCGCCATATCGGCCAGCTGATCCAGCATCCACACCCGCACGCCCCGCTCCAGGCGGGGATCGTCGTTGAACACGCGGCTCAAGGCGAGATAACTCTCATTCAAACGGCCGGTCAGGCTGTTGACACTGCTCAGGCAGGTCAGGGCGATCAGGTGGCCGCTGATATGGATGAGAGGGCGGCAGGCCTGCCGGGCGGCGTCGAAGCGGCCCTGAACTTGCAGGATCGTGGCCTTGGTGAGCCACGCCTGGCCGTCGAAGCTCTGCTCGGCGAGTGCGCGATCCAACAGTGTGAGCGCCTCCTCGAAGCGGTGCAGGTACTGCAGGGCAGTCGCCGCGGTTGTGAGGACCGCAGAGTCCGGACGTGCGCGGGACAACCAGGGAGTGAGGGTGGCTTGCGCATAGGAAACGAAGCGCGGATCGGCGGTGGCTCGACCGATCTCCAGGTACCCTTGAGCGAGAGCCAGAGCGCTCTGCAGGTCATCAGGGTGGGCGGCCAGGCGCGCCCGCAGCGGTTCCAGCTTGCCCGTCGCCGCCGCGGCTGGGACATGCTCCAACACGGTGGCCTCGCTGTCCGGGATGTGGGGGACTGCGGCGGCGGGTTCCCACGCCAGTAGGGCGAGCACGGCCAGCACGATCCCGGCGAGCCAGCGGGGACTCGCCGGGAGGGGCCGCAACCCAGCCTGACTGCTCACGGAGCGTGGTCTCGCCGGTTAGTTCTTCGCGATGCCATTCACGCCGTTCGGAGAACCCGGAATGGGCGTGTTCAGATAGGGAAAGGTATCCAGGTAGGTGTCCGCGGGGTTGATCTGGCCTGAAACCTTCACAGACGCGGCATCCGCGCCTGCGGCTCGCGCGCCGTCGGTATAGGGTGCGCCGTTGTTGGGATCAGCCGTTTGCGTACCGCAATTGCCGATCTTTCCGCACAAGGCGCCCATGGCGGCCCGCAGCTCGATATCCGTCACGTCATCGTACGGACGGCGGCCGTTCGGGAAGCCGGCGGCGTCCCCTCCCAATACGCCCAGATCGTTCTGCGCGGCGGGCGGCGTGGGTGGCGTCGAGGTGTTCAGTCTCATGAGCTCCGCCGGACGAACCGTGAGGGGCTGATTGAGTCCTTTGACGCCGGTCAGGAACGCGGCCACGAGATCGTTGCGTGGTGTTCCCGGCACGAGGGCGGCGTTTCCGAATAGCACGTTCAACAGTACGGGTAGGGTGGGGTTGGTCACGTACTTCAGGAACTGCGCATCCTGACGCGGGTTGCTGCCGTTGAACCGGTCCTTGTCGGGCAGCCCGATGATGATCTCGTTCACCAGGGGATTGGCGAGCCGGGAGACCTGGGTCATCCATTTGCCCTCGGAGTCCTGCCAATCACGGTCAGAGTCGCCGGGGTCCTTCGCAGCGTGATTTTTCGGCATGCTCGCAGTGGTCCAGGCGCCGATGACCGGATCCTTGCCGTTGGTGAGGCAGGCAATCGGCACCTCGAGCGCAATCGAGGTTACGTTCTTGTGCTGCAGGCTGTTGGGCTCGCCGTCGCGCGGCCCCAGCGGATTGGTGTTGACGAGGTCGAAAATCTCGCCGAGGTTGACGACGAAGCCTTCCTTGCGCTGCCCCACGAACACGCGGCCCGGCGTCGGGCATCCCGGAATACTGACGTCGTAGATGAAGTTGTCGGCGTACGAGGCATAGTCGGGGATGGACTTGTTGCCGATGTTGTCCACCGGCTTGAAGAAGGTCGTGCCGCCGAGCGTGACGTTCTCCGCCAGGCTGTGCGAGCCGCCGCGGCGCACCACTGTCAGGGTGTAACTCTCGCGTACGTTCAGGGTCTTGCCGTTCTTGTCTACCGGCCCGATGTTCAGCAGCGGCACGGGAACGTTCTGTCCGCCGGCAGGCACCGCCAGGCTCTCCCGGGTATTGGTGAAACGAAACTGAAAGGAGAGGTCGGCGTCGGCGTCGCCGTCATTGTCGACGTTGATCGCATAGACCGCATGCGGGTCGAGTTGATAGAAATTCGGGCCCCCGCCCGGATCCTGCAGCGGGATGTAGTTGGCCAGCATCGTGACGAAGCCCTGCCGGCCGGCCTCGTAGCTGCGGAACAGGTACAGGTCGGTGCCGTCCACCCGGGGCAGGCCGGCAATGTTGGGCGCCTCGCGGTGGCTCGAGGCCTGGCTGAGCAGGGGAACGCTCGCCGCGGTGAGCGCGAGCGCGAACTGAAGGGAGCGTTTCATGGCGGCGATCTCCGGGTGTTGCAGGTCGAGCACAACAACCTACGCACACCCCGGCTTCCCGGATGCACTCGCCGGTAAATAAAGTCATGTTGGTCAGCCGCGGCGGGCCGAGCCGGTCAGGATCCCTGCCGGCGGCGCTTCGCTTCCGAGCCGCGCCCGTGGCATGGCCGATGCGCGATTACGATTCGGGAGACAGAGCCGAGGCGCGGCGGTTGCGGATGGCCTCGGTCGCGATGCCCCTGGTACGTGGTCCGAACAGAGCGACTACGATCATCGCGAGGACGGATACCGAGGCGTTGAAAGCCAGAACGCCGGAGACGCCCGCGTCCAGGAGAATCATGCCGACGAGATAGCTGTTGAACGCCGCCGTGAGTCGGTCGACCGCATAGACCACTCCAATGCCGCGCGCGCGCACACTCGTTGGAAATAGCTCGCTGCGATACGTATGAGTGGCATACGAAGTCACGTTGCCGCCGATCGTGACCGCAAGCCCGCACAGGACCCAACCGGCGGCGGAGGTCTGGGCCGCGAACAGCAGCCCTGCAATGACGACGAGCCCCGCGCCGCCGAGAATCTGGCACTTCCTTTCCGAGCGGTCGGCGAAGAAGCTGATCAGAAAGGGCGCAAGCGGATACGACAGTGCGATGACGGCGGAGTAGGAGAGGCTCTTGGTGACATCGACGCCCCGTGCCTGAAGCAGCGAGGGCAGCCAGTTGCCGAAGCCGAAGTAGGCGATCGTAGTGGCACAGCTTACGACCACCAGCATCAGGGTTCTCGGCAGCAGCGGCGCGCGGAACAGATCGGCATAGGCGCGTCGCCCGGCCTCGGGGGCCGGGGGCGTCGGTTCGATCGGCGGCAGCGGCCGGCCAATTTTGCGACTGATTCTGGCCTCGACGTCGTCCACGATGGCGCGCGCTTCCTCGAGTCGACCGTGTTCCGCGAGCCAGCGCGGCGATTCAGGAAGGCCGCGACGCACCCACCAGATGAAAATGGCGCCAATGGTAGGAATGACGAGCATCAGGCGCCAGCCATCGAGGCCACCCGCAGTGTTCTTTGCAAGGACCGCCGCAAGAATGGCGGCCAGCGGCACCGCGGTGTATTGGATGGCCTTGCTGATTGCAAAGCCCCGGCCTCGCATCGTCTTGGGCATCATCTCGGAGATGTAGGAATCGACCGCGATGACTTCCGCTCCAACCCCTATTGCCGCGATGAGCCGCCACACACAAATCCATAGAGCGCTTGCCTGAATTGCCATGACCAGGGTAGCCAGCGCGTACCAGATCAAGGACCAGGTAAAGATCGGCCGTCGTCCCATCCGGTCGGAAATGGCCGAAAAGAGGGTCGAGCCGATGAACAGCCCGAGAAAAGTCGCGAAGCCGAAGGTCGCCAGATCCGGCAATCCGAGCAGGCCGGCGGCGTCCTTGTGGAAGATGCCGGCGCGCACCAGCAGTGGAGCGAGCAGGCTGGTCAGGGCCGTCTCGTAGATCTCGAAGAAGGCGCCGAATGAGATTCGCCGCACCCAGGACCACAGCGGCTGGCTGGAGGGCAGCCTGTCGATGCGTGCCGATATGAGCGCGACGTTTTGCAGTTCCGACATCGGTGCGACTCACTCCGCGCGTTCTGGGAACCTACAAAGGCGCGCTGCCTCGCTCTCAGTGACTAGCCGCGTGGTGCAAACACGGCCACTCGCGGCCGGACCAGGAGGCTTGCGTAGCCTACATAGAGGACATGCGTTGCCGGATCGACGGCTAACGTGTGCGCTCCGTAGTGAAGCTTGACGGAATCGAGGACCTTGTACGTGTCAGGGCTGTCCTGCCCGATGACCGTCAACACACCTCCCTTGCCGGCCGTATAGATCCGGTGCAACGCCGAATCGAAACCCACCGAATCCGGGCCGCTGCCAATGGGCAGGGCAGCGGTGACGCGATGAGAGCGCAGGTCGAATATGACCAGCACCGCATTGGCCGAGCAGGCGATGAACAGCCGGCGCGCCACCTCGTCCATCGACATGCCGGACGGCTCGCTGCATCCGGGCAACGCCCACTTGTCGATGACCGAGCGGGTCGCAAGGTCGATCGCCGCCACGGCATTCACATCCCGCAGGTTTTGATACCTCAATCCGGTCTGGGGATCGAATGCCGAGAATTCCGGCTTGCCACCCAGGGCAATGGTGCCCACCACCGTACGGCCTTGCGGATCGATCAGGGTCGCCAGATGGGCATCGCCGTTCGCGACATAGACCAGATTGTGCGCCGCGTCGAAGAAAATCGCGTCCGGGTCCTCGGCCACCGGAATTCGTGCGATCTCCCTCATCGTATCCGGATCGAACACGTCCACCGCGTTGACTTCACTGCGCGTCACGTATGCGACACGTTTGCCGGGATCCAGGGCCACACCATGCGCCGCCGGCTCGGAGGGAAACACCGAGACATCGCCGCTCTGCGGCAAGGCCTTCCCGTGCAGGTCGATCCTGTACACGCTACCCGTGCTCTCGTCCGTCACGAAGATATGTTGGCCGTCCACGGTCAGGTAATCGAGAACGGTGAGCAGTGCTCCCTTGGGCAGCGGGACGAATCCGCGAAATTCGAGGCTGGCGGTACGGTCAGGGGTGCCAATGTAGACCAGATGCAGCAGGAATGCGCAACCGATCACCGCAAGTGCGGCGCTACCCCACAGGGTGACCTGCATCGTCTTTTTGAGCGTTGGGTTCATGCCTCTCCCCTCATTTTCCGGCGCTTCGTCGTCGCGATTGTGGCCGTGCATCCAACGTTCTACAGCGGCATTGTGAGTGTTCCATGCCTCCATCATGTCTGCATGAACATGATGTGTCGTGAACGACACAAAGCTTGCCGGTGCAGCGCCGAAGGGCGCTTGCGGCTCACGACACGAACGTCGGCCGCTCGATCCAGTCGGCCGGATCGCCTTCGTTGAGGGGTCCGCCGGCGGCGACTCTGAGATAAACGCCGCAATACAGGTGGCCATAGAACTGCTTCAATGCGGCCAGGATCTCGACGTCGCGCGCGCCGCTGTCGGGGTTGACGTGGGTGGCGATGCAACGCCTGATCGACTTGACGACTTCAGTCGTTGCAGCTCCAAGCCTCACGGGAGTGCCCGGCGCCAGGTCGAGCTCCGACCACGCAGGCCAGCCGTCCACGTAGACATTCGCCCGAAAACGCAACGGGTCGAGCGGGCGGCCGAGCCTGGCCTGCAGATCCCGGACGCTTTCGAGATTCACGACGGAGATGAATCCCTGCGGACTGTCGGTAAAACGATGCGGAGGCGCCGTCAGTACTTTGAGCGGACCACGCTGCTCGTCCCGGTTCAGGAAATCGCTCAGCCATGCGGCGAAGGAAACCTTGCCTTGCTCCCCGCGCAGATCGCCGGCGAACGGCGCTCTGCCTTCGGCCTTGACGGTCAGCACGCCGGTCTTCTCGTCGTACGCCGTGTGCGCGAGCGCCACCTGCGGAATTTGCGCCAGCACGGTGAAACGTGTTTTGGGCACGAAGGCGGCCGCGGCCGGATCGAATCCGGAGGGTCCGTTCTCCACCGCATAGAGCCGATCACAGGGGAAATAGCCGCCAGCCGCCAGCTCCACGGATGCGATCCGTTCGGGTGTGAAACCCTTCACGGGGTAGCGATAGAGCGAGGCGATACGTCCTCGCTGGCTGCGGGGTGCGTCCTGGGTCATTCAAATCATCCCGATTCGAGCTGCCGTCCCCGATGGTCTCACGGGAAGCCCGAAACTCGGTACATAACTTGCTTGACGGCGCCGGAGGGTCTCTCCCGCAGGGGCGCGTTACTGACTTGCGTCCGAAGGATTTCGCCGTGCATTCATCGTCAGACCCTGAAGCCGCTGTTGCGTCCATATTGGCGCAAACGCCGCCCCTGGGCGCAACGGTGCGCAGGGCGCCGCTCGCCCTCGGGCTGAACGGTAAGCTTGGCTGGACAGCGGCGCTTGCCATCTGTGCCGCCTACCTGGCGTTCTTCGTGCAGCTCACGTCCTTTCCGCTGCAGGACTATCCGAATCACGTCGCCCGCGGCGCGGTCATGGCCGACCTCCTGTTCCATCATGGCGCGCGCTTCGGCGGGCAGTTCGCGGTGCAGCTCATGCCGGTGCCGTACATCCTCGGCGATCTGCTTCTGGCCGGCAGTATGGAGCTTTTGGGCACGACGGGCGGCGCCGGCGTATTCACGGCCCTCCTGTTGCTCTCGCTTCCCTGCGCGCTGCTGTTGTACATGGGCGTGAACCGGCTCGCTCCGCGGGCCCGGCCGTTGCTGTTCCTCGTTGGCCTGTATCTGTCGACCGATTGGTTTTTTCTGATGGGATTCATGGCGTTCCGGCTGTCGATCGCGGCGCTGGTCGTGACGCTGGCCTTGGCCGATTTACTGCGCAGACGCTGGTCCGTCCCGATGTTTTGCGTGTACGTCGCCGCGCTGGTGTTGAGTTACCTCGTTCACCTGACATGGCTGGTCTTCTTCGCGGTAGTCCTCGGAGTGTCGGCGGTCGTGCGGTGGTGGTTCGCAACCACCTCCGCGCGGCGCGAGATCTGGCTGTTCGTGCCCGTGCTTGCGCTGCTGGCCTGGCAGTTCGGCTTCGTGCAGATCCTCCTGCCGCAAGGAGCCGGTGTGTCCCCGCTGTACGAGCCCGAGTGGGGCGGCGTTGGGCTGAAGGTGAAAAGCCTCCTGATGGAGTTCGGAGGCTTCGGCGGCCACCTTGCCGAGCCCATGATGGTGCTGCTGGCTCTGTGTCTCTTCTGGCCGGTACGGCACACGCTGCGCCTGCTGGGCTGGATACACAACCCGGGCGTACTCGAACAGCTTGCGATCGCGGCAGCCTTTCTCGCCCTCTACGTGATACTCCCGCGGGACCTCGACTACACCGCATTCGTCGATATTCGAGCGCTGCCGATCGTCGTATTGTTTGTGATCTTCGCACTGCTGCGCATGCCAGCCGAGGCGTCCGGCGGTAGCGCCTTCGCAACGGGTCCCGCGCTCGTGCTCGCAGCGCTGCTCGCGACGGGCAATCTCGCGTATCTCGCATTCCACGTCGGCCAGAACAACGCCTGGCTGACGCGCTATCGTACGGTCGTCCGATCCATTCCCGAGAACGCATCGGTCCTCTCCGTTTATGCGGGACCGCAGGCGACCTCGATGCCATTTCTTCACGCGGGCGCGTTTGTCGTGCTCGACCGTGGGGGCATCACTCCGTATCTCTTCGCGGGCAACCGGGGCGATGCCATGCTTTACTTCCGTTATCGCCATCCGTCATACCGGCCGCCTGAGATGTGGTACGACGCGCAGCGGCTGAGGAACGTCGCTGCAACCGCGGCGGACCCCGGATTACACCCAACCAACGGGTCGAGAACCGCGGATGGCCGTCAACCCTGGTATGAGATCACTGCTGCCCCGGACTGGAGGCGCATCGGCTGCAGCTACGATTTCCTGCTCATGACGCTGCCGTTCGCCCGGAGCTCGATCGGCCTGGCCACCCGGACGATCGCCATGAATCAGAGCGCTGCGCTGCTGAAGATCGACATGGATAAAAGGGACTGCCCGCACTGACTGCCCTGCGGCTGCCTCAAACCGCTGCCGCTGACAATACGGTACCGCGAGTTTCTCCACGGCAGGGCGCGCTGCCGGATATTGCCGGCTGTCACGACCCAAATGCGCCGCAGTAGCGGCGCGTCAATCGCCGGGTCGATCTGTTCGGGCGCCCCGCTCGAAGCGGGGGCCGGCCGCCGCCGGCTTGCGCAGCATTCGCCGGCCCCATTTCATGCCCTGGCGGGAGCTGCCGGCCCTGGCCTGGGCGGACAGGCACGCATAGAAAAAAGCGAAACCCTGCATCACTTCGCCATAGTCGGCTCGATCCTCGGCGAAATGGTGCGACATGAGCAGCAACTCGGGGTTGTTGCGCTCGAGCTCGGCAATCGTCTCGCGCATGAACTCGTGCGAGCCGATGGTATCGATCCGTTTCACGACGAGGGCGCGGGTTGCCGGTGAGACGCGCGGGAGGAGGCTTGATCGCGGGCTGCCGGCAGGCTCGGAGGGTGTGTCGAGCGCTGCGTAAGCCGCGGCCGCGAGCAGCTGGTAGAACATGGAGAAGCCGGTCATGACCGCGGCGAAGTCGCCACCCGCACGGGCGCGGCGCGTGGCGACATCCAGCAGCTCAGGATTGTTCGCCAGAAGGTCGAGAGTGATCTCGGCGCGGCATACGTCGTGACCGCGAGAATCGAACTCACGCGCGATCCTCTCCCGGGTCAAGCCGGCAACACGCGGTAAAGACCCCATCTATACACCCTCCATAACGCGTCAGCTTCCACGCCAGGTGCCAAGGGCCGGACTCCCAACCGCAGTCAGTGTAGCTCACGCCCGTGCCGGGCGAATTGACCCAAGTCAACGCTGGACGGCTCCCGCCCGCGCGCGCCGCCTCATTGTGCAATGTTGGCATCGTTGATTCAGCGTGGTGCAAGGGCGTGCGCCGCGGAGTCCTCCCTGGTGCATCAGGCGCCGGCGGAGCGCGCCGACGCGACTAAGGTCTGCGGGGCTCGCGGACAGGCGTCAATTGAGTGTTGACCCCATCGCGGGCAGGTGGTATTCGTATGCAAAATAATTTACTCACATGCAATATGGACGAACGGGAGTTTCTCCAGAAATAAATTTCACCTCCAGCGCGGCACGCCGCGCGACTCGAGGATTGCAGCGAACGCTTGCAGGGGGGTTCGCGCAAACGCGGGAAGAAGAGCTGTAGGGACGGGCAGAAACGCCTGAGCGCGTCTGCCGCGGGTCCTGTTATTTCGGCCATCAGCCTCGGAGCGAATCGCACATGACTAAACCTCCCCCCGCAGGATGCGAGACTCGCCACGCATGGGCGCCGTCATCGACTTTTGGGAATTCACGGGCTCCGCTTGCCGCGCCGGCGCGCAAACAAGCGCGCACGCGGCGCTACGCTCGCGTGGATCTCGCCGTGGCGGCCTGCCTCCTTGCGGCGCGGGTTGCGGCCGCCGACGATGCCACCGGG
Organism: uncultured Steroidobacteraceae bacterium; assembly: GCA_964508005.1. Lineage (GTDB taxonomy): Bacteria > Pseudomonadota > Gammaproteobacteria > Steroidobacterales > Steroidobacteraceae > 13-2-20CM-66-19. The sequence continues at coordinate 16,161 of CAZDTG010000061.1, forward strand.
CCCACAGCGCCGGCCGCGGCCGGAGGCAGCAGCGGTGGCGTCGAGCTCCAGGAGATCACGGTGACCGCCAACCGGCGCGTGGAGAACATGCAGGACGTGCCGATCGCGATCCAGGCGCTCACCGGCGATACGCTGCAACAGTTGAGTGTCGAGAATTTCGACGACGCGGTGAAGTATCTGCCCAACGTGACACTCGCGGGCGGCGGACCCGGCCAGAGCAACATCTACATGCGCGGCCTGAGTGTCGGCCCCGGCACCATTCAAGGCTCCGGCGCCGTGGGCGATTTTCCGAACGTCGCCGTCTATCTCGACGACCAGTCGGCGCAGCTGCCCAACCGCAACCTGGACATCTACGCGGCCGATCTGGAGCGCATCGAAGTGCTCGAGGGGCCGCAGGGCACTCTGTTCGGCGCCGGCGCCGAGGCGGGCGTGGTCCGCTACATCACGAACAAGCCGAAACTCAACGTCACGGAAGGAAATGTCAACGCCGGCTATGCCTACACGAGTCACGGGGACCATAGCGCCAACGCCGATGCCATGATCAACCTGCCGCTGATTGCCGATACGCTGGCGGTGCGTGCGGTCATCTACGACGACACCCGCGGCGGCTATATCAACAACGTCCCCGGAACGTTCGTCCGGCAAAGCAGCGACCTGGGGATCCATTATGCCGGGTACGTGAACAACAATCCCGGACCCGCCACGCCCCTGAACTCGGTGAACAACAACAACCTGGTGGGTAACGCCATCAACCCCGTCACGTACCAGGGCATCCGGGCCGGGGCGCTGTGGAAGCTCAGCGAGGACTGGAACGCCCTGCTGGTGCAGTCCTACCAGGACATGCGCGCCGACGGGGTCTTCTACGAGACTCCACAGGCCTCCGGCACCAGCGTGAGCCTGCCGGATCTCTCGGTTCAGCTCTACAATCCGTCCTACGACAAGGACCGGTTCGAGAACACGGCGCTGACCGTCAACGGGCACATCGGGGCGCTCAGTTTCGTCTATAGCGGCGCGTATCTCGTGCGCAACGTCGAGCAGGTTCAGGACTACACGGCGTACGCGCGCGGCCAGTACGCAGACTACTACCAGTGCATACCGGGGACGGCAACCACGGCACCACAGTGCTACTCGCCGAGCACGACCTGGCACGACAAGGAGCGCGACGTCCACCAGAGTCACGAGGTCCGGCTCAGTACCCCCGATGACTGGCGGCTGCGTGCGATCGGCGGCCTGTTCTGGGAGAGCTACCTCATTCACGAGCAGACCGACTGGTTGTACAAGACCGCACCGGGATTCACCGCCGTCGGGCCGCCCCCGGGAGCCTATGCGAACAATCCGAACATCCGCAACGGAAACGATTCGTTCTTCGACGATGTGCTGCGCGGCTACAAGCAGCGGGCCGCGTTCACCTCGATCGACTTCGACATCATTCCCAAGACCCTGACGATCACGGCCGGGACCCGCTACTACAGGTTCGACAATACCGAGGTGGGCAGCGCGGCCGGCAGCTTCGGCTGCTACCAGGCCGGGCCGCCCCCCTGCGCCGCCAATGGCGCTCTCAACCTCAACGCCGAGAATCTGCGGACCACCTACACCGGTGTGCGCAGCCGCGCCAACCTGACCTGGAAGGTCACGGCCGATGTGATGGTGTACTACACGTGGTCGCAGGGTTTCAGGCCCGGCGGCTTCAACCGCAGCTCGCACCATTCTCCGGTGCTGAACTACGACACGCCCCTGTCATTCGCGCCCGACACCCTCATCAACAACGAGCTCGGCTGGAAGACCGAGTGGCTCGAGCGCCGGCTCGAGTTCAACGCCGCGATCTACCAGGAGAGCTGGAAGAACGTGCAGGACGTCTTCTTCGATCCGAGCGCCAGCCTGGGCAACCTGGCGTTCGAGACCAATGGCCCGAATTACCGCGTCCGCGGCGCGGAGACGCAGATCGTCGGGCGCGTGACGCAGGGACTGACGGTAACGGGCGCAGCGTCGTGGAACAGCAGCAGCCAGACCAACTCGCCCTATCTCATCAGCTCTCAGGGGCACCCCATCACCTCGATTCCCAATCCCTACGGCGCGCTCGGGAGCACGCTGGCCGAGTCACCGCCGTTCCAGGGAAATCTGCGCATCCGCTATGAGTTCGACTGGGGGCCGTACCATCCGTTCGTACAGGCCGGCGGGCAGCACCAGGCTCACTCCCATTCGGCGACGGGCTATGTGCAGAACTACGAGCAGCCCGGCTACTCCACCTACGATGTCTTCGCGGGCGTGGCCCGGGACGAATGGACCGCGCAGGTGTACTGTGAGAATCTGACCGATACCCGTGCGGACCTGTTCACCAGTAACTCACAGCAGGTCAAGGCGCTGACGGTCAACCGGCCGCGAACCGCGGGCTTGAAGTTCAGCTACAAGCTCGGCGGCCGGTAGGTTAAAGCCTCGTGCGGAATCGGCGGATCAACTGAAACCATGGATCTGAAACATGCCTACCTGTCTGCGACTGCGGCAATGCGTGGCGCTCGGCGCCTTCATCCTGATCGCCGCCGGCCGGGCCGGCGCGGCGCCCTCGGCCGCTGCCGTCTATGTGCCCATCGCGCCGACCCTGGCCGACAAGACCGTCATCCTCACCGGCCACGATCTGACCATCGAGCAGGTCGTGGAGGTCGCGCGTCATGGCGCCAAAGTGGAATTGAGCCGGGAGGCGCGGCAACGCGAGGCCGACAACTACGGCTTGCTGCTCGAGGCGGCCGCGGAGGGTGTCGCGGTCTATTGGTTCAACCGCGGCGCCGGCGATCAGCGCGAAACCGTCATGTTCGAGGGCGACCCGACTTCCCCGGCCAACAAGCCGAAAATCGAGCAATCGCAGCTGCGCAACTTTCGCCGGGGCGCCCTCGCGGGATTCGGCCCCGAGGTGGCGGCTGAGGAGATCGTTCGCGCCATGATGGTTGTGCGCGCCAACGAGATGACGTTCAACGCGCCGAGCCCGCAAGTGTCGCAGATGCTGCTCGATCTTCTGAACAAGCGCATCACCCCGGTCGTGCAATCGCGTGGCACATTGGGCGAGGGCGATCTGGCGCAACTCTTCAACGTTGCGGGCGCAATGGTCGGTGCCGGGGACGTCTATTATCAAGGCGTGCGCATGCCGGCCGCGAAGGCTCTCGCCCAGGCGGGATTGACGGCGATCCAGCCGTTCGCCGCCGACGACAACGCGCTGACGAGCAGCGACGCGTATGCAACCGGTCAGGCGGCGCTGGTCGTCAACGATGCGCGCCACGCTCTGGAGTGGGCGGACCTCATCTATGCCATGGATCTGAATGGCATGAACAGCAGCATCACACCGCTCAGCCTGGTCGTCCAATGCGACCGGCCGGGCACCTGGTTGAATTGGGATGCCGCGCGCGTACTCGACATGTTGAAGGGCGGTTACCTCTTCGATGCCGACGCCGCGCGCATCATTCAGGACCCGGAGAGCCTGCGGGCCTCCTCCGTGCGCCAGGCGTCTGCCTGGGAAGAGTGGTCCGCCCTGCGGGATGCGGTACTGTTTCAGGTGAATTCGTCGGATCACAACCCGGCGGTGCACGTCGGATTGGGTCCCCAGGACTCCTGGGAGCTCGCCACCCCGCAGATGTTGAAATTCTACGTGCGTGGCGGTGCGCTCAGCCACGGACAGCACGGCTACATCGTCTCGAATGCGAACTGGGATCCCTATCCGATGGCCAACAAGCTGGAGAACTTCGTCATTGGCCTCGCTAACATGGATGTGGCCGTCATGCTGCGCATCGATCGCTTCAGCAACCCGTTCTTCACCGTGGTCAAGGCCGCAGAGGTGCTGCCGGCCGCCGCCGGCCATTTCACGGGCTACACGCCGGTCGCGCTGCAGCAGGAGATTCAGAGCCTCACCAATCCGGTGGCTCCGTTCGGCAGCGCAATCGTGGGCACTGTCGAGGATCTGCAGGCCCAGAGCCTCATCAAGGTGCAGCATGCGCGCCAGGCCGTCGACACGACCCTGGACCTTCTGGGGCACGATCTGCTCGAGGCGAGCCTGTGGATGGATGTCCGCAAGGCGCAAGCGCCAGGCCGCAACTTCGGTCAGGCCCCGACGGCCGTGTGGAGCGCTTTTCGCAAGGAGATTCCCCTGCAGCCGGGCTTCGACGCCGCGGCGACCCGGTCCGAGACCATGGCCGCGGCGGCGTTCGTGCATGAGACGGACCCGGCAAAGTTTTACCCGACGGTGCTTCCCTCGTCCGAGGGCTCCAGAGGGGGCCTGAAGTGCAAGTGAGAATCACGGCAGCCCGGCAGGGTCGGGCCTTTCGCATCCTGTTGGTGTGCACCGCTCTGCGGGTCGGAACCGCCGCCGCCGACTATCATCCCATCACACCCAACGCCGCCGCGGAGGTCGTCACCCTGACGGGGCACGATCTGACGATCGAGCAGTTGGTGCAGGTCGCACGTCATGGCGCCCGGGTGCAGTACAGCCCCGAGGCGTTACAACGCGCCGCTGCAGCGCGCGATCTCAGAGCGGAGGCGGGTGCCGAGAACATCCCCGTCTACGGACTCAACCGCGGCTCCGGCGCTCTGCGGGAAGTCAAGTCGAGCGAGGCGCATCCGGCGGATACCCAGGTGCTGCCGATGTTGGGGGCGGGCGCGCTGCCCGAGATCGCCGACGAGGATCTGGTTCGCGCCGTGCTGTTGATCAGTGCCAACACGGCGCCGTTGGGCCCGGCGCAGCCGGAAAACATGCAGATGCTGCTCGACCTCCTCAATGAGCGCATCACGCCGGTCGCTCATGCCCGCGGGACGCTCGGCGAGGCGGATTTCCCGGCCGTGAGCTATAACATCGAAGCGGCGATGAGCGGCAGAGGCGAGGTCTACTACAAAGGCACGCGCATGAAGACGGCGCAGGCCTTCGAGCAGGCGCACATCAAGCCGCTCATCAAGGCAGGCGTCTTCGGAGGTGGAGCGGAGAACGCATACGGGGACGCGAGGGCCGCGCTCCTGGTCGCTGACGGCCGGCTCGCACTCGAATGGGCCGACGTCATCTATGCCCTCGACAAGATCGGCATGAATTCCAGCGTCACGCCGATGGTGGAGCCGGTGCAGGCCAAGCGGCCGTTCAAGTGGGTGAACTGGGATGCCGCGCGTGTCATGGACATCCTCAAGGGAAGTTATCTTTTCGAGGACGATGCGAAGCGGATCCTGCAGGACCCGCAAAGCATGCGCGCCTCCTACGTTCGCCAAGGCTCGGCCTGGAAGGCCTGGGCGGCGCTGCGGGACAGCGTACTGCTGCAGATCAACTCGGCGGACCTGAATCCGATGGTGATCGTGGGCGCATCGCCGTCGGACTCCTGGGAGCTCTCGACGCCGCAGATGATGCGGTATTACGTCAAGGGTGGACCGTTGAGCCATGGACAGCACGGCTTCGTGTTCTCGACCGCCAACTGGGATCCCTACCCGATGGCGAACGATGTGGAGGCGTTCACCAACGCGCTGGCGAACATGGACGTCGCGGTGGCCCAACGGATCGAACGCTTCACGGATCGCAGTCCCACGGCCTTCTTCACCGGGATCAAGCCGGCGGACGTGTTGACCCCCGAGCAGATCAGGAAGTCACCCGCGCTCTCCGAGCCGTTCTGGGCCTTCATGGACCTGTGGCAGGAGATCCAGACTTTGGCGACCTCCCTGGTGCCCGAAGGCAATCCCACCGATGTTGGCGTCGCCGACATCCAGGCACAGACGAGACTCAAGGGCTCCCGCGGCCAACAGGTGGTTGAGCTCACCCTGCAGCTGCTGGGCTACGACTTCTGGAACGCCACCTACTGGATGGATGTGCGCAAGGCCCAGGACCCGTCCCGCAGCTTCGGGCCGGTGCCGACGGCAGTGTGGACGGCGTTCCGCAAGGTGTTGCCCTGGCAGCAGGACCCGGAAACCCGGCCCGAAGTCCCCTACGGTCTCGTCGCCGTCAACTTCCTGAAGTCCACGCCCGCCACGACATTCTATCCCGCGGGCCCACCCATGCCGGCGACCGACGGGCAGAGCGCCTCCTCGCACTAGGCTCGAGACGACCGCCAGATGGCACCCAGGATCGGCGTTGCGGCGAAAATTCGCGTGATAAGCTCGTTTGGATTTCCCCTGCCGAGTGCCCACGATGCCTGCGACGCCTCTCAAAGTGCTCTCCTCCATGGCCACGCGCGAGCTGCTGAACGAGCTGACTGCCGGGTATCAGCGCTCGAGCGGGCAAGCGGTGAGCAGCGAAGCCGCGGGCGGCGTCGATGTCGCGAAGCGTGTTCGGGCCGGAGAGGCCGTGGATGTGGTCGTTCTGTCGAGCACGGCGATCGACAGCCTCGTCGCGGCCGGCAGCTTGTTGCCCGACAGCCGGACGGACCTCGTGAAGTCGGGTGTTTCGATTGCCGTACGCGCCGGGGCGCGGCGGCCGGACGTGACGGGCGAGGAGGCACTGAAGCGGGCGGTGCTGGCTGCAAAAGGAGTGAGCTACTCGACGGGACCGAGCGGGGTTTACCTGGAAAACCTGTTCGAGCGCTGGGGCATCCTGGCGCAGATCCGCAGTCGCATCGTCGTGGCTCCGCCCGGCGTCCCCGTGGGCTCGCTGGTCGCCAGCGGCGCGGTCGAGCTGGGTTTTCAACAGTTGAGCGAGCTCATGACGCTGCCCGGCATTGACGTCATCGGCCCGCTGCCGCCCGAGATTCAGACCATCACGATCTTCTCGGGAGGGATCTCCTGCGGCTGCGTGCGACCCGAGTTGGCCCGCGCCTTGCTCGATTACCTGGCCTCACCGTCCGTTTCGGACACCAAGCGCCGCAACGGGATGGACCCTGCCTAGCCCGCCGCGATCCCGGCCTACTTGGCGTTGTATCCCGGTATGTTCCTGGCCCAGTGACTCTGGGCCAGCGTGATGCCCGCCTGCACCGCGGTCGGGAAGTCCGCGCGTACCGTCTCGATCGGTACGTTACGCCGGAAGAAGTCGGCCCAGATGAATTCGGCGAAGGCGGTGGGGGTCTTGTCGAAGCCGTGCTTGTCGCGCACGTACCCGGCCAGCGAACGGTAGACGTCATCGACCAATTTGCCCAGACGATCGGGAATCACGCTGTAGATATGCCGCACCCCGTGCTCATCCAGGGGATGCACCCACTGATTCTCGTTCATCTCTTTCCAGAACGTCTCCATCGCGCATTTCGACAGATCCGCCTCCACCTCGAAGAATCCCGAGGCGACACCCGCATCCAGTGCCGCGCGCCCGAGATGGTGGTGGTCGGTGATATAGAGTGACTTGTCCGGCCCGATCACGGCCGGCATGGGATGGTCTTTCATGAAGCTGCGTTGCTCGCCCGAGCTCATCCCCTGCAGATGCTTCTTCTTGTCCTGGACCACGATGAAACCCACGGTGAGCTGGGTCGGGTGCAGATCTTTGAGGGCGGCTTCCTGAATCTTGGACATCTGAGTGCCTCCAGCTTATTGCCCAGCTCAAGCATATCAACATGATACTCTACGAGCTGCCGCTCACAAAAAGGGGGCGGACAGCAATGTCCGCCCCCTTGCTTCCGATCCGCCTCCGTTGCGAACGGTCAGGCGTTGGCTGCAGCCTTCGCCTTGGCCACCTCGGCGATGACCTCGTCGGCCACCTGCTTCGGTACCGGCTCGTAGTGCGAGAACTCCATCGTGTACGAAGCGCGGCCGCTCGTCATGCCGCGCAACTGTCCGATGTAGCCGAACATCTCCGAGAGCGGCACCGTCGCGACCACGGCGATGTTGGTTCCACGCTCCAGCTGTTCCTGGATCATGCCGCGGCGCCGGTTGATATCGCCGATGACGTCACCCAGGTGATCGCCGGGCGTCACCGTCTCCACTTTCATGACCGGCTCGAGCAGGATCGGGGCGGCCTTGCGGATGCCTTCGCGGAACGCCGCCTTGGCGGCGATTTCGAAGGTCAGCGCGTTCGAGTCGACGTCGTGATAGCTGCCATCCGTGAGTGTCGCCTTGAAATCCACCGTCGGATAGTGAGCGAGCACGCCGTCTTCCTTCTGGATGCGCAGGCCCTTTTCGACGGCCGGCACATATTCTCTTGGCACGGAGCCGCCGACGGTCTCGTCGACGAACTCGAATCCGGCGCTGCGCTCGAGCGGCTCGAACGTGATCCACACCTCGGCGAACTGGCCCGAGCCGCCG
>CAZDTG010000062.1:0-24174 GCA_964508005.1 uncultured Steroidobacteraceae bacterium
TGCAGCGCGAGCTGCAAAGCAACGTGGCGCTGCGCGTGGAGGACACGGAAGAGCCCGATGTGATGCGCGTCTCCGGCCGCGGCGAGCTGCACCTCACCATTCTCATCGAGAACATGCGCCGCGAGGGCTACGAACTGGCGGTCTCGCGCCCGCAGGTGCTCACGAAGATCGTCGCTGGCGAAGTCCACGAGCCCTACGAAGCGCTCACGGTCGACATCGACGAGGCCCACCAGGGCGCCGTCATGGAGGCGCTCGGCACCCGCCGCGCGGAGCTCAGCGACATGGCGATTGGCAACGGACGCGCGCGTCTGGAGTATCGCGTTCCCGCCCGGGGGCTGATCGGTTTTCAGGGCGAGTTCATGACGCTCACGCGGGGCACCGGCCTCATGAGCCATATCTTCGACGGCTTCGCCGCGGTGAAGGGTGAGATCCCCGACCGCCACAACGGCGTGCTCATCAGCAATGAGCAGGGCGAAGCGGTGGCGTACGCGCTTTTCAACCTCCAGGAGCGCGGCCGGATGTTCGTAAGCCCGGGCGAGAAGCTCTATGAGGGCATGATCATCGGCATTCACAGCCGCGAGAACGACCTCGTCGTGAACCCGATCAAGACGAAGAAGCTCACGAACATCCGCGCGGCAGGCAAGGACGATGCCATCCTTCTTACCCCGCCGATCCAGCTGACGCTCGAATACGCGGTCGAGTTCATTGCCGATGACGAGCTCGTGGAAGTGACGCCGGTGTCGATCCGGATCCGCAAGCGCTTCCTCAAGGAAACCGACCGTAAACGCACCTCCCGCCAGGGGACTGCCGCGCTGACCGCCTGAAGGGTACGATGGGCTTCCCAACACAATACGAAGAGGGGAAGCCCCATGGCCGCACACCTTCGGATCACAGCCGCCGCGGCGGCTGCGGGTGTCGTCCTGACCTGCATCGCGAGCGTGACTCTGGCGGACGTTACGCTGCAGCACCGGATCTCAGTCGAAGGCCTCGGCATCATGAGCGCCGGCAACATGTCGGGCACGACCCGGACCGCGATCTCGGGCGAACGCTCGCGCACGGACAGCGACATCCAACTGCAGTCCCGCCTCGTTCGCATGCTGGCGCATGGCGCCGTCGGCCCGACCGCGCAGATCATCCGACTCGATGAGGACAAGGTCGACCAACTCGATGTGCGCCGCAAGCAGTACACCGAGGTCACCTTCGCCGAGCTGAAGGCCCGCCTGCAGAAGGCAATCGACCAGACTCGGGAGAATCAGGGCCAGGGCGGCGGCCCGGAAGGCCAGAAGCCGATGGACGACTCCAAGTGCGAGTGGCTCGACCCGAAGGTCGAGGTGCGGCGCCCGGGCGAGAAAGGCACGTACGCCGGCTTCGAGGCCGAGCGGGTCACCATCGTCGCCTCACAGCCCTGCAAGGACAAGGAGACGGGGGCAATCTGCGAGGTGGCGCTGTCGCTCGATGAATGGCTCGCTCCGAAATTCGCCTCGAGCGCGGAAGCGGATCGCTTTCATCGCGCCTATGCGCAGAAGATCGGACTCGATCTGAGCTCCGGACGCGGCGCATACGGCGACGGGGACATCAGTCAGCGCGCGCAGTCGATGTTTGGCCGCTATGCAGGTATCTGGGGCGAGATCGCGAGCAAGACCCGGGACGTGAAGGGTTACCCGGTCCGGATGAGCTTCGCGTTCGCCTTCGGCGGGGAGCAATGCAGGAACTCGCCGTCACAACAGCAGAAACAGAGCTCGGAGGGCGGCACGGTCAACACTCCCGGCGCCCTCGCCGGGCAGATGGCCGGGAAGTTGGGCTCCCTGTTCCATCGTAAGAAGGACGACTCCCCGTCCACGGCCGACCCGGCGGCGCAGCCCGCCCAGCCGGCGTCCGCCCCCGTCCTGCCCGGCGGCCTCGTACCGATCGTGACCCTGTCCTCGGAATTGCTGTCGGTCTCAACGGACAACGTCAGCCCGGATGTCTTCGAAGTACCCCCGGACTTCAAGAAGGTCGACAAGCAAGGCAACTGACGGCTCGTCCCGTGCGGCGGCGAGTGCGGCACCCGCCTGAAGCGGGAAACGACAATTGCGTTTGACCTAGGGGGCCCGCGAGCCGTGGATCCCTATGAACTGCAGGAACTCCGCACGCGTGCGCGCATCCTCGCGAAATGAGCCGGTCATGCGGCTCGTGATCATGGACACGCCGCGCTTGTGCACACCGCGGGTGGTCATGCACTGATGGACCGCGTCGACGACCACGCCCGCGCCGCGGGGTTTCAGGACCTCGGTGATGCAATTGGCAATCTGCGCGGTCAGCTTCTCCTGTACCTGAAAACGCCGCGCATAGCCGTCGACGACCCGGGCAAGCTTGCTGATGCCGACCACTTTGTTGGTCGGGAGATAACCGACGTGCACCCGCCCGATGATGGGCGCCATATGATGCTCGCAATGCGATTCGAACGAGATATCCCGCAGCACGACCATCTCGTCGTAGCCGCCCACCTCCTCGAAGGTGCGGCGCAGATATTCGGCCGGATCGCTCTGATAGCCGGAGAACCAGTCCTGATAGGCGTTGACGACCCGCTTCGGGGTCTCGAGCAGGCCCTCCCGATCCGGATCGTCGCCGGCCCAGCGCAGCAGCGTGCGAACCGCCTCCTCGGCGGCCCGGCGTGACACCTTTGTTCTTGTTTTTCCAGCCATGCTCGCCTCGCGGATCGATCGAGGCGGAATATTAGCCCAGCCCTTGCCGCATGGCAGGATGGAATGGTGCAGTGCGCCTATCGCACACTCAACGCAATAGTTTTTCCATTCGGACGACGAGCGTGGACGGCTGGATTCCCAGAGCGCTGGCGAGCTTCATGAGCGTGGTGATGGTGGGCTGGCGGATGCCGCGCTCCATCTGGCTCACGAAGGTGCGATCCACGTCGGCAGCCAGGGCGAGGCCCTCTTGCGAGAGCTGCCGCGAAATGCGCTGCTCCCGCAACACCTGGCCGAATACTGTCGAGATCTGTTCTACCCGCATGTCGCAGCCGGATTCGCTCGCGCGTGCGGAGTATCATTTACGCTCTTGTGGCTTTTGGTCCACGGGTTATATCCTACAAGTCCACCTGACGGCTGCGGTCGGCGGCCAGACAACCGGGAAGGAGTCGATACATGACGGAAAATCCGAGCACCGCGGGACGGGAGGCCTTCCAGAAAAGCCTGCTCGAGTGCGTCCAGGACATCAACGAAATGCTCCCCCGACTGAGTCGCCGCTATGACATGACGGTCATCATCGGCGGTCTGGCGGAGCACGTGGGCGCCGCTCTGCAGGTGCTCATTCGCAAGAACATCTGCGACGTGCGCCAGGCGGGCCTGGTCATCGAGCAGATCGAAAGCTCGGCCTTTGTGCGCAAAGGAGCTCAGCCCGGGGGCCAAGGGTCGCCAGGGGGAGCGGCAGCCGGTAGCCCCGAAAACTCCACCCGGCATTGACCCACTCCTGGCAGACTCCGCACCCTCGGCGTGTCGCCGCTGCTACGGATATCGTCATGCCCTCTGGGGTCGAGACCACCAACCTCGCGCTGTTCTGCGATTTCGAGAACATTGCACTCGGCGTGCGCGACGCCCGTTATGCGCAATTCGACATCACCCGGGTGCTCGAGCGGCTGCTGCTGAAGGGCTCCATCGTCGTGAAGAAGTCCTACTGCGACTGGGACCGCTACAAGGAGTTCAAGGCCGGCATGCACCAGGCCGGCTTCGAGCTCATAGAGATCCCGCACGTCAAGCAGTCGGGCAAGAACTCCGCCGACATCCGCATGGTCGTCGACGCTCTCGATCTGTGCTACACGAAGCCGCACGTCGATACGTTCGTCATCATCAGCGGTGACTCCGACTTCTCCCCCCTCGTCAGCAAGCTGCGCGAGAACAACAAGGGAGTCATCGGTGTCGGCGTGAAGAACTCGACGTCGGATCTGCTGATCGCCAACTGCGACGAATTCATCTACTACGACGACCTCGTGCGCGAGCAGCTGAAATCCAGGCGCAGCCCGCGCAAGCGCGCCGCCGCGCATCCCGCTGCCAGCGCGCCTCCCGCACACGCCGCAGCCGATGGCAAGGAATCCGAAAGCAAGGAAGAGGACAAGAAGCAGGAAGCGTTCGAGCTCGTGCTGGCGACCCTCGAGGCCCTGCTGGCCGAGCGGGGGGCGGAAGACAAAATCTGGGGCTCGATGGTCAAGCAGACCCTGAAACGCCGCAGCCCCGGATTCAACGAGAGCTATTACGGCTTCCGTTCGTTCAACCAGCTGCTGGAGGAGGCGGCGCAGCGCCGCCTCATCGGCCTCGAGCGCGACGACAAATCAGGGGGCTATGTCATCCACTCGGCGGCGGAAGCCACCTAGGACGCTAGAGCGACAGCCGCTCGCCGCTCATGACAGGCGCGGGCGCGGCGCGCCGGGTCGCGAGCATGCGCGCATTGAGCTCCTCGATCGCCTGACTGCCCGTCCGCACGAAGATAAACGGCAACACGGCGTGCACCATGCAGGCCAGGCCAGCAACGACCATCCGGCCGCCGAACCCCGAGGCGCGCACCATGTGCTCGGCGTAGGTCTCGCCTACGGATTGCGGGTGCGCGGTGAAAAGCCTGTGCAGGTCCATGAGCACCATCATAGCCGCGGGGCCGCGCTACCCGGTTGCGAAGTCGTGGCGAAAGGAGGCCTGTTGCGCAACAATATTGTGCATTGGCGCGCTACCTGAGAACAAAGTTGCATGGACAAGCTGGATCGCAAGATTTTGGACCTACTGCAGCATGACGGCGGGCTCACGGCCGCCGAGATCGCGGACCGCGTCGGGCTCTCCAAGGCCCCGTGTTGGCGACGGATCAAAAAGCTGCAGGACGAGGGCGTCGTCAAACAAACCGTCGCGCTGCTCGATGCGCGCGCCCTGAACGTCGGCACCACGGTTTTCGTGATGCTCAAGACGGCGAAGCACAATCAGGAGTGGTTCGACAAATTCGTGGCCGCCGTGCGCGACATCCCGGAAGTGACGGAAATTCACCGCATGAGCGGCGAGGTGGACTACCTGATGCGCATCGTCGTTCCGGATATAGACGCCTACGACGTCGTCTACAAGCGGCTCATCTCGGCGGTGGAATTCCTCGATGTGAGCGCCAGTTTCGCGCTCGAGACGATCAAATACACCACCGCCCTGCCCCTGAGTTATGTCGCGCTCGAGTAGGTCTATTGCGGCGACCGCGCGGTCGCCAGGGGGACCGCCGGCGAGTAGCCGCCGCCGAGTGCCCGAATGAGGTCCGTGCTCACCGTCAGACGGCGCGACTGCAATTCCGCCAGCAGTGCCTGCGCCAGAAATACCTGGTTCTCCGCGGACAACACACTCAGGTAATTGTCGAGGCCCGCGCTGTAGCGCTCCCGGGTGAGCTCGTACGAGCGCTGGGCGGACTCGAGCGCCGCGCGGGCGTCGGCGGTCTCATTTTCAGTCGCCTTCCAGTTCGACATGACGTCCGCGACCTCGTGGATCGCGTCGATCAGGCTCTGGTTGTACTGCGCGACCGAGAGATCGTACTGCCCCTGTTGGGCCTGGAGGGCGCCTCGCAACTGCCCGCGGTTGAATACCGGAAGACTGAGGGCGGGACCCCCGCCCACGGTGGTGTCGGATGCGTCGAACAGTTTCGACAAGCCGATCGCCTGCAGGCCGGCGAAGGCGACGAGATTCACATTCGGGTAGAACGCTGCCTCGCTCGCAGCCACGCCGCGAGCGGCCGCTTCGACCCTCCAGCGCGCGGCGGCGACGTCGGGACGACGGCCGAGAAGGTCCACCGGCAGCGCCGCAGGCAGCGCGATGTTGGCGGGCGCCGTCAGATGCGGGCGCTGCAGATCGAGTCCGCGATCCGGACCAACACCGAGCAGCGCGGCGAGCGCGTTGCGGGCGGTTTCGATGTTCGCCTGCGTGGCATCGACGCCCGCTCGAACGAGCGCCACCATGCCCTCCGACTGCTTCACGCGGGCTGTGTTCTCGAGACCCGCGGCGACGCGCTGCCGGGTGAGATCGAGAATCGACGACTGTTGCTCGAGATTGTCCTGCGCGACGTCGAGAAACGCATACGACACATCGAGTTGGAAGTACGCACGTGCAACTGCCACCGCGAGAGCGAGCCGCGCGGCGGCTTTGTCGGCCTCGGCCGCCTGCACACCGGCGCGCGCAGAGGCCAACGCCTCACGATTGCGTCCCCAGAAGTCGATGTCGTAGCTGAAGTCGAGCGCGAGCTGTCCGGTGGTCACGAAATTGCCCGCAAACGGCGGCGGGTACAGGCCGTTCTGGGGATACCGCTGCCGGGTCACCTGAGCGTCGAGGGTCGTCGTCGGGCGAAGCGCAGCCTGTGCTCCCGTTACCTGCGCCTGGGCGGCCCGCAGGCGCGCCTGCGCTATCTCCAGAGACGGACTTCCCGCAAACGATTCATCGACGAGCTCGTCCAACTGCGGGTCGCCGTAACCAGACCACCATGTCTCGGTGGGCCAGGCGTCCGGCGTGACAGTCGCAGCGGCGAGGGTGCGATTCGCGATCAGGTTCTGAGGGGCGATGGCAGGGGTCGCATGCCAGTCCCCGCGCGATACGCAACCCGCGAGCGCCGCATACAACATTGTGCCGACACCAACGAGCACAGCCGCCCGCTGTGCACGCGGGGCACCTCGCTCCGTCGGGCGCGCGTGGCGATTCCGAATCAGGGCATTCATGAGCTCACCGGTTGTCCGTTCTCGATCATCCGTTCCAGGTACTGTTTGAAATCGCGCACCTCCGCAGGGCTGAACCCCGCGAGGTGGCGGGAGATCACGCGACCCGCGGCGACGCGCAACTGCGGCAAAAGATCATTTCCCGTATCCGTGATCCGCAGGTACACCACCCTTCGATCCTGCGTGCAGCGCTCCCGGCGCAGCACCGCCTTCTCCTCGAGCCGATCGACCATGCGGGTCATCGATCCAGTGTCGTAGTGCATGGTGCGGCACAGATCCGCAGCGGTATCGGCAACACCGTCCGCAACGTTCTTGAGCACCGCGAATTGCGCGCCGGTCAAGCCAAAAGGCTCGAGCTCGGTGTCCAGACCGGTGAGCAGTGCCGACCGTGCGCGAGCAATCAGATGGCCGACGGCCATCGGGTCATCCGGAGCCAGCGCGGGCGCAGCCGGTTCTGCATCGATTTCAGGTCGCGGATTCATGGGCGCGTTTTCATGGCAAGGGTTAAAATTACTGCCTGCACGACTACTGCCTGGGCAATCAATTGTCCGCGGAATGACTGATTTGTCAAGAACAAAACCCGGGCGGCCGGTGAATCGTGAATAATCAGGCGCTTGGCGCACACCGTCGCGGTGTCGGCTGGGCGCTGGGCGTGGGCCGATTCGGAGCCATTGTGGGTCCGTTCGCGGCCGGCTCGCTGATGGCCGCCGGTATCGAGTCAGCGCGTGAACACGTCCGCGCCGAACGGCCGCAGATCCGGTTCCGCCGCATAACCCAGGTGCGCGAGACCGAAGGTGTCTTCCACCGTCCGCAGCAGCGAATAGTGGTTGTAGGGCACCGTCGAGACAGTACCGGGCGCGATGAAGCGCGACAGCAGCACGGCTCCCACCCGGCCGCCTCCTGGCCCCATGACGCCGGCGAGCCGTCTTGCGCTCGCCAGAGGCATCTCGCCGCAGCAGGCGGTGGAGCCCTCGCGGCCGCCACCTTCTGACTCATCGAAGGTGATGATGAGCAGGCCGTCTTGTTGGAACGCGGCAGATGCGGTGATGAGCGGCACCCACTTGCGCAGGAATGCATCGATCGCCGGGAATCCGCCTTGTTTACCATCGATACACTCGGGATCGTGGCCGTCGTTGCAGAGGTTTGGCGTGATGAACGTGTAGTTCGGCGTCGTGGCGACGGCCCGCAGGTCACCCGGCAAGGCATCGAGGTTGACCACATGGGCGTCACAACGTGCCGGGTCGTCGATGATCGTGTGGAAATACACGAACGGATCATGCTTCGCGGCGTACTTGTCCCTCGCTGTCGCGACCAGCGTACGGTCCTGCTTGCCGATCTGCGGGTGTCCGCAGGTGGCCCGCTCCCGCTTCGGGTCCTGCCCCATATCCTCCATGTAGCCTTTCCAGGTGAGGCCGGCGGCTTCGAGCTGATCCGGCAGCGTTTTCACGATGCTGGGATAGGCACAGCCGACACCCAGGAGCTGTCCGTGCGCATCCAGCCCGGACTGCTGCACCAGGAAATCCGTGAACAGCGGGCAGTCGAGCTGGGTCTTCTCATTGGGCGCCTGCCCGCTGATGAGCGCGATGTAATTGTCCAGGCTCGCGTGGCCGATGCCGTAATAGTTCGTGAGCAGTGCGCCCTGGGCCGGCAGAGTCCGCGCGAGATACGGCGCGGGCGGCTCGTTTCCGAACGTCACGGAGGCGCTCTGGTTCTCGAGCAGCAGGAGGAACACGTGCCGGATCGGTGGGAGACTCGTGGCGGGTGCGGTTCCGGCGTGCCCGCCTTGCGCCGCGACCAGCGGCCCGCAACCCACTAACAACGAAAGAACGGCCGCGAGCCGTTGCCACGGACGCATGGGCATTCAGGGCCCCTCCTTCAGTAGCGCGGCCGCCCGGTCGAGCCGGTCGCAATAGGCGCTCAAGGCCGCCGCGGTGATCGTGCTGTACTCGTTCGCGTCGTCCCACCTGTTGGCCTCGATCGATTCGCGTACGCCCGGGAGAGTCTTCACTCCGTAGCCGGTCAACATGCCCGGGGCGTAGATCAGGTGTTTGTACCATTCGCGCCCGGGCAGGCCGCGAGCGCTGGTGAGGGTCTGCTCCATGCCTTGCAACAGCGCATTCAGCTCGTTCTGCCGTGCGGCAGTCAGCTTCAGGCTGCCCGCCTCGAGCTTCGCATATGCATCGTCGTACGCCGCCGCGCTCGCCTTCAATCGCGTCACGACGTTGTCCAGCGGCGCGAAGTTCAGGTAGGGGACCGCGGGCTCACGCGCGGGCGGCAACACGATCCGCGTGGGATCGGCGGCCAGGACAAAAGCGTTCTGATCGAGAAGCCTGCCGAGCTCCTCGGCGCTGCTGCGCTTCTCGTCCGCGAGCTTGTGGAGCTCCTCGACGTAGCCCGCGATCGTGTCGGCGAACCCGCTGAACTGCAAGGGCAGCACAGCCGCGTCGGCGACACGCAGAATCACATGTCCGACCGTCTGCGCCTCCGCGACCCCATACGCGAATTGCGGGTCGCCGAAGCGGACGTAGTGCTCGAACGTGTCGTAGCTCGAATGGTAGACACCGGCCTGATCGCCTTCCCCGCCGTACTCGACACTGAGCGAGGCGATGCCGAGGTGTTGCATGAAAGGGGTGAAGTCGGAGCCCGAGCCGAGCGCCTCGAGCGGCAGATCGGCACCGGAGGCGGCGACCTTGGCCTCCGTCTTGCTCTGCGGCGAAGCGCCTTTTTCGTAGCCATCGGCCATCATCCGCGCGCGCAGCCGGGCCAGCGTCGTGACGGCGGTCTCCGGGTCTTTCACCGAGGCGCCGGCGTCATTGAGGAGCCGCTGCAGCGAATGGCTGCCGCCGGCGTTGAGGAAGCCGCGCGAGTTGGTATCGGAGTTGAGATAGAGCACCGCCTTCTGTTGCAGCTCCTCGGCATGCGTCTCCGCCCACTCGGTCGAGCCGAGCAGGCCCGGCTCTTCGCCGTCCCAGCTCGCGTAGATGAGCGTGCGCTGCGGCTTCCAGCCGGTTTTCAGCAGCGCGCCGATCGCTTTCGCCTCGGCCAGCATTGCGACATGTCCCGAGAGCGGATCCCAGGCGCCAAACACCCAGCCGTCGCGGTGGTTGCCGCGCACGACCCATTCGTCCGGACTGTGCGCGCCGGGGATTTTCGCGATCACGTCATACAGGGTCTGGAGACCCCAATTGGAGCTTATGGCGAGATGCACCCTGGCGGGCCCCGGGCCGAAGTGATAGGTGATGGGCAGCGCGCCACGCCAGGCCGGGGGAACCACCGGACCTTCGAGCGCCGCGAGCAGCGGCCGGGCATCGGCGTACGAGATCGGCAGCACCGGAATCTTGAGGATCGTCTTTGCTGCTTCGATCGGCAGCCGTTTCGCGTTCTTCGTCGCACCCACTCCGGGCGTCAGGGGATCGCCGGAGTAGAGGGTCATATCCTGCACCGAGCCGCGTTGCAGGCCTTCCGCGGGCCGCCAGCCGCCTTTCGGATAGACATCTCCCGGTCCGTACCCATCGTTCTGCGGGTCCGAATAGATGATGCAGCCGACGGCGCCGTGCTCCTGCGCGAGTTTGGGCTTCAGTCCACGCCAGCCGCCGCCGTAACGGGTGATGACGATCTTGCCCTTGACGTCGATGCCGCGCCGGGCGAGATCCTTGTAGTCGTCCGGCATGCCGTAGTTGAGATAAACGAGGTCGCCCGTGACATCGCCGTCCCCGCCATAGACGTTGTAGGCCGGCAGTCCATCCGTGCGTGCCGAGCTCTCGTCGCCCGCAACCTGCGGCTCTTTCAGACTCGCCACGAGCTTCGTGGGCCCCACCATCTCCAGGGTGTGCTGCTTGAGCGTGGGATAGAGCACTTCGAAAGTCTCGATCTGTGCGTCCCATCCCCATTGCCTGAACAGGTCCCGCACGTGCTCGGCATTCGCTTTGTCGTGCGGCGAGCCGACGTGGTTGGGCTCGGATGACAGCGTTTTTAACCAACCGCGCAGGTCGGCGGCATCGATGCCGGCGTCGAAGCGTTGTTCGAGCGCCCGCTCAGCGGACGCTTGCTCGGGTGTGAACCCGAAAAGAGCCGGCGGGGCAGGCATTGCGGAGCCTGCGGCCGCCGCGGCCAGTAGCGAAATCGATGAGGAAGCAAGGAGAGCCCAAGAGCGTCGTACCCGGTGATCCATCCGCAGCGCCTTACTCGAAGAGAGGGGGGTGCCGATCCGGCACAGCGGCGGATGTTAAACGATCGGTGCCCTCATGAGGATCCCAGGCGACGGTGGCCGAGTTTCCACAGATAGAACACCGGGACCCCGGCCAGAATGATCAACAGCGTCACACCGGTGTTCAGCGGATCGGTCCACAGCGCGTTCGCCACCATGCCGAGCGATGCGAGCAGGAAGAGCAGCGGCACGGCTGGGTAGCCCCATACGCGATAGGGCCGCGGAAGATCCGGGCGCCTGCGCCTGAGGACGAACACTCCCGCGACGGCCAATGCGTAGAATGGCCAGATGCCGAGCACGAACTTGTCGGCAAGCTGCGCAAAGTCATTTTCGAGCACGTAGAGCACACCGAGCGCGGTCGCCAGCCAGATCGCCACGGATGGGCTGCGAAAGCGGGGCGAGACACGCGCCACCGCGCGGAAGAACAGGCCCCGCTCGGCCATCGCGAAGAAGATACGGGGACCGGTCATCATCGTGCCGTTCAGGCCGCTGAACGTCGAGACCAGCACGACCGCGGAAATCACCGCCGCGCCGCTGCCACCCAACAGCGGAATGCGTTCCGCAACGGCGGCCGCAATCAGCGGCGAGGCGGCCATCTGCGGCAGTGTCAGCACGTACATGAAGCCGAGATTGACGACCAGGTAAACGAGCATCACGCAAGCGGTGCCGACAATCAGCGCGAGCGGCAAAGTCCGCTGCGGATTCTTCACCTCGCCCCCCATGAAGGACAGGTCCGCCCAGCCGTCATAGCTCCACATGACGGGGACGAGCGCGGTCGCCAGGAGCGAGACAGACACGCGCCCTCCCCAGGCCGGCGTGAAATGGGACGCCCCGCCGGAAGGTGCGGTGAAGGCCAACACGCCGAGGCCCATGACCGCCGCGTACTTCGCGATGGTCGCGATGCTCATGACCCTGGCTGCGCGCCGCACACCCGCATAATTCATCGCGCCGATGACCACGATGACAGCGGCAGCGACATAACGCACCTGCAGCCGGCTGAGCGGCATGAAATAACCGAGGTACTCCGCGAAGATCGTCGACGTGGCGCCCAGAGAGGCCGCCCGGATCACCGCCAGCTCAGTCCAACCGAACAGGAAGGCGGGCAACGGACCGAAGCTCTCGAGCAGCCACGCGAAGATCCCCCCGGAGCGCGGCAGGGCGCCGGCCAGCTCCGCGATCGTCAGCGCGCCGAACAGCGCGATCACGCCGCCCAACACCCAGCACAGAATGACGGCGCCCGGCGCGTGCAGTTGCCCCGCGACCGTGGCCGGCACCCTGAAGATGCCACTCCCTATGGTGACGCCGACCAGCACCGCGACGGCATCGACCAGCCCCACCGTGCGCGGCAACCGCTCACCCCACGGATCGACCGTTGGATTCCCGTCGAGCGTGCCGGCTTCAGGCATCCGCGACCGCCGCGGCACCCAGGCCCGACTCGGGCGCCGGCTCCGTCCGCACGCAGTTGCGACCCCCGCGCTTGGCCGAATACAACGCGGCGTCGGCGCGCTGAAGCATGGTGCTCGGGCTGTCCCGGCCGGGGACCGAAACGGCAACCCCGATGCTGCACGTGATGCGGCGCTGATCGTCGAACCAGCGCGAAGTGTCGATGGCCTCGATCCGCGCGCAAAAGCTCTCCGCCACCGCGCGCGCCTCGACCAGGGGCATATCCGGCAACACGATCAGGAACTCCTCGCCCCCGAGCCGGCCGAAAAACGCCGGCTCGCTCACCGCCGAGCGCACGGTCGCGGCCACCACCTTCAACACCTCATCGCCCGTGGAATGGCCCAGCCGGTCGTTGATCGCCTTGAAATAATCGATATCGATGATGAGAATCGAGCACGGCGCGAGATCGTCGCGCCGCAGCAGGGGATCCAGCCGGCCCAGGACGGCGCGGCGGTTCGGCACTCCGGTGAGCTCATCCGTCATCGCCAGAACGTGCATTCGCAAGGTGCTGCGATGTTGGAACACCGCCAGCAGCGTCAACAGCAACACCAGCGATATCGCCAGGATGATTACGGCGGCCTGCAGGCGCCGCACGCTGCGGGCCTGGGCGAGAGCCCGCTCGTCGGCCTCGTTCTGGCGCTTGAGCGCCGCGTTCTCCTTGTCCTGGGTCGCCATGTCGAACTCGACCTTCAAGGTCGCGAAGCCCTGATCGAGCTGGTTCCTGAGCAGCTTGTCCGATGTGCTCTTCGCATCGACCTGCCGCGCGTAGGCGTCACGCCAGTTGCCCGTCTCCGCGTATACCGCGGCAAGCTCCGAATAAACCTGATTGAGCTCGTAGAGCGCATCCGCGTGGCGAAAATCCTCCAGCGCGCTTTCGAGGGCGGCCGTACTCTCGGGCAGATGCTGCAACTTGTGCAGAGCGATGCCGCGGGCGAGTTGAATCTGCGCGCGCAGTCTCGCATCGGGGACCTGCTTCTGCAGCACTTCCGCGTTCTTGAGCGTCTCGAGCGCGCCCGCGGGATCGCCCAGAGCGTTCGCGATGGCGGCCAGCCCGCGCATCGCGTAGGCCTCGCCCCGGATATAGTTGATCCTGCGGCTGATGTCGAGACATTCGGCAAATGCAGCCCGGGCGGCGTCCCAATCGTGCAGGTTCTCGTTGGCCCGCCCCAGATTGTGCAGCGTGACGACCTGTTCCCGTTGCAGCCCGGCCTCCCTTTGCGCGGCCAGAGCGCGCGTGTAGATGTGGCGCGCCTGCACGTAATCGCCCATCCGGTTGTAGAGCGTGGCGATGCTGTTGAGCGTCGTCATCGAATGCAGCGGCTTCTTGAGCTTCTCGAACAGAGCGTCGGCGCGCCGCAGCTCGATGAGGCCGTTCGCGTAGTCACCCATGACTCCCAACAGGTAACCGCGCGACACGAGGCCGAGCGCCAGCATCTCGTCATCGTGCTCGCCCGCCGCGACGGAGACGGCCTCCGTGTATTGGGCCATCGCCTTGACGTTGTCGCCCGAGTTCTCGAGGCTCTCGCCTTCGCACTCGAGTATCCCGGCCCGCAATCCCTTGCGCTTCGCCGCGGGCAGCAGGGCGGTCGCCGCGGCGATCTCCCGTTGCGCCGCCGTCGTATCGCGCTCGGACTGATAGTCGCACAGGAGCAATCTGGCCCGGATCTCGAGATCGGGATCCGGGCTCGTCCGCAGCAATTCGAGCGCGCGGTCGGCGTCGCGCTTGCTCGCGTCCGGGTCGGTCCGCATGGCGAGCGTGCCCTGCTCGATGAGGGCTGCGGCCGGGTTGGCCGCAGCGCCGGGCGTGACGACGGTCACGGAATTCGGCTCAACCGCATCCAGCGGTGCCGCCGGGAGAGCGAGCAGGCTCGCAAGCAACACCACCGTACCCGATACCCGGGCCATCCGTTTGGATCGGCTGCCGGGGCATGCGGATTGGGGTGTCATCGAACGATTATCCCGCAAGCCGCACGGACCGGAAGTCCTAAATGCGAGCCGGCCGGCGCCGGTCCCAAGGCGGGAGGCCTGCCGGCCGACGCGCCTCGCCCGCCGGTCCCACCGCTTCCCGTGTGCTCAGGCCAGCTGCGCGCCCCGCAGGCGCCCCTCGAGCAACTCTATCCAATGCCGCACCGGCAGCGACGTACCGGTACGAATATGGGTCTGGCATCCGATGTTGGCTGTCGCAATGAGGGTGGGGCCTCCCTCCTGCAGCGCGGCCACCTTGCCGGCCAGCAGCCGCGAAGACAGCTCCGGTTGCAGGATGGAATAGGTCCCGGCGGACCCGCAACACAGATGGCCGTCGGGCACGTGCGTCAGCGTGAAGCCCGCCTCCCGCAGCAAGGACTCGACGACGCCGCGGATCTTCAAAGCGTGCTGCAGGGTGCAGGGAGACTGGAAGGCTACCCTGGGTCCGGGCGCCGTGCTTTTTCCGGCACGCCGTAGCGCCTCCGCGAGCGCTTCGGCGTTGGCCAGCACCACCTCACTGATGTCTCGCGCAAGGGTGCTCACCCGCGCGGCTCGCCCTGCATAAGCCGGATCCTCCCGCAGCAGATGCCCGTAGTCGGTCAGCATCGCCGTACAGGCGCTCGCGGTCATGATGACGGCGTCGACGCCGGACTCGACATACGGCCAGATCGCATCGATGTTGTGTCTGAGCTGTTGCCGTGTCTCGTCGTGAGCGGACAGGTGATGCGCCACGGCTCCGCAACAACCCGCCGCGGCGACGCGAACCACGGAGATTCCGAGCCGATCCAACACGTGCGCCGCGGCGAGATTCACCTCAGGCGCGAGTGTAGGCTGCACGCAACCCTCGAGAAGGACCACCTTGCGGACGTGGCGCACCGTCGGCCACTGCGGCAACGGCCCGCGCGACGCGAGCGTCCTGTCAGGAAGCTTCGCCCGGATCTCACGCGGCAGAATCCCACGCAGCAGACGCGCAACTCCGTAAAGCGCAGCGAAGCGTCGTCTGTGGGGTAACACCTTGCGCAGTGCGTAGCGTTGCAGAGCCGACAGCGGCCGCCGCTCGACCCGCTCTTCGGTCAGCGCACGTCCGATATCCAGAAGCTTTCCATACTGTACCCCGGAAGGGCATGTTGTCTCGCACGAGCGGCAGGTGAGGCAGCGATCGAGGTGCAACTGGGTCTCGGCCGTGACCGGCTCTCCCTCCAGCATCCGCTTCATCAGGTAGATGCGGCCTCGCGGGCTATCCAGCTCGTCTCCGAGCAGCTGATAGGTGGGGCAGGTCGCCAGGCAGAACCCGCAATGCACGCAGGAGCGCAGAATGGCGTCGGCTTCCCGGCCCCGGGGAGTGTCCTTGATGGTTGCGGCGAGCGTCGTCTGCATGGCCCGCCATTCAAGCAGCTCGGGGCCTGTCCTGGCAACGAGTGCGAGCGGTCCCGGCCCGGCGCGCCGCAGATGCGGCGGCACACCTGTTCCAGATGGTATTCCCTGCTGTGCCGCCGGGCGGCGGAGCCTAGCCCGCCGCGCCGCTCTCGGACAGCTCTTCCGCCGCGCTCTCGAGGTGCAGTAGAAACTGTTTGAGATCTTCCACGGCAGCCGGGTCGAAATGCCGCAGCAGCCTGGCTTCGTACTCGAGGGCCACCGGCGCCACTTCGCTGTAGAGGCGCGCGCCGGCCTTGGAGAGCGCGAGATGATGCGAACGGCCGTCGACATCGTGCGGGGCACGCTGCACGAGCCGGCGTTTCACCAGGCCCTGGGTCGCGCGACTGACCGTCACTTTGTCCATGACCGTACGAGCCGCTATGGCCTGTTGGGTGAGCGGCCCGTCTTCGGCCAACACCGCGATGAGCCGCCACTGCGGAATCGTGAGCCCGAAACGATCCTCGTATGCGCGTGCAATGAGGCGTGACACCGCGTTGGAGGCGACCGAGAGCCGGTAAGGCAGGTAGCGGTCGAGCCTCAGAGCGCTCGGCTGGCGGCGCGGTACCGCCTCCGCGCAGACGACATCTTCCGCCGCCGACGCCGGCTCCCGCGCGGCCGTGCCGGAGCTGCCTTCTCCAGCCGCGTCAGGCATTCTGTCCTTCGGTCAGAACGCCGCGCCGGATCTGATCCAACTCCAGCGATTCGAACAGCGCCTTGAAATTGCCCTCGCCGAAGCCCTCGTTGCCCTTGCGCTGAATGATCTCGAAGAAGATCGGGCCGATCGCATTTTCGGTGAAGATCTGCAGCAGCAGGCCCTGGCCTTGCGTGGGCGCGCCATCGATGAGAATCCGACTCTCACGCAGGCGCGCTACATCCTCTCCGTGGCCCGGCAGCCGCGCGTCGATGCCGTCGAAATAGGCATCCACGGTGTCCTGAAAACGCACTCCGCGGGCGCGCATTCGCTGTACCGTGTCGTAGATGTCGTCGGTCCCGAGTGCCAGGTGCTGAATGCCCTCGCCCCGGTAAGCATGCAGGAACTCCTCGATCTGCGACTTGTCGTCCTGACTCTCGTTCAGCGGGATGCGGATCTTGCCGCACGGACTGGTCATCGCCTTGGAGAACAGGCCGGTGAGCTTGCCCTCGATGTCGAAATAACGGATCTCGCGGAAATTGAACACCCGCTCGTAAAACTCGGCCCAGGTGCGCATGTTGCCCCGCGCCACGTTATGGGTGAGGTGATCGAGATAGGTGAGGCCGACACTGTTGGCTTTCTCGAGCGCCGCGGCCCCTTCGATGGGCACGAAGTCGATCTCGTAGATCTCGTGCGCGCCGTAACGATCCACCAGGTAGAGAAAGGAGCCGCCGATCCCCTCGATCGCCGGGATATTGAGCTCCATGGGCCCGACCGGACCCTTCACTTCCCTGGCGCCGCGCTCGAGCGCGAGCTGCAGCGCCTTGCCGGCGTCCTTCACCCGGAATGCCATCGCGTTCGCCGACGGGCCGTGCGCCTCGCGAAATTGGGCCGCCGGACCGCGCGGCTCCATGTTCAGGATGAAATTGATGTCGCCCTGTCGATAGCGCACGACGTTCTTCGACCTGTGCCGGGCGACGGCGGTGAAGCCCATGGCGGCGAACTGGCGCGCAATGGCCTCGGGGTCCGGGCCCGTGAACTCCACGAACTCAAAGCCATCCGTGCCCAGGGGATTGTCCAGCAGATCACGGCTCATCACACGACTCCTCGAGCGCGGCATGCGCGGTAGGCGAGGAGCTCATGGTAGACCGCCGCGCCGTGTAGTTTCAATTGAAACCATCTGGCGGGGGCGCAGCGGCACCGGCGGCCGGGCCGCTGCGCCCACCAGTGGCCGTGCGGGGGGCCCGACGGCCCTCCTCAGCCCGCATGGCGCGCAAGGCCCCGGCGTCTCGCAACGCCCTACTTCTGGTGACCGAGCGCCCAGACGTAAGCCGCTACCGCGGTCAACTGCTCGGGCGAGAGCTGCGCGCCACCCATCGGCGGCATCGGATTGCGGTAGTTCTTCGGATCCGGAACGCCCGTGGCGATCGTCTTGCGAATACCCTCCAGGCTGCCGTCACTCCAAAGCCACTTGCCGCTCGTCAGGTGGTCAGGAAGCCGCCCTCCGGAGGCGTGTCATTGCCGTAGCACCGGCCGCTCCAGGTGTTGACATCTTCTTCTACTTGCGGCCGGCCGAGCGATATTACGGGACCTTTGTGACGCCTTCCACAAAACACGACGCCAGGCGGACCGTGCGCTTCCCACGGCGCGCGGCTTTTGCTGGATAATTCGCGCCGGCACGCTCACGGCGACGATGAACATCCTGTCATGAAATCACGGCTCAAGGCGTTTGGTTGGCACTTCTGCGGCAGCGCCTGTGTGCTTCTTGTCGTGCTGGGCGCGCTCTACCTTGGTTGGTATCGCTGGCCGGGATGGTATCTCACCGGTGTGTTGCATGTACTACCCTTCGTGGTGGGTGTGGACGTGGTGCTCGGACCGCTCGTCACATTGTTGATCGCCGATCCGCGCAAGCCGCGACGTGCGCTGGCGCGCGACATCGCGGTCATCGTGGTCGTGCAGCTGGTTGCACTGTCCTACGGATGCATGGCGTTGTGGCAGGGGCGGCCGCTCTACTATGCCTTCTCGGAGAACCAGCTGACCGTGGTGCAGGGTATGGACCTCGACCCCGCCGAAATCGCGCTCGGCTGCGCAGGCAATCCGGATTTCGCGCCCCACTGGTACAGCCTGCCGCGCTGGATCTGGGCGCCGCTCCCCCCGGACCCGAAAACCCGGGATGCCATCATCGGCTCAGCCATCACGGGCGGCAACGACGTCACCGCGATGCCGCGCTACTACAAAGACTGGGCGCAAGGACTGCCCGAGCTGCGCAAGCAGCTGAAGAAAGTGGACGAGCTGCGGTTCTTCTCGGGGGCGCAGCACGAGATCCTCAAACAGCGCCTGCGCGAGCGCGGCTTCGCGCCGGATAATCCCGACACGCTGCCCATGACGGGACATGGTGTCCCACTGCTCGCGGTGTTTGATCCCGTCACGTTGCGGATCAGGGCCCTGCTGGTGGCTACGCCCTGAAGAGTGTTTGCCGCCGCGGCAGGCAGTGGGAGCCAGCGCAGCGGGCCCGAGAGCTTGGCCGGCGGCTCCCCTTGCCGGCCGCGATCGGCCAACTCGAGCCGCATGGTGCGGGAACGCCGATTGCTCTAACCAACATCAACAACTGACACACTGCGGGAGCGTCACGACCATGGATCTGCTACTTGTCCTGATCCTGTTGCTGCTGTTGTTCGGCGGCGGCGGGGGCCTCTACTGGGGATTCGGCGCGGGCTGGGGAATCGGGCCCATCGGGCTCATCGTGCTCGTGCTGGTCCTTGTCTACCTGCTCTACGGCTACCGCGGCAGGCGCGGACCTCCGCTGTAAAAAAATCCGCCGCCGGGCACAGGGTTCGCGAGGGGGTCACGACCTGCGCCAGGCGGCGTTCGGACTTCGAATCAATGTCCGTGACCCAGTGTTTGCAATGCCCGTGCCAGGTGAGCCGATGCGAGCGTGCTCCACAAAACAAGCACTTACGCGCAAGCCGCGCCGCGAGCTGGCTGCGAAGAGTGCACGCTGCGGTGCGCTAGCACGGTTACGGTGCACGTGCGCCCGCTGCACGCCGGCCTTCGTGTCGTACACTTGCCGTCTCCGCCCACGCAAGCTCGCAAACCGTCCATGCATCTCTCGCACGACCCGGGCGCGCCGGCCGCGCCCCCCATCGCGTTCGATCAGTTCCTGGCAGTCGACATCCGAGTCGGCACCATAGTTGCGGCGGAGCCCTTTCCCGAAGCGCGCAAGCCCGCGATAAAGCTGCGGATAGACTTCGGACCCGGTGTGGGCGTGAAACAGTCCAGCGCACAGCTCACACGTCATTACCAACCGGCAGCGCTCCTGGGGCGGCAAGTCGCCGCCGTCGTCAATTTTCCGCCGCGCCAGATCGGAAAATTCATGTCGGAAGTATTGACGCTCGGCTTTCCGGATGAGAGCGCGGAAGTGGTGCTGTTCTCGCCCGACCGTGCCGTGCCGAATGGTGCGCGCCTGTTTTAGTCAGTGCAGTGCGCCCTGTATCGGCGCGCCTCAACGCGGTGTGTCGGACATCCTCCGACTCGCCAGGAGCCCGCGCCAAGCGTCAGCCTCAGGTGCTCGCACGCCGCGGCGGCACAGGCACTGTCCTTGCTGCGAAGGCCGAGTTCCACAATCAAGCGTTCCACTCTCCCCCACAGATGATCGATCGTCGTTCCGTGCTTGCCGCCGCAGGCGCGTCATTGGCAATCTCGGCACTCGGACTCCCTTCCAGGGTGCTTGCCGCTGCGGGCCTGAAGCTCGCTCAGCCGCGGCCCTTCTCTTTTGACGACCTCACCGAAGAGATGCAGGCGCGCGCGGCTCATCCGTACACACCTGCGAACCACTTACCGCAGGAGGTATTGGACCGCATCGACTACGAGGCGCACGGCAAGATCAAGTTCAACACGGACTACGCACTGTTTCGCGACGGCCCCGGCGCGTTTCCGGTGACGTTCTTCCACCTGGGGCACTTTTTCCCGACGCCGGTGCACATGTATGTGCTCGCCTCTTCGGGCGGCTCTTCCGTCGCTCGTGAGATCCTCTACGATCCGGGCTATTTCAGCATGCCACCCGATAGTCCGGCACGCGAGCTGCCCAAGGGAGCGGGCTTCGCCGGCTTCCGCTATCAGGAAAGCCGGCTGGGAGACCAACAGAAACTCGACTGGCGCAAGAACGACTGGGCGGCCTTTCTCGGAGCCTCCTATTTCCGCGGTATCGGCGAGCTGTATCAGTACGGTCTGTCGGCGCGCGGCATTGCAATCGACGTGGCGAGCGCCGATCACCCCGAGGAATTCCCAACCTTCACCCGCTTCTATTTCGAGCCGCCTGCCGACGTCTCTCCCGAGGTTACGGTCTACGCCGCGCTCGAAGGCCCGAGCATCACCGGTGCCTATCGATTGGTCATGCGCCGGGAAAGAGGCGTCGTCATGGAAATCGAGGCGCGGCTGTTTCCACGCCGCGCCGTGAGTCAACTCGGCATCGCACCCATGACCTCGATGTACTGGTACTCGGAGACGGCGAAGCCCACCGCCACCGACTGGCGACCCGAGGTGCATGATTCGGACGGGTTGGCCCTTTGGACCGGAACGGGCGAGCACATCTGGCGCCCGCTCAACAACACCGAGCATCCGTCCACCTCGGCGTTCGTCGACAAATCACCGCGCGGCTTCGGCCTGTTACAACGCGACCGCGTTTTCGACCACTATCTCGACGGCGTGCATTACGAGCGTCGCCCGAGCTTGTGGGTGGAGCCGTTGGATGATTGGGGCGAAGGCTCCGTCACCCTCATCGAGCTGCCCACCGATGACGAATTCCACGACAACGTCGTGGCGATGTGGGTACCCAGACAACCCGCGACAGCCGGCACCCGCCTGCAACTGCGCTACCGCCTTCATTGGAGCGCGGACGAGCCTCACCCAAGCGCTCTCGCGCGTTGCATAGCGACCCGCTTGGGTCGCGGCGGCGAGCCGGGCAAGCCTCGCCCCAAGGGCGTCCGCAAGTTCGTCGTGGAATTCCTCGGCGGCCCGCTTGCAACCCTCCCCTTCGGCACCAAGCCACAGCCGATCCTGACGAGCTCATCGGGCACCTTCTCTTATGTATTCACCGAGGCCGTGCCGGACAGCATTCCCGGCCACTGGCGCGCCTCGTTCGATTTCACCGCTGCCGGCCCTGGCGTCGTGGAGATGCGCCTGTTCCTCAAGAGCGGCGACCAGACGCTCTCCGAGACCTGGGCCTACCAATACATGGCCGGGTGACCGGTGTTGGAGCGCGGAGCCGCGCTCCAGGGGCCGGTCACGCCAGATGAGTATTGTGGTATAGCATGGGTCGACTTCGACCAGGTCCTTCAGGGAAGATCCCGTCGGTTGTCGATTCGGAGTGCGCCATCGATGCACGATTCCATTGCAACGATCGATCAGGCCAAGAACACCTTGATCGACCTGGCGATCCGATTCGGGCCGAGATTGGTCGCCGCAGTCCTCATCCTGCTCGCCGGTATCATAGTGAGCCGTTGGGTCACGCGTTGGCTCGCTCGCGGATTGAGCCACATCGAGCTCGAGCCGCCGGTACGCGTACTGTTTGGACGTGTCGCATGGCTGCTGACGATGGCTCTATTCGTGATCCTGGCGCTCCAGAATCTCGGCGTGGAGCTGCTGCCGCTCATCGCGGGCCTCGGAGTCGCCGGAGCCGGCCTTGCCCTGGCGACGCAGGGAGTATTGAGCAACGTAGTGGCCGGCCTCTCGATCATTTTCACCAAGCCGTTCCGTGTCGGGGAATACATCTCGATCGTCGGAGAAGAAGGCACGGTCGAATCGATCACGCTCTTCAATACGACTCTGGGACATCTCGATCGCTCGCGCGTCGTAATTCCGAACCGCAAGATCACCGGTGAGATTCTGCACAACTTCGGACAAATCCGGCAGCTCGACATCTGCGTCGGCGTGGCTTACGACACCGACCTGAGTGCCGCCCTCGCCCTGGTCGAGGAAGTGTTACGAAACAACTCGCGGATACTCACCGACCCCGCGCCGATCGTGCGCACGATGGAGCTCGGCGATTGGTCGGTGACGATTGGCGTCAAGCCGTGGGTCAAGGTTCAGGACTACGGCCCGGCAACCGGGGAAGTGAACAGAGCCATCCTGGAATTGTTCCGCAGCCGCGGAATCGTCATGCCGGTACCGCAGCGCGAAGTCCGGCTGATCGCCGACCATGTCGCAAGTCGTTGATTTAATGGCGCGCCCGGAGAGATTCGAACTCCCGACCTTCTGGTTCGTAGCCAGACGCTCTATCCAACTGAGCTACGGGCGCGTGATGCGGAATTGTGCGGCGAAGGGCGGCCATGATTTCAGTAAGTCACTGAAAGATCAAGGCTTATTGTCGCTTCGCGCCCCGCCGCGCTGGCGGCGATGCCGTCCTGCACCGTTCGCGGGGGCGCGAATCCTACCACACCGCCGCCGGCCGGGAAGCGGCTCCTTAGGCGGTCAGCAGCGCCTCGAAGAAACCCCCGATCTGCCGCGAGCGGTCGACGAAGTGGATCTCCAGTATCCAGTGCCGGGGCCTCCCGTTGTCATCGGGCTCGCGCAGATGCTGGCCGTTTCCGGATCGGATCGAGAAGCGCCGCGGATCCGCCGGGGTGCGCTCGTGTGGAAAGTGGCCGATCAGGTGGCCCGCCGTGGGCGCGCCGAACTCCCAGCCCGAAGTCGTCGCGAGCCCCGCGACGAAGTCATACAGCTCACCGGCGGTGAGATTGGGAGTGTTCTCGTACAGCTCCTTGCCGCGGCGAAACGCGACGCCGATGTCGCTGACGAGACGATGTTTGTGCGGATCGGAGCCGAGCGCGTAAGTGCGCCCGAAATCGGCTTCCCAGGACTCGAAGACGGGGCCGAAATCGAGGAACACGACATCGTCAGCGGCGATGCGCCGGTCCGCGCTTTCGTCGTGGTAGCCGAGCAATGTGTTCGGACCCGCACGAGCGATGCGCTTGTGCCAGTGCCGGCGCACGCCATAGCGCTCCCGCGCCAACTTGTGAACGTCCGCACTCAGCTCGCTTTCGAGCTTCCCCGCTCGAATCAACCCGCTGTCGACGACCTCCGCGAACAAGGCCTCGGCCTTCTTTTGTGCCTCGAGCAGAGACTGCGCAACAGCATCCATCGACTCACCTCCTGCCTCCGAGAGCCTTGCCGGCGATCGGCACCGCACGGTTGGCCAGCTCACTTTCCCAGGCACCGCTCAAAGCGCCCGTTGACCCTGTGAGCATACCAACTGGTGGTGAGACTGCGGCTGATTTTGGGGCCGTGCAGCCTGATGCTCGGGACGATTGCACGGGGCAGCCGCCGTTTTGCCACACGATCGGCCAGGGCGAATACCCGTTCGTACAACTGTGTTCGCTCGAAATCCCCGGTCTTACCCTGCTCCAAAGCGCTATGGATGGCGCCTTCGCTCATCTCCAACCGGGCCGCGAGCGCCCGTAATGCCAGCTCGGTGCTCCCCGCACCGTTGGCCACGCCGTCATGCGACAACAGCGCGCCGTCCGTCACCAGTGGGATGCGGGACGCCCGGCTCACGGCGTACTGGAAGGCGGCGTTGCGGCTCGCATATTGCCCCGCGTTGAAATCAGCAAAGCGATACAGGTACTCGTCGTACGGCGGCTGATAGGCGAACAAGTGCGCGATGCCGAAATACAAGCTGCCTCGACGCGTGAACACCTCGTCCGCGATACTGCTGTTGACGGGGTACGGGTAAGGTCTCACCGAAGCGTAGGCTGCGGCGAACGCGATATTGACTTGCATCGGGCCGCGAGTGCGCACCGGATTCCAGTC
>CAZDTG010000063.1:0-19727 GCA_964508005.1 uncultured Steroidobacteraceae bacterium
CCGGCAGCTGCGGCCCGGGAAATCTGCACCTCATCAACGGTCTGTTCGATTGCCATCGCTCACGCGTTCCGGTGCTGGCCATCGCTGCCCAGATTCCTTCGGCCGAAATGGGTTCCGGCTACTTTCAGGAGACCCATCCGCAGACCCTGTTCAAGGAGTGCAGTCACTACTGTGAGCTCGTCACGGGATCCAACCAGATGCCGCGCGTGCTCGAGATCGCCATCCGCGAGGCAGTGGGAAAGCGCGGCGTTTCGGTCGTGGTGATGCCGGGCGACGTTGCATTGCAGCCGGCAGCTGAGTCGCCCCCACCCAAAGTAGCGGGGCTGCTGCCGCCCGCGCCCGTCGTCACGCCCGGGCACGACGACCTCGATCGGCTCGCGGAGCTGCTGAACAGCAACGGCGCCGTGACCATCCTCTGTGGCTCGGGCTGCGAGGGTGCGCATCAGGAGCTGCTGGCGGTGGGCGAGCGCTTGCAGGCGCCGATGGTGCATACGATGCGAGGCAAGGAGCACGTCGAGTGGGATAACCCTTATGACGTCGGCATGACCGGGCTGATCGGCTTCTCTTCGGGCTACTACGCGATGCTCGATTGCGAGGTCCTGCTGATGCTCGGCACGGACTTTCCCTATCGGCAGTTCTACCCGCAGGGCCGGGGTGTGCGCATCGCGCAAGTTGATATTCGGGCAGAGAACATCGGACGTCGCGCACCCGTCGACCTTGCCGTCGTGGGGGATGTGCGGGCGACGTTGCAGGCTTTGCTCCCGCTCCTCACACAGAAGCGTGATACCTCCCATCTGACGCAGGCGCAGGAGCACTTCGCCAAAGCGCGGGCGGGGCTCGATGGACTGGCGCGCGGCACACCGGGCAGTCGGTTGATCCATCCACAGCAGATCGCGAGCGCGATCAGCGAGCACGCAGCGCAGGACGCCGTGTTCACCTGTGATGTAGGTTTGCCTACGGTGTGGGCTGCACGCTATTTGGAGATGAATGGGAAACGACGGCTGGTCGGCTCCTTCTGGCATGGTTCCATGGCCAACGCGCTGGCGCAGTCGATCGGCGTGCAGGCGGCATTCCCCGGCAGGCAGGTTGTTTCGCTGTCGGGCGATGGCGGATTCACCATGCTGATGGGTGACTTTCTCAGCCTCGCGCAGCTGCGGTTGCCCGTGAAGGTTGTAGTGTTCAATAACGGCGCGCTCGGCTTCATCGAGCTCGAGCAGAAATCTTCGGGATTCGTGAATACCGGCACTGAGCTCGTGAATCCAAACTTTGCCGCGATGGCGGAAGCGGTTGGCGTACGCGGAATCCGCATCGAGGATCCGGGCGAAGTCGAGGAGGGCATTGCGACGGCGCTCGCCCACAACGGGCCTGTTCTGGTCGATGCGGTGGTCAATCGCACGGAGCTGGCGATGCCACCCTCCATCACCGTCGAGATGGCGAAGGGCTTCACGCTCTACATGGTGAAGGCCGTCATGAGCGGCCGGGGCGATGAAGTCATCGACCTGGCCCGCACGAATCTGTGGCGCTAGCGGCGGATTATCGTGGATAGTCTCGCGTTTCTGTTGTCGCGGCTGCAGTTTGCGTTCACGATCACGTTCCACATCATCTTCCCATCCTTCTCGATCGGGTTGATCGCGTGGCTGACGGTGCTCGAGGCGCTGCACCTGGCGACTGGGCGTCCTGCGTACCGCCTCGTCTTTGAGTTCTGGCTGAAGATCTTCGCTGTGGCGTTCGGGCTCGGGGTGGTTTCGGGCATTGTGATGGCCTTCCAGTTCGGCTCGAACTGGAGCGATCTGTCGCGGGTGTCCGGACCGATCCAGGGGCCGCTGCTGGTGTACGAGACCTTCACCGCCTTTGCGCTTGAGGCGAGCTTCTTCGGCATCCTGATCTTTGGCCGCTCGCGCTTGCCACCGTGGTTGTACCTGCTTGCAACTGCCATGGTGGCCCTGGGGACCACGCTCTCGGCGTACTGGATCATGGCCAACAATAGCTGGATGCAGCATCCGGTCGGCTACGTGATCCAAAACGGCACCTCGGCTGCTGCGACCCATACCAATCGGCGACGGCACGGCGTTGCTGCGACGGCGCCCTGACATCCGGGAAGCGGAGCGCGAGCTCGCTGCAGCCACGGCGCGCGTCGGCACTGCCACGGCCGACCTATACCCTCGTGTAACGCTGGGTGTAACGTCGGGCTCGACCGGCGCGGTCACGGATCTGCTTACTACACCGACGAACCGCTACGGAATAGGGTTGGAATTGCACTGGCAGGCCAATCGCAATCTGGCGCGTGCGCGCATTGGGGAGGCGAGCGCCACCGGCAAACTCGCCCTCGCCGGATTCGATGGCGTCGTCCTGACTGCGCTTCGCGAGACCGAGAGTGCGCTGACCTCCTATAGTCACGATCTGCAACGCGACGCCGATCTCGCCACGGCTCGGGCCCGCGCTGCAGAGGCCGAGGGGCAGGCAAAACGTCTCTACGTTGGCGGGAAAATCGATTTTCTGCCGTTCCTGGATGCCCAACGTTCGCTCGCCTCAGCCGACGCCGCGCTTGCCGCCTCGCACGCTCAGCTCGCGGCGGACCAGGTGGCGATATTCCTCGCCCTGGGAGGCGGCTGGGAATCCTGAATTCAAGGGCTTTCCATTTCCGGAAAGCCCTCATTCGAATTGACGCACTCGAGACTCATGAAAGTCTAGGGTGTGGTCCACAGAAGAATCACGCCATCGCGATCTTGTAGGGTGACCGAGGTTGCCGCGCGGCCGTTATTGACTGCCGGATCTTGCGTGCCAGCGATGTGTTTGAGACCGGTGCGACCTGCGGGGCTCACGAGTCCTGACACATTGACGGTTCGGGCGCCGTTGCCTTTCGGGTTCCAGAGAACTACGCCGTTGTGGAATTCGCGCATCCACACGCCGTTGCTCCACGCGCCCGTCTGCGGATTGCCCGCAGAACCAGCTACGGGTTGGCCCAGGTAACCGACGCCGGCACCCGCGTTATCGTACTCGTCAAACCAGCGGCGGTTAGCTACGGTCTCTTCGTCGTAAACGCCCGAGTCAGCGAAGTAGTAGCCGTCATTCATGAGAGCTGCGGTGATACCGTAGCGCGCGCCCTGCCAAGCCGGAGAATACGTCGCGGGTTGTCCCGCGGAATTGAACGTCAGCGGGTCACTGCCGTTCGCCTGAACGTTGCCGTGGCTGAAAAGCAGTAATTTGGGACCACCGAAATTATTCATCGCCATTCGATACCACTGTTGCATCGTCAGCGCGCCGCCCCAGTGTTCGATGGAGTAACCCTTACCGATGATGTGCTCGAAGTCACCGCCCTGCATGACTCCACTGAGCGTCGAAGCGCCCGCCAGAATCTGACTGTTGAGAGTGGGATCCGTACCGCTATAGCTGCCGGAAACGGCCAAGCCAAAGGTTGCGCCTGCATTACCGAGCTGCAGACTTCCCGGCCAGGCGCTCTCGAGATAAGTATAGAACGACCTCTCGCCCGCCATTACGGCTGAATATGTAGTGGCCGCATTATGAGCCTGGGTCGTGCCGATTCGCAGCCAGTCACCGTTGGCAGCATTGCCGGCACCGTTGGATGGATCGATCAAAACGTTATCCAGGAAGAATCCGTCGAGCGATGGAGCTGCTGAAGTTCCGGAACGTCGACCCAGGTGGAATAAATCATCCACGTACTTCGCCGCCCACTCATACGGACCCAGGCCGGTCGCAGGATCGACGGGAACGTTCGGTCCCATGTCAACAAGCCACTTCTGCGATGATTGCGGGTCTGTAACGGGAGTGCCTGCGGTAGTGGTTGGATGGAGCCACCAGTTCCTGGCGTTGACCTGGTTGTACCAGGTGGGGAAGCCGTTGTAGCCGGCATAGGTGGAATTATAGAGTTCGTTGAGGCCGACGTATTGAAACACGCGAGTGTTCACGAAGGATTGGGACTTGATGCTCGCGATGACTGTTTGTTTGCTGTAACCAGCGCCTTTTTCCCAGCCCTCGTAAGCGCCGCCGATGATCACCATGTGAAATTTTGCGGCGTGGGTTTGAAAGGAGCTCGCATACCTTTGCGGGCCGGCCGTTGAAAGAAGACCCAGGCGCGGAAAGTTGTCACTGCCCGCATTGACGGTCGTCGAGGTGGCCGCTCTCGCAATACCTGCTGCCGCAAGCCCGGCGAGTGCGACCGCCACGCTGCCCAGAGATGCGATCCGGACAATACGACCCGACCCAAAGCGCCGTTTGGTTGTTCCCATACAAGCTCCCCAAAAAAATGACCGCGTTGCCGGCCGGCGGGACGAAGTCATTAATTAGGGGTTGCGAGAGAGTACAGCGCAGCGCAAGTTTGCCGGCTATCCTCACGAGGCGGTACGACTGCCCCGGCAACTCCGCTGTCAGAGACCTTCGTGCCGTTAGACCGGAAGTTTTGCGCCCCCGACTTTCGGCGGGTTTGCTGTTAGGTACGCCGGGCGTTTCCGGCGTGACGTTTGCACGATGCAGGCTGCGTGCCAGCCGGCCTAATCTGTTGATAGTGTTGAAATTCAACAGCTTGGGCGAGAACGTGGTGGGAGAGCCGGAAGCCGGTGCCTGTCTGCCTCTGCCGACAACGATCGCGCGGGTGCTTGCGGGAAATGACTAAGCTTATGTTTTGTAAGCTAAAACGCGACGTCGCCGACAGGCGACAGCCGGACCTCGGAAGTGTGAGCCCGCACCGCTCGCAAGACGATGGATGCGCGGAAACGTGTACTGAAGGCGCGTTCCAGGGGGTGTCCGCTACAGGCGACAGTGACTGACGCCGGGGCTGGCTGTGGGGTCCGCGCCTCGCGCAAAGCACAGGTGATCCGCGCCGAGGTTGGTGGTCGTGAGTGCCTGGCCGGCTGCTCGGCGCAGCCTCAGGTTCTGCGGAGCCATTTTTTCGAACCGGGACAACGTTGAATATCAGCGCCTCGATCGCACATCGCGTTTGCCGCACGGGAGAGTAGCCATGGAGTTACGCCACCTCCGTTACTTTGTTGCCGTTGCCGAGCGCCTCAGTTTTACGCAGGCCGCGGATACGGTCCACGTCACTCAGTCGACGTTGTCCCATCAGATCAAACAGCTCGAAGATCAACTGGGGCAGAGGCTTTTCCAGAGGGTTGGAAGGCGGGTCATGCTCACGGAAGGCGGCTCGATCTTTCTCGCCCACGCCAGCGCGGCGCTGCGGGAGGTTGACCATGGGGTGCGCACGGTGCGCCAGGCGTCGGCTCAACTGAAGGGTGAAATCCGGATTGGAGCGGGTCAATCCTTCTGCATTCGCTTCATCCCGCAATGCATCGCCAGCTTTCTCGCCACTCATCCGACGATGCGTATCGTCGTCGAAGAAGCATCCGCTGCGCAAATTGACTCTCAGCTGCGTGCGGATGAAATCGACCTCGCGGTCGCCTATCGTCCGACCGACACGACCGAGGTGTCGTTCGAGCCGCTGTACAATGAGGAGATGGTTCTTGTAGTTCCCAAGGGGCACGCATTTGCAAAAAGGCGCCGCGTGCGCATGGTCGAGCTGCATAATGAGCCGCTCGTGATGTTGAGCAAGGGATTCGCCACGCGCTCTCTCCTCGAAAAGCACTTCCGGTCGCTTCAGGTCGAACCCAACGTGATAGTCGAAACAAACGGAATCGCAACCCTGTTCGCGGTCGCACGCAAGGTGAAAATTGCGGCGATCGTTTCGGAATATTCGGCGGTCGATGTGCCTGGGTTGATCCCGATTGCGCTGGAAGCGCCGACTCCCTTGCGGACTTTCGGCCTCATCCGCAAGCGCGACACGCAGCAATGCGCCGCGGTCCGATCCTTTGCGGCCGCCATTCGCCGCACGGCACTCGAGGCGAAGGTGCGCAGGCCCAGTCTGGGTTGACGCTACGCACTCCCGCCTGCGGTGGGACGATGAGGACCGACAACCGCCAGCAAGTCTTCGGGATCGGAGGTTGGCAGAGCGTCTACGCTGTGATCACGCAACTCGTTGTTGACGGAGTAGTCCCCCTCCAGCCACTTCTGTAGCTCCCCGTGGGCCTTGCGCACGGCCTCAGCGTAAATGCGTGCATGGTCGGGGGGATCCGCCGTGATTTCGACGAGCATCTCGTTCGGGTCACGCACGTAGAGAGAGAAGCAGTACCCGTGGTCCATCACGGCGTTTCGATAGTTCTCCGCATCGAGGCGCGCCTTGAGCGCCAGCACGTCATCATAGCGGTCGACCGCGAGCGCGACATGGTGGTCGAGGCCATCCTGCGGGGTCAGCGGCGGATCTTCACGCCCTCCAGGCGCGAACATGAAGAAGGCCAGTGCGCTATGGTCGCCGAGTTCGAAGAAGCAGTGGAGGTAAGGGGAGGGCCGCCCGCGTGTTGGATCGAATGCCTCCTTCCATGTACCCACCAAAGGCAAGCCGAGCAGGTCTTCATAGAAGTGGCGTGTCTTCACCATGTCCTTGGTACGAATCGCGTGGTGGTGCAAGCGGCGAACCCGGATGTTCGGCCGATCGGAAGGCTCTGGCGACGCACTCATGGTGTCTCCCTCGGATGGCGGCTCACCACACGTCGCACGGTCACACCGCCTTCACAGAGCTGTCTTATACCACTCGGGTTCGTGAGGCTTCCACAGCTGGGTTCGCATCGAGATGGTGCAGAACGGCGATCGCCCGTGTCCGGGCATCGCCGTCCGCATGCCTCCAGTGCCAGGAGGTGATGGCGCGTTCCTTGAACCTCAGTCCGCCTGAACCTGCACGGGAGCGCCGAGCTGGTCAGGTGTGCCGGCGGCGACGACTAAATAGCGGCGGGGTCCTGCGCCATCGGTTTGCACGAGCTGCCGGATCGGTCCCATCGCATCGACGATTGCCGAGCCCGCGGGATTCGTCATGAAGCTCGCCAGCGACTCGAGCGTGCCCTCGCCGTTTTTTGTATCGGAGAGCGCAAGCACGTAGGGTTGCCCTGGCGTGAGCCCCGTCACTGACGCCTGCATCACCTGTATCAGTCCTTGGTCGAACAGCGAGACGCTGGTCGGCGCCTGCGGCGCCTGCATTGCGTCCGGCGCCTGCGTTGCGCTCGTGCCCTGCTGCACCGCCACGAGCGTCAGGTGCGCCGCCTGTCCGGCCACGCCGAGCGGCTGCAATCCCTGCATGCCGTCTCCTGCCGGCACGGCGTTCGGCACA
Organism: uncultured Steroidobacteraceae bacterium; assembly: GCA_964508005.1. GTDB lineage: Bacteria > Pseudomonadota > Gammaproteobacteria > Steroidobacterales > Steroidobacteraceae > 13-2-20CM-66-19. The sequence goes on from CAZDTG010000063.1 coordinate 7,169, forward strand.
TAGTTGACGGCTTGCGCGGCCTGGCCGATCGGAACGGTCGCGACCACCTTGTTCGTGAGCGTGTCGATCGCCGTGAGAGCGTCCTGATTCTCGAGCCCCACGTACACGCGTGTCCCATCGCCGGATGGCCAGACCCCATGCGGCAGCTTGCCGACAGGAATGGTGGCGACCGGGGAGAAGTCACTGGTGCGAAACGCCAGCACTTCATTCAGCCCGCCCACGGTGACGTAGGCGAAGCTGCCCTTGGCGTTGACTGCGAAGTTGACATGGTTGGTGATCGGTCCCGTGTACATCGTCTTCAGCAGCGAGAAAGGCGGTCGGGCACCGAACACCATGACCTTGCCGGTATCCTTCAGCGTGAACCAGACCTGCTTGCCGTCCGGTGTCGCGGCAATGTTCGGGCAGAACGGGCTCACCTGGGGGATGTGTCCGACGATCTGGTGATAAGGGACGGCGATGACCACCGTTTCCGGATTGAAGGACGAGCAGACGTAACCGTACTCCCCGTCCGGTGAGAAGATCTGCATGCCCGGGCCGCCCGGCACGATGATGCGTGTCTTTTCCTCGTAAGTGGCGCCATCGAGCACCGACACGTAGTTTTCGCCGCGCACGGTCACCCATACTTCTTTGCCGTCCGGCGTAAAGAACGCTTCATGCGGCGAGCGTCCCACATAGGTGACGTGCTTCACCGTGTTTGTGGCGGTGTCGATGAACGAGACGGAGTTGGAACCGATGGAAACCACGGCGATCGTGCGATGGTCGGGCGAGAATCCCATGCCGTGAACCAGCAGTTGCCCATAGTAGAGAGGACTGAAGTTGCCCGGTAACGGGTTGCCCAGGCGGATGACGCCCAGGAGCCTGTTGTCGACCGGATCGGTGACAGAAACGGTATTGGAGAACTGCTCCGCGGCATAAACGCGGTCGCGATGGCTGATGGGCACGTCCGGGGCAGTGCTCGCGCCGGGAGCCTGCCCCGCTCTGGCGGCCTGCAGGGGACCCATGGTGGCGAGCAGCGATACGGTCAGCAATGAAATGATGCGCTTCACGTTAGTGCTCCTGCGAAACCTGATCGGGTGAGGGTGAGGGTGAGGATGGCGGCAGCGGCTGGCCAAGCGCCAACTTCATCGCGGCGATCTCCTGCAGCTGAGTGACGATGATTTCCTGTGCCAGGCGTTTGAGCTGCTCGTTGTGACCGTAGCGCAGCTCGGCTTGCGCCATCTCGATCGCTCCCTGATGATGCGGCGCCATCATCGCGACGAAATCCTTGTCCACATCGCCGCTCGGCTTGATCTCCATGGCCGCCATCATCTTCGTCATGGCGGCGTCGTTCTCGGTCATGAAGGGTGCTTCGATGGGGGTCGCTGCCAGACACGCGGCGACACCGCTGAGCGCGACGGCAGGCAATGTCGCTGTGGGATGCCACAGCCGGCGAAGTAAATGGGACATCCAGACTCCTCCTTAGCGGGTGGTCCACGCGAAGGATATTGCGATGTCCGGCGCTCGCAACGAATGAAGATTCCACATTGATTGCATCGACTCCATCAATATTGAGCGCCGCCGCACACCGCATTCACCGCGGGAACGGCCAACAGACAACATCAAGAAAGAGAGCATGCGTGTCATTGATGGGATGCATATCGGCGGTGAGTTCGTCCAGCCACACGGCACGGGACGTTGAAGCGGGTCACGCTGGAGCTTGAAGGAGCTGGTCCATGCCGCGGAAGGCAAGCACGAGGTCGCGGTCGCCCGCGATATAGAGCGCGGGGACAGTTACGGGAGCCCCGGCAAAGGGGGCCAAGGCGGCAGCGAGGCCGGATTGACCATGCCGCTGAGGAAACCACCCTTCCGGGGCACCATGCCTACGGCGGGAGATGGTCTGGAAGGCGCGGCGCCTGCGCCCTGCCGATTTCCAGCTGAAGACCCTGGCCGACCAGTTCGGTTATGACATCGCCAACTCGACCACCGTCGACTGGCCGATCAGTTACGACGACCTCGAGCCGTTCTACGCGCTGGCCGAGCAGATCATAGGAGTGCAGGGGCCGCCGCAGCTGCCCGCGCCCTTCGCGACCGTTTTGGATTTCGTTGCCATGTGAGTTTCTCCTTGGCATCAGACGCTAGAAGTGCCTCGAAAGCCGGCGCGCCATGAGCGTCAGCGCGGTGTGGGTATCCATGGACGAAGCACTCGGCACCCCGCCCAGGGCCGGGTCGTTGGGGTTTGGTGTCGAGACGGGATGGTTCGGATCCTCGACTCTCCCTGCACGTATGCCGGCTCGAAGGGTGGCTGCGGCAAGACTGGTCGAGGGCCAGCTAAATGTCTGTTAAGAGTGATTGGCCGTGCTCGACGGTTGCGAAGATGCTGAGAATGGCTGACGCAGCCCGGCACTGCGGGAACATTCACCGACCTTGGCCAGGATACCGCCAGCGTTCGCCATGACGAGCAGCTGCCGCCGTGCAGTTTTTCGACTCGGTCAGCCTGAACGGCCAGCGAGGAGCCTCGCACCCGCCAATGTGTACAGCGCTAGTGCTGCTGGTGGCCTGCCGGAGCACTTAGGCATGTGGCGCTCATTCCAGCACGCATACCGATTTGCTCCGAAATCGCCGGGGCGGGACCGCTCGGGCTCCGTCGGTTTTCGCTGTGTGGCCGATGCACAATAGCGCTGACCGGTTCGGGCACTGTCGGTCGAATGCTCGCGCCTGGTTTAACGGCGCGTGAGCGTTCGGCCGAAGCGTCGGATCGAGCTGCGCCCCGGGCGCCCTCAAAACGTTACGCGTCACTTCCTCAAGCTGCCGTGGGGATCAATGACGAACTTGCGCGCAACGCCCTTGTCGAAGTCCGCGTAGCCCTTGGGGGCCTCATCCAGGGTGATCACCGTCGTATTCACGGCTTTGGCGATCTGGATGCGGTCGTGCAGAATCGCCATCATCAAGGCGCGGTTGTATTTCAAAACCGGCGTCTGGCCGGTGAACAAGGCGTGCGATTTCGCCCATCCCAGGCCAAAACGCAGGCTGAGATTGCCTTCCCTGGCTGCCGGGTCCTTTGCGCCCGGGTCGTCCGTGACGTAGAGTCCCGGAATGCCGATCCGGCCGGCTGCGCGCGTCACGGCCATCAACTGATTGAGCACTACGGCGGGTTGCTCCTGGCCGCCGCGCTGCCTGGCTTCGAATCCAACGCAATCGACCGCACAATCCACTTCGGGCACTTTGAGTATCTGCTCGATGCGCTCGCCGAGCGTGCCTCCTTGTGATAGATCGATCGTCTCGCAGCCGAACGAGGCTGCATGCGCGAGCCGCTCCTTGTTGAAATCCGTGACGATCACGACTGCGGCGCCCAACAGCATCGCGGCTGCCGCCGCGGCGAGCCCGACGGGCCCTGCGCCGGAGATGAGAACTGTCGATCCCGTGGTCACGCCGGCGCTGACACAGCCGTGGTATCCGGTCGGGAGGATGTCGGTGAGGCATGTCAGATCCTGAATCTTCTCCATCGCCTGCGCCTTGTCGGGAAACTTGAGCAGGTTGAAGTCGGCGTAAGGGACCATGACGTACTCAGCCTGGCCGCCGATCCATCCGCCCATGTCCACGTAGCCATACGCGCCACCGGCACGCCCTGGATTTACCGTCAGGCAGACTCCGGTTTCACGCTCCCGGCAGTTGCGGCAGCGGCCGCAGGCCACGTTGAACGGGGTCGAGACGAGATCGCCGAGCTTGATGAACTCGACGTCGGACCCGATCTCCAGCACCTCGCCTGTAATCTCGTGACCCAGAACGAGCCCTGCGGGTGCGGTCGTGCGTCCTCGCACCATGTGTTGGTCGCTGCCGCAGATGTTGGTGACTACGACCTTCAGGATCGCTCCATGGTTGAGCGTCTTCCCGCGCGGATCCACCATTTTCGGATACTCGATGCTGCGCACCTCGACCTTGCCGGGCCCGACATAGACGACACCGCGATTGCTTGCCATGACTGAAAGCTCCTTAGTGGCTCCAGCTCAGTGGATCCAGCCGAGTGGCTAACTGAAGGACGCGGCGCCGGCGTCGGCTACCGCCTGGTCCTGTTCGCCCGAGCCGCCGCTCACGCCAATGGCACCCACGACTTCTCCAGCACGCCTGAGCGGCACGCCACCTGCAAAGATCATGACGCGCCCTTCGTTGGAGGTGTTGATTCCAAAGAAGTCCCCACCCGGTTGCGCGAGTGGCGCCAGGTCCTTGGTGGCAATATCGAAGGCACGGGCGGTGAATGCCTTCTTGATCGAAATGTCGATGCTGCCGAGCCACGCGCCGTCCATGCGCACGTGAGCGACGAGATTGCCTCCGCCATCCGCCACGGCGATGTTCATCGGCTGGCCGATTGTCGCTGCTTTCTTCTGCGCGGCGTTGATCACTTTCATTGCATCATTCAGGGTGAGCATAGGGGCTCCGGAAGAGAGATGGGCTACGGCTGGGAATTCCTTCACAGTCCGGTTCGCTGAGAGCGCTCAGCCGTACTGTGCGCGCACTCGCACGGGAGCGATTGGAGGGCTGTGCGCTGTTTGGCCTAATCTTGCGGGTATCGACACCCGATGAGTTCGTACAGGGAGCCTCACCTGAGCCTAACGTCCCGCCGCGGCTTAGTCACCGTCGAGAGTGCTTGCCGTGACCGAGTTGCGGGAGTCCTGTTACCTTGAACACGGGCGTAAGCGAGTGATCGGTCGCGTACCTGAATATACGGCTTCCACCGAAGACTAGCGGGACGCTATGCATAATGCTTACTCAAACGGCCAAACCCGATAGCTGGCAGACCTTTGAGCCGTTGCGCTACGTTGCCAGAGTTACGCTGGCCATCGAGAGCTCGGGCGGCCCTGAGCTCGATGAAGTCTCGGCCTCCTGGCGCCGAAGCGCGGAACACCACCGTTGATGAATCGTTACAAGTACTCGCCGCCTGGATCGAGTCTGTGCCGCCTGGGAATCCTCGGCCGTGACTCGCATTCACGCTCAGATCTTCTGCAGCGCCTCGACCACGAAGTCGATGAACAACCGCACTCGCGGCGGAAGGTGAGTGCGAGTAGCGTAGGTTGCATAGAGCTTGATCTCGTCGCACTCGAAGGGCTCGAGAAGGCGAATCAGTCGTCCCGACCGCAGATCGTCATGAACGTCCCACACCGCCTTGAGCGCTACCGCGCGTCCAGCGGTCGCCCAGTCGTGTGCCACCTCGGCGTTGTTGGTGAACAGACTTCCGTGCACCGGAACGTGCGTGATATGACCTTCTTCTTTGAATGCCCACTGATCCAAAATGTGCCGCCCGCGCACCAGGCGGATGCAATCGTGCTTGCGCAGGTCCTCAGGCCGATTTATCGGAGGGTGCCTGGTCAGGTACTCGGGTGCGGCGCAGACGATGCGATAACCGGAGAGCACCACTCTCGAGATGATAGAGCCGTCACTGGGCGGATCGGCCTGCAGACCCACATCGATTTCGTCTTCCAGGATCTGCAGTCGGGAATCAGTCAGCACCAGCTCGACGGTGATAGCGGGATAACGCGACGTAAACTCGCCGATCAAGGGCGCAATGCGACGGCGACCGATTTCCAGGTGCGTGCCGACGCGCAGATATCCGCGGGGCTGCCTCGCCTGGGCGCTAGCCGCGGCTTCAGCGTCATCGATGTCGCGCAAGATGGCGACAGCACGCTCATGAAACGCGGCGCCTTCGTCCGTCAGCGTGAATCGTCGAGGGCCTCGATCGATCAGTCGCACGCCGAGGCGCTCCTCCAACGCCGCCAATCGCCGGCTGACCGCGGGCAAGGAGCTGAAGGTGCGTCGTGCCGCCTCCGAGAGGCTGCCGGCTGCCACAATCCGGGTGAATAGGCGTAAGTCACTGATTTCATCGGCCAAGCCGTTTCTCCCTTCCACTGAGCGGAAGCATAGCATCCGGTTTTTCCGGCTACTAGAAACCGGGGAGTTCTCCCTAAATAGCACCCAGGGTTTTTCATTTAGGGAGTCCCGGCATGAGCGCAACTACATCGCCGACTAATTTCGAATCGACACAGGCTCATGAGCGCGCCGACAGCGCCGCCAGGCCAAAACTCGTCCCTCCGAAACTGAGCCTCAAGTTGCGGGAGCGGCACGCCTTGTGGGCTGGGAGCTTCCTGCTGCTGGCGGCAGCATTGGTCTGGGGCGAGCGGTACTGGACTGTTGGTCGCTTCATTGAGTCGACAGACGATGCGTATGTGAAAGCCGACTCAACAGCGGTGGCACCGAAAGTCTCCGGGTATATCGCGGAGGTGCTGGTCGACGACAACCAACCGGTCACGAAAGGCCGGATCCTGGCTCGGATCGACGATCGCGATCTGCAAACGGCATTGCGTGAGGCGGATGCGAATCTGGGGGCAGCGCGAGCGGCGGTCGACAACCTCAGCGCGCAATTGACGGCGCAGGAGTCCCAGATCCGCGAGGCACAGGCGGACGTGCAGGTGGCCGAGACGGTTGCTGAGCTTGCCCGACACAACGACGCGCGCCGTCGCGAGATGGCTAAAGTTGGATACGGCTCCGAGGAACAGGCGGACGACGCTTCAACGGACCTGCGCAAGGCGGTCGCCGGCGTGGCTCGCTCACAAGCGGCGCTCGCGAACTCCAGAGAACACGTCGCTGTACTCGTCAGCCAACGCCAGCTGGCCGAGGCCCAGCTCCAGCGCGCTCTGGCGACACGGCAGCAGGCCGACCTCAACCTGAGTTACAGCGTGCTGCGTGCAGCGATCGATGGGACGGTAGGCGCCAGAACAGTGAGGGTAGGGCAGTTCGTCCATGCCGGAACCCAACTCATGGAGATCGTTCCGCTGCAGCAGACCTATGTGGTCGCCAACTTCAAGGAGACTCAGTTGACACACATGCGGGCGGGGCAGCAGGCGCACATCCGGGTGGATGCATTCCGAGGTGACGAGTTGACTGCGCGCGTTGCGAGCATTGCCCCGGCAAGTGGCCTCGAGTTCAGCCTGCTTCCGCCAGACAACGCAACTGGAAACTTTACGAAGATCGTGCAGCGCGTGCCCGTAAAGCTGGTATTCAGCAGTGGGTCGAATCTGGCGGGTCGACTGCGGCCCGGCATGTCGGTGGATGTCGCGGTCGACACGCGAGATACGGCGCACTCCGTCCGGACAGCCATGCGCTGAGGACTACGGTCATGAGCAACGCAACAATTGCGATCGCGACGGATCCGAAGGCGGAGGCGGAGGCGGAAGTCTCCACGAAAACGTGGGTGGGTGTAGTCGGTGCCGCGCTCGGAGCTTTTCTGGCTATTCTGAACATCCAGGTCGTGAGCTCCTCGCTCGCCGATATTCAAGGCGCGATCGGCGCGGGAGCCGATGAAGGTGGTTGGATCGTCACGGCCTACCTGGTCGCGGAAATCGTCGTCATTCCGTTGAGCGGGTGGCTGGCGCGAGCGCTGTCCGTACGTACCTACCTGTTGGCAAGCACGGTTCTGTTCCTGCTATTCAGCGTTGGATGCACGTTTGCGAGCAACCTGGGCCAGATGATCGTTCTGCGGGGCGTGCAGGGGCTCGCCGGAGGCTGCTTCATTCCGTTGGCCTTCATGATCATCATGACCCGCCTGCCGCCCGCAAAACATCCGGTGGGACTCACCATTTATTCCGTATCCGCCATCTTTGCGCCCGCCATCGGTCCGGCCATCGGCGGCTGGTGCAACGACAACTTCGGCTGGCACGCCATCTTTCTGCTCAACCTGCTGCCTGGAGTGTTGATGCTGGCGATGCTGTGGGGCGGTCTCGACCGCGAGCCGCGCCAGCTCGAGCTGCTCTCGCGTGCCGACTGGATCGGGATCCTCACCATGGCCGTTGGCCTGGGCTCGCTCGAGACGGTGCTCGAGGAGGGAAACAAGGACGATTGGTTCGGCTCGCCTTTCATCACGCGGCTCGCGCTCCTCGCGGCGGTCGCGCTCGTCGCGTTTTGCGTTTACGAGCTCAAACACAAGCAACCGCTCCTGCACCTGCGGCTGTTCGCGCGGCGGAACTTCGCTCTGGGGTCGATCGCGAACTTCTTCTTCGGTTTCTCCATGTATGGCTGGGTGTACCTCGTACCGGTGTACCTGGGGCGCGTTCAGGGTTACGACGCCCAGCAGATTGGCTCTGTCTTGATCTGGATCGGTTTGCCGCAGCTCGCTCTGCTGCCGCTGCTACCCAGGCTCGTGAAACTCGTCGACCCTCGATACCTGATCATCGGGGGTTACCTGCTCTTCATATTCGGCAGTCTGCTCGCCAGCTCACTTTCGCCTGATTTCGCCGGGCCTCAGTTCATCTATTCCAGTCTGGTGCGTGCGGTAGCGCAAGCGATGGTGATGATGCCGCTGGCCGCGATGGCGGTGGCGGGCATTGAGCGCGAGCATGCGGGTTCCGCGGCCGCCCTCTTCAACATGGTGCGCAACCTCGGCGGTGCAATCGGTATTGCCGTTCTGCAGACCTTTCTCACCAAGCGTGAGCAGTTCCACTCCGACATCCTGACTTCGCAAGTCTCTCTGTCAGGGGAGGCGACCCGCGCGCGCCTGCAGCACCTGGCCGACGTGTTCATGACCCGGGTGACGAGCGACCCGAATGTGGCGCAACAGGATGCGGCCATTGCGCTGGGCCGCACGTTGCACCGCGAGGCGCTCATTCTGGGGTTCTCCGATGCGGTGATCTTCCAGAGCATCCTGTTGGGACTCGCCCTGATCACGATCTTCTTTCTGAAGCGATCCAGTCCGTCAGCTAATGCGGAGGCGCATTGAAATGTCAACGATCATGAGACTGTGGATAAAGAGCGGGCCCATCATCGGATTCGTGCTCGCCGGCGGGTTGGCCGGCTGCGCGACCGGTCCGCGATTCGTGCCACCCACGGCTCCTGCGGTCAGCTCGTATACTGGATCTGCGGCGGGTACGGCCACTTCCTCGGGACAGACCTCCGTCCCTGTCGGTGAGCAGTCGGTTATCCTGGGGACGGCGCCGCGCGAGGACTGGTGGACGCTGCTGAATTCGCCGCAGCTGAATGAGCTCGTGACGCTAGCCTTGCGCAACAACCCCTCGCTCGAGGCCGCACGCGCCAATCTGGCCGAGGCGCAGGAGCGAGTCAAAGCCGCAAAGGGAGCGCGTAACCTCCAGGTCGATGTGGCGGCTGAATTCGGGCGTCAGAAATATGGCTCGAATTTTCTGGGGCCGCTGGCGAGCACATTCCCAACGTTTTCCGCCTACTCGGCGGGTCCGGCCGTCAGTTATGACTTGGACCTCTTCGGCGCTACACGTTACCGTATCGAACAGGCCGATGCCATGGCCGCTTATCATCGGGAACAGCTTCGTGCCGCGCGTTTGCGTGTGATCAACGACACGGTGACCCAGGCATTGCGGATCGCTTCGGTGCAAGCGCAAATCCAGGTCATCAGGCGCGTTCTGGAGGCTGATGAGAAGACGCTCCATCTGGTGCAGGCGGCACGGCGCGCTGGTGTCGTGTCAGATATCGATGTTCTGACTGCAACGAGCCAGCGGGATCGTGACCGCGCGCTGCTGCCTCCATTGTCTCAGGACCTGGATGCGGCCAAGGACGCGTTGGCGATTCTGGTCGGACTGCCACCCGCGAAGTTTGCAACACCGGAGCTCGCGCTGGATCAGTTCACAGTGCCGCGGGAGTTGAATCTCGTCGTCCCCTCCGATCTCGTGCGGGCGCGGCCGGATATTCAGGCCGCCGAAGCCGAGCTGCGTGCGGCGAGCGCGGCTGTCGGGATCGCAAGCGCCGACATGTATCCGCACATTTCGTTGAGCTCCGGATGGGCGGAGGCGGGATTGCTGAGCGGTAGCACGGCGGCAGGTTGGAGTGTCATCGGCGGTCTGACGGCTCCCATTTTCCATGGAGGCGCCCTGAGCGCTCAGCGCCGTGCGGCGCAGGACGCCTATCAGGCCGCTTTCGCGCGTTATCAGCTCGTTGTGTTGAATTCCTTTGGGCAGGTTGCCGACAATCTGCATGCTCTCGAGCATGACGCGGAGGCGCTGCAGGCATACGAGACTCAGCTTGCCTCTGCGCAACGTACCGTGGGATTGACACAACAAGGCTACCAGGTTGGGAATGCGGGAATCCTCCAGGTCGTTACCGCCGAGCGGGAGCAACAGTTGGCCGAGATTGGCCTCGTCCAGGCACGCACGCAGAGAGTGGTCGATACGGCCGGCCTGTTCCTGGCTTCCGGAAGCGGTGCGTGAAGGGGACACTGACAAGAGGGTAGTCGTATGCGTGTCGACGATGTCAGGCGCCATCAGGACAATCTGAGCGATGAGCTCGGCGATCTGCTCCGAACCTGACCGGAGGAAAACGGGTCGGATGCAGTCTGAATCGAGAAACCGGGCCACTCTCATGAAGCGCTTAATTCTGGACCGATTCCGGTACGGAATCAACGGCAGAGAGAAGATCTACGTCGCCGCCAAACCGGCATGAGCGGCCTGCCGCAGCAATTGCCACCGCACCGGGCGTCGTCCGAAACGATCGGCGGCTTCCTCACAGCCACGTGGTCACCATCCGCGGCGTCAATTACCGGCTGCGCGAGAAGCGCCGCAGCGGACTTGTGCAGGAGTCCGCCGCGGTCCCTCGCTGGTCCGATGTGGAATATCGAACAGAACAATGCTCTCGAAAGTGGCGCGTCCGCAGAGAAATGACCCAAAATGGCGCGACAAGGGTTAGCTTGATGTCACGGCTCGAGCGGACTGGACTCAGGCCGGCTCGACCCACGAAAAATAAAGTCAAGGGGTCTAAGAACAACTAGGAAACCCTTGCAGACGCTAAGAAAGTATTAAGAAACGGGTCGAGCCTCGGCAGCATTTTCTGGTGCGCTGCGGCGGGTGGATTACTCGTCAGTAACCGAGAGCTGGCACGCAGGATGCAGTCTCGCTCCAGCAGCGAACAATCCTAAGTAGATCGTTGCACTTTCACGACAATCGTCGCCACTGAGGGCGAATGGTTGAAGGCGGGCTGTTGCCTATGCGCGGCAGGTGTCATGGCGGCGGCGCCGGGGAGGCGCCGCCCGGTGCGGGGACTTGGTTTGAATCCAGCAACTAAAAATATACAGGGGTACGAATGCGCGTTCATCGATCGAGTGTGGCAATCGCAGCGGCAGTCTTGGCCATTGGGAGTGCAGCAAACGCAGAGGATGCTGTCTCCGCCAAGCCGGCTGTACCGAGCGTGTCCGAGATATTGGAGGCCTCCGGTCTGACACTGGCGGGCTACGTCGATGGAACCTTCGCCGCCCAACGCAACGAGACCACGAAGAAGGACTACAACACTTTCGCGCTGCAGCAGGCTGCGTTCACCCTTTCCAAGCTGCCGACCGCGGGATTCGGCGCGCTGGTGAACGTCATTGCCGGACAGAACCCCTACAGCGCGACCGGGTTTGGCAGTACACCGGCCGGGCAGGGCGCCAGCACTACCGGCTTCTATGTGCTGCAGGGCTTCGTCCAGTACGCGAGCGGTGCCTGGTTGGTGCAGGGGGGCAAGTTCTCGACGTTGGCCGGAGCCGAGGTCGCAGCTCCCATCGGCAATACCAACACGACGAGATCCATCCTGTTCGCATTCGAGCCGGTCACGAATACCGGGTTGCGCGTCACCTACGCGGCGACCGATAAAATCAATCTGATCCTGGGGGCCAATAATGGTTGGACCAACAGTCAGGACACCGCCAATAGTGCCGCCAAGACAGTGGAGGCGGGCTTGGCCTATACGCCGTCCAAGACCTTCGCTTGGACGCTACAGGGCTACTATGGCCGCGACGACCTCAATTATGCCGGCACAAACGGCCCGCTCAGGGGCAACATCGGTTTGCTCAATACCGTCCTGACCTGGAGTGCGACTAGCGCGCTCATACTGGTCGGCAGTGTCGACTACGGCAGGGTCCGAAGCACTGTTCTCACCCCGTCTGCGTCCTGGTACGGCGCGGCGCTGTACGGCAACTACGCCATCAGTGACCTCTGGCGTGTATCGCTGCGCGGTGAGTACTTCGACGATCGGGACGGCTATCTCACGAAGAACTTCGACGCGAACTACGTAGGCAGCGCTCAGAGGTTGAAGGAAATCACGTTGACCTTCGGTTACGACCCGATCAAAAGCGTGGAGGTACGTCTCGAGGGCCGCTATGACGAGCCAGACAAGGTCGGAGGCGCGCAATTGGTGCCGAAGACCTATCAGGGCTGGCTGGAAGCGATCTACAAGTTCTGAGTGGGACGCGCCGGAGAGACCATGCCTGACCGTCGAGGTGCATCACCATGAATCGAATACGAGCTGTATTACAGCGTCTGAAATCAGTGTGAGAATCCTATGACTGTTTCAAACAAGAAGGGGAGAGTTAACTCATGCGTATCGGTTTGAAGTCACAGACGTACGGAGGGTCGGGGACACGAGCAAGCGCGGGAGCGCTCGCCGCTTGCCTGCTGGCGCTGGTGCTGAGCGCACCATCGACTGCGTCCGCCGACCAGGAGGCGGCCGGGGCGTCTGCGGCGACGAGCGCGGACGCATCGGCGCCCCCCGCCCCAGCGGCGGCGGCTAGCACCGATGCATCCGCGGCTCCGGCGGCAGCTCC
>CAZDTG010000063.1:19827-24146 GCA_964508005.1 uncultured Steroidobacteraceae bacterium
CCGCCCCAGCGGCGGCGGCTAGCACCGATGCATCCGCGGCTCCGGCGGCAGCTCCGGCCGCTGCGGCGCCCACCGCGCCGTTCCTCGCGAAGTTCTCGGATATCAACTCCGGCGATACGGCCTGGATGCTCACCTCCACGGCACTGGTGTTGATGATGACCATTCCGGGCCTGGCGTTGTTTTACGCCGGCATGGTGCGTAAGAAGAACATCCTCGCAACCCTGATGCAGAGTTTCGCGATCACCTGTGTGGTGAGCCTCCTCTGGTGGGCTTTGGGCTACTCCATCGCCTTCACACCCGGTAGCACGGCGTACCTGGGAGGCTTCAGCCGCGTCTTCATGGACGGCGTGGTCTACATGCACGATGCCATGAAGGTGAGCGTATCCCACCTGGGCCCGACCATACCCGAGAGTGTGTACGCTATGTTTCAGGCGACGTTCGCGATTATCACGCCGGCGCTGATCTGCGGCTCATTCGCCGAACGCATGAAGTTTTCCGCGATGCTGTGGTTCATGGGCATCTGGCTGATCGTCGTGTACTGCCCCATCGCGCACTGGGTCTGGGAACCCTCGGGATGGCTCGCAGTCAAGGGCGTGTTGGACTTCGCCGGTGGCACCGTGGTGCACATCAACGCCGGGATCGCGGGCCTGGCGGCCGCCCTGATGCTGGGCAAGCGCCAAGGCTTCGGCAGAGAGCCCATGCCACCGCACGACCTGACCCTCACGGTCATTGGCGCATCGCTCTTGTGGGTGGGCTGGTTCGGCTTCAACGCAGGGTCGGCGGTCGCCTCTGACGGGCGCGCCGGGATGGCTTTCGCCGTTACCCATATTGCAACCGCCGCCGCCGCGTTGTCGTGGATGTTCACGGAGTGGACAATCAAGGGCAAGCCCAGTGTGTTGGGGATCGCTTCCGGTGCGGTTGCGGGCCTTGTCGCGATTACACCTGCATCGGGCTTCGTCGGCCCCAACGCCGCTGTGATCATCGGCGTGGTCGCGGGCATGATCTGTTTCCTCAGCTCGACCTTCCTCAAGAAGACACTTGGCTACGATGACTCACTGGATGCATTCGGAGTGCACTGTGTCGGCGGAATCGCTGGTGCGCTGCTCACCGGCGTGTTTGCCAGCAAGGAGATCAGCGGGTCGAGCGGCTCGGTGGTGACGCAGCTCTGGGGTGTCGGCACGACGCTGATCTACGGCTTCGTCATGAGCATGGTCATCCTCAAGGTGATCGACCTGACCATCGGTCTGCGCGTCACGGCCGATGAGGAACGCGAAGGTCTCGACATCTCGCTACATGGCGAAAGCGTCGAATAATCATCGGGAGAGTCAACCATGAAACTGATCACTAGCATCATCAAACCTTTCAAGTTGGATGACGTGCGGTCAGCGCTGGCGGCGCTGGGCGTCTCGGGTATGACCGTGACCGAGGTCAAGGGCTTCGGCCGGCAGCGCGGCCATACCGAGCTCTATCGCGGTGCCGAGTACACGATCGATTTCGTTCCGAAGTCGCGCGTCGAAGTCGCGGTTCGCTCGGAATTGGTCGATCAAGTGGTGGATGCAATCGCGCAGGCCGCGAAGACGGGCACAGTCGGCGACGGCAAGATCTTTATCACCGACTTGGAACGCGTGATTCGCATCCGCACTGGTGAGACAGACGATTCGGCGCTCTAGCCAAGGCGGGTCACGGACAGCTCCCGGGCCGGGAGTTATCAGCGCGCAAAGCGCTGAGACTCTCGCCCCGGGGCTTGGGAAATCGAGCTGGAGCCAACCGGAGTGGGCCTGTATTTCGTGAAGATGGTGGTCGAGCTGCACGGCGGTGAGGGCCGCGCCAAGAGTTGCCCCCGAAGGCGGATTCCGGTTTACGGTGTGTCTGCCCATCAGGCCTGTCCGGCCTGAGCGCCGCGGCTCACGAGTTGCGCTGATGGGACGTGATGAGCTCGCGCACTTCTGCCAGCAACCGTGTCGCTTCCTCCTGATCACGCGCAGCACCGCTCGCGCACAACCGCGCCACTTTGCGCAACTGCACTTTCATCCACGAGGCCTGTCCGGCCGTGAACTCGGAGCCGTCGAGCGCGAATACGCGAGCCTGTCCCGCTTTGTCGGGATGCAGTGAATCCACGATGCGCGCGCAGTCACGATATTGTTGCGACGCGGCACCGTCACAGCTTCCGGCGTAGGTCGGTCCGGCCAGGCAGGCTGCCGCCGCCAAAATCACCACTTTCGCTGACATAATTCGACTCCGGTCCAAGGCAAGCATGCTTACGCAGCACGGTTCGCGTATGTTCATGCAGCAGCCGGCGACGCGCTAGACCAAAAGGTGTGAAGAAAACCGAGGCCCGCCAATTCGTCAGCCGTGGGACAGGTTTCCCGCCCTTGGACTTGCCGATCAGGTGGAGTTTGAGGTGACCCCCGCTTGAGTACGGTCCCGGGCTTAAGTCCGCGGCTCTGGTGAGATTGGTCCCGACCTAGGTCCGTTGATTACCGGAAAAAACGCAGCGCAGTCGCCTCGCTGATGACCTTTCCAAGTACTCCGGAGGTCGAACGCCGAAACTCAAGACGAGAGCCAGCCCGATACGCGCGCGCTGGCTCTCTTTCCCTATGACCTGTAGTAGTAGTCTCTACTGATATCGGACAGGAGGTCAGGTTGCGTCGGGCGCCAACCCAAGCGTTGCGGAGTCAGTTTGCTCGAAGTCGGATTGTCGACACCGACAGCAAATGAAAGCCAACCAAAGTGAGCCGCGGCTTCCTCGGGAGACTTGCTGACGACAGGCAGGTTGAGCCTCTTGCCGATGACCGCGGCGATCTCGCGGAAGGGAATCCATGTCGCGCCGCGGATTTTCAGGGCATGATGCACCTGCAGGGTCTCAACTAGAACCTCGGGCGCCGCAGTCCTTACTCCAGACACTACGGAAAGGAGAGTGAAATGCCTTCGCCAGCCAAAAGCACAAGAGCTACCGTGATTCCTGCCCTTCGATATCGGAACGCATCGGCGGCAATAGAATGGTTGTGTACCGCATTCGGCTTCGAAAAGCACGCAGTGTATCCAAATGAAGATGGATCCATCGCGCACGCTCAGCTGACGTTCGGCAATGGCATGATCATGCTTGGCTCAGTTTCGAACGCGGGGTCAGATTGGGGACGCCTGATCAAACAGCCAGACGAAGTCGATGGCGCTGAGACACAGAGCGCCTATTTGATCGCGACCGATGCCGACGCGGTCTGGAGGCCCCGCCCGTGACTTCGAGCGTGACCGTCTGGTTTGGAGCCTTCAATCCCCCGTCGAGGCGCTGGCGCTCGCTGTCGTCAAAGACCTGGACCTGCGTAGGCCTGCTCGCAATTCCGTTGTGGGCTACGTGGCCGACGCTAGCGTTGCGTGCCCTCAGGATACCCGCGTTCGAGTGCCTCACGATCGCCTTCGCGTTCGGATGGCTCGTCTTGGTCCAGTTGGAGAGGACCGCGCCGTCACAGGAGAGACCCGCGTCTTCAGCGCTCTCGTGGTTGCCGCCAACGGCCTGTGCGCTGGGTCTAACCGGCTCCAATGTCTTCCACATCCTGGCGACACACCATATTCCGGCGGCCGAGGCCAACCTCATCTCATACCTATGGCCAGTGGAGATCATTGGACTCGGCGCAGTCCTCCGACTATTCAAGCTGGGACCGCCACACCTCATTGGACTCGTTATGGGCTTCGCCGGTGCGGTCATACTGCTGGGTGGCGGTGCCCTGTCACTGTCCTTCACCGGCATCAGCCTTGCGTTTCTCAGCGGGATCTCGTGGGCTCTCTATTGCGTCTTTCGGCTCGTCTGGAAAGAGGCACCTACCCGGGTACTGCAGCGCGGTTGCGCCATTTCCACGATTCTGTGCGCAGTACTGCACCTCATGCTCGAGCCAACAGTCAGGCCGGACCTGGGTGCTTTTGCTGCTTCAGCTGCGGTCGGGATCGTGCCTCTGGCCATTGGCAATCTGGTGTGGGACGAGGGCTTTCGCCGAGGCGACAGCCAGCTGCTCGCGGTGATGGCGTATGCCACACCGCTTTGCAGCGCGTTCCTCTTGGTGGCACTGGGCCTCGAATCATTTACCCGCGCACTACTCGTCGGCGCTGTTCTGATCGTCATCGCCGGTTTTCTCTCGCACGCCAACCCATCATGACTCGCGTTGCTCGGGCCGTCGCCGATTGACGGCAGCCAAACCCGCTGACGCATTGCTATAGCCGTCGGAGTCACCGAGTTAGTTCGGCTCCGTGCCATCGGACACGCCCGGCGGCCGGAATCCAGCCGGCGTTCTTCGGAGTTTCGCAAGGAAACTCGGAAAACCATCAAC
>CAZDTG010000064.1:0-23730 GCA_964508005.1 uncultured Steroidobacteraceae bacterium
TCTGGATCTGGTAATGCAGGTATTGCTCGCCGGATTCCTTGGCCTGTTTCAAGGCTGCCTCGGCCCGCTGCGTGAGCATACTCGCCTCTTCGCCGTCGAGCGGATGATGCGCGAGACCGGACTTGAACGAGGTCCGGATCGCGCGCCCCTCGATATGAAACACATCGCGAAACACGGTGTTCTCGAGCAGCGTCGTCACGTTGTCGGCGGAAACTTCGAGCTGCGATGGCAACATCACGAACGTTCCGCCACCCAGATAACCGAGACGCTCGTCATCATCGATGTGATGCTTCAGCCGTTCCGCGACCCGCTGCAGGAGCAGATCGCCGACGTGGCGGCCGAAGCTGTCGTTCACGTTGCCCAGGTTCATGACATCGAAGGCCACCACCGTCGGGGCCGCTTCGGGTCCAACATGATTGCGCAGCAGCTTGTCGAGCCGCTCGCAGAACAGGCCGCGCTTGGCGAGCCCGGTCAGCGGATCGTAGTACGCGAGATACTGGACGGCGGTCTCTTTCTGACGGTACTGCAGGGCGAACGACAGGTTGGCGATCATGTCCTGCAGCAGCCGCAGCTCCTCGTCGCTCAGCAGATCGCTCTCGCGGGATGCGAGAGACAACACTCCGATCCGCGCGCCGTCCACGGTGAGAGGCAACGCGACCACCGAATGAAAGCCGCGCTCGAGGAGCTCGAGACGGCCCGCTACCGGGGGCTCCGATTTCGTGAGGTCCGTGCTGATCGTGATCTCTCCGGTGCGCAGCGCGCGGCCCACCAGGCTGGTATCCGGCTCGGTGCCGTCACTGATCGCAAAATTGAATTTATCGAGATGGTCCGGCGCCACTCCGAGGCGATACCAGGGCCGCGCGTGGCGGCCATCGGGCGCGACGAGAGAAATCATCGCATGCTCGTAGCCGCCCACCTGCAAAGCGAGCCGGCAAGCCTCGCGCAGCAGGTCCTCGCGCTCGCGAATCCGCAGCACCGCTGCATTGATGCCGCTTTGCATCTGCAACATGCGCGTGAGCCGTGCAATGCGCTCCCGCTGCTGCTCGTGCAGACGCTGCTCTTTTTCGGCGGCCTCCCGCTCGGCGGTACGCTGGCGTGCGCGCTCGCTCACATCGCGCAAGGCGCGCAACGCGGCAGGCACGAGACGCGCCGGGCTCGACTTCAGGACATAATCTACGGCGCCGCGGCGCATCGCTTCGACAGCGTGCTCCTCGCCGCGTGTCCGCGACAGAAAGATGAACGGGACCTCCGGCAACTCGCGCCGTGCGATATCGAGTGCGGTGAGCCCGTCGAACTCGGACAGCACGAGCTCCGCGACAATGAGGTGTGGACGAAAGCGTCGCAGGGCCGCGCGGAAGTCCTTCTCCGTGACCACTTGCCGGTGGATGCAGGGAATCCCGCCCTTGACGAGCTGTCGCAGCATGGCCAGCTCGGCGGCCGCGACAGTGTCCTCGACGATCAGTACTCGCAGGCCGTCCGCCACTGGAACTCCCTATTGGCTCCAGCCCGCGCGGCCGGAGGCGCGGTTCGTGGAGCCCTGTTGCCTGTCCTTCGCATTCGCGGAGCATCGCAGCAAAGTTGTTACAGATAGCATACAAGAGCGGCGCGCCGCGGCCACCGGCGGGAAGCGCCGCAACGGGAGAAGCGATGTCCTCCGCCAGGGCGGATGAGGCCGCATCGGGTGCGGCAGGCGGAGCGCTTTACAATTTCCGCAGCGGCAGTTCCGCACGGCCAAGGGGAGTCCCGTCCACCCGTTAGGGTTGTGCTTTCCCTTCGGATACTGTCGCCATTACGCGAAATATCTCAGCCCCGGCGCAGGATTGAGTTGTCCTGCCTTGGGGACAGGTACTGCTCAGTCCTCGCTGATGCTGCGGAAATCGACCCCGAGCGACCGCAGCTTGCGATAGAGGTGAGTGCGCTCCATCCCCACCCGCTTGGCGAGCTGGCCCACCTTGCCGTTGCAGAGCAGGAGCTGCTGTTGCAGGTAGGCGCGCTCGAACTGCTCGCGCGCTTCGCGCAGCGGCAGGGCCAGCAGGTCCTGTTTCACCAGGGGCTCTCCCGGAGGCGCCTGGACGGCGAGCTCGCGCTCGATCTCCTCCAGACGGATTTCCTCGGGCCCCTTCTGGATCAGCAACCGATGCACCAGGTTCTTCAGCTCGCGGACGTTGTCGGGCCAGGGATAGTTGCGCAGGCGGTTCTGGGCCGCGACGCTGAAACGCCGGAACGGCAGCCCTTCCGAGTCCACGACGCGGTCGACGTAATGGCGCAGCAGCTCGGGGACATCCTCGGCGTAGTCGCGCAGCGGCGGTGTCCGCACGATCAACATGTTCAGGTGCGCCAGCAGATCGCGGCGGAACCCCTCGGGTCCGGCGCGGTTCTCGATTCCGGGCTGCGCCGAGGACAGCACGCGGGCGCGAAACTCGATCTGCTCGCCGCCGCCCAGGCGCGTGAAGCGGCCGGACTCGAGCACTCCTACGAGAAGCCGCTGCACTGCGGGCGGCAGGTCCTCGATCTCGTGAATGAACAGCGTGCCGTCGGCAACTTCCTCCAGAACGCCCGCCCGGCCGCCACCGGGCTCTTCACGACCAAACAAACGGCCCTCGGCGTCAGTTTCACGGAGGCTGCTGGCAACGAGGGTCACGAATGGAGCGGCCGCCCGCGGGCTGCGCTCGTGGAGGTAACGCGCAAAGGCCTCACGGCCCGAGCCAGGCTCGCCGATGAGGAGCACCGAGGAAGGATTACCCGCGATCTGCTGCAGCTCGGCACGCAACTGCTGCATGATCTTGCTCTTGCCGACAGGCGCCAGCAGCTGCGGTGCGAAAAGCTTCCCCGACTGGCGGCGACGTTTTCCGGCATCCAGGGCGCGCTCCACGGTGCGCAGCAGCTTCGCGAGGGACAGCGGCTTTTCGACGAAGTCGAACGCCCCCAGACGTGTTGCCTCGACAGCGGTTTCGACGGTCCCGTGGCCCGACATCATCACTACGGGGCAGCCGTCGGCAGTCGAAGCCGACCATTCACGCAGCAGGCTTATCCCGTCGACATCCGGCATCCAGATGTCGAGCAGCACGAGGTCGGGACTTTGACGAGCCCGCGAAGCGCGCGCCTGCACTGCGTTTGCGGCGACATCCACCTCGTAGCCTTCTTCGGAGAGGATCTCCTTCAGGAGGCCGCGGATGTCCGCCTCGTCGTCGACCACGAGAATGTGAGGACCGCTCATGCTCTCTCCCTCCGCAACTGCTCTCTACGTTCGCGCGCGCCCCCTGTGGCAGACCGTGTGCTGTCCTTCACCGGAAGCACGACGCGCACGCGTGCTCCGCCCTCCGACCGATTATCCGCATCGATGCGCCCACCGTGCTCCTCGACGATCTTTTTCACTATCGCAAGCCCGAGACCGGTGCCTTTGGACTTGCTCGTGACGTAGGGATCGAAGACCCTGCCCAGGAGCTCGCGCTGGAACCCGGGGCCATTGTCACACACGGTGACGACCGCATAGGCGGCGTCGCCGCCGCTCTCCAGGCGCGTGGTGATCTCGAGGGTCGGCTTTGCGACCCCATCGAGCGCTTCCAGCGCATTCGTCACCAGGTTGTTCAGGATCTGGCGCACCCGGCCGCGGTCCGCCTCGATCGTCTCCAGCTTCTCATCGAGCGCCAGGTGGATGGCCGCGCGCGGATCCTGGGACCGATAGAGGTCCGCCACATCGGTCACCAGCTGGTTGAGGCTGAAGCGGGTGATGCGCATTTCAGGCGCGCGCGCGTATTCGCTGAAGGCGTTCACCATCTGCTGCATGGTCTCGACCTGCTGCACGATCGTGTGGGTGGCCCGGTCGAGGATCTCCGCATCCGGCGGCTTCATGGTCGAGAGCAGCCGGCGGCGCAGCCGCTCCGCGGACAGCTGGATCGGCGTCAGCGGGTTTTTGATCTCGTGGGCCAGGCGCCGGGCCACCTCGCCCCACGCGGCGTCCCGCTGTGCCTCCAGAAGCGCGGTGATGTCATCGAATACGATGACGTAACCCATGTCGCTGTCCTCTCCTGGCAGCGGCGTGCAGGCGCACATCAATGTGCGGCGACCGGCCTGGCTGTCGAGGTCGAGCTGCTCGCGCCATTCCTCCCTGCCCCCGGCGAACCGGACGGCAATCGCGGCCACGAACTGCCCGAGGCGCTCGTTGGTTGCCGCCAGCTCCGGCAGAGAGCGGCCGGTCGCGACCGAAAGATCCGTGCCGAGAATGGCTCCCGCCGCGTGGTTTGCCATCCTCACGGTCAACATCCGGTCGACCGCGACCACGCCGGTGGACAGCCGCGCCAGGATGATGGCCAGCCGTTCGCGCTCGCGCTCGACGGCCTGCTGGCTGTGAGTCGCCTCCTCGCGCGCACGCCGCAGGCGTTTCGTCATATCGTTGAAGGAGTGCACGAGGAAGCCCATCTCATCCCGCGAAGGTAGCGGCAGCCGTGTGCCGAAATCACCCTTGCCCACCGCACGGGTGCCGGCGATGAGATCCTGCACGGGGCCCACCAGACGTTGCGCCGAAAAAATGGCGCCGTAAATGGCAGCCAGCATCGCCAGCAGCAATACCAGTGTCAGCGTGAGCCGAAAACTATATTTCAGCGGCTCGCGCATCGCCGCGAGATCGCCGTACTGCGAATACGAGCGCTGCACGGCCTCGGCCAGCTCGGAGAGCTGCGCCGGCACGGCATAAATGGCGACGACGTAACGGCTGTCCGCGCTTCCGAGCGAGCCGGCGAGCGCTGCCGCCGTCCGAATGATGTATTTTCCCCCGGCCTGCGGCTCGAGGCTCACGTAGGGCCGCAGTTGCCCCACCTGCCGGAGCAGATCGGACGGCGGCCGCGACGGCAATGTCTCGAGAGGGCTCTCGAGGCTCGCCGCTATGATGCGCTCGTGCCCGCCGAAGAGAACGATCTCGAGGGCTTCCGAGATGTGCCGTTCGTCGTCCAACCGGCTCTGGATATCCGCGGGAGCGACCTTGTCGAGCGTGCGGGCGAGCGACTGTGTCCGCTCGGAATACTCGCGCATGCGCAGATCGAGCGCCGCGCGCGACAAGCCGAGCGCGTCGTTCAAGCCCTGCTTCACCTCGACCTGGAACCAGCTGTCGATGCCGCGGTCGAGGAACTCGAGCGAGGACAGGTACACGATGAGCAGCGGCGCCACCACGAGGGCGCCGAAGATCAACACCGTACGCGCGATGAGGCGCGAGCCCGGCACGTGATCCCGATATTCGCGGAACAGCTGCCACAGCTTGCGCGCGAGCAGCGTGACGAGCGCGATCACGCCGATCACGTTCAGCACCAGCACCGCCGGCTGCAGGCGCCCGAACTCAGCGGAGTTCTGCACGCTCTTCAACAGCAAGAGCAGCGCGCCGGCGCCGATCGCGGTCCACAGGACGAGCAGGGCGGCGCTGCCCGGCCGTATTCGGGCTTTACTATCCTCGCTCACACCGGAAGTGACCATGAGTACCACTCGCTCACGCGACGCCAGTCATTCGCCCAGAACATGAGGGCGCGCAACGACGCGGGCAACCGTCCGCGACGAACGCCGGCGCGCACGCTGATGACGTAGTTGCCGCCGTTGAGTTGCGGCTCCACGAGAATGGGCCACCCGTCCACCTTCCCAAGATAAGCGAGCGCCTCCTCGAGTGTTGGAAAAGTCTGCTGCTCATCGGTGCGCACATCGCGGACGACATAGCGGTCGCTCACCGCGTGATACGCCAGCTCGCGCCTCAGAGTCAGCTCTACGATATTCGCGTTGAACCAGAACCGCCGCTCCCGATCGACCCGCGTATCCAGATCAAACGTCAGGGTGACCCCGTCGCGCAAGGCGCCTCGAATCGCGGGATTCACCGGATACTCGATGCGGGCGTGCAGCAGGAACACGCCGTTGTCGATATTCACGTAAGCGGAACGGACCTCCAGCACGCCATCGAGCGCATCCGCAAAGGCGAGCAGGCTCCCCAGGGCGAGGACCAGCGACCCCAGGGTCAGCAGCAGCCGACGAACCGCCCGGGGGGGCGATTCCCGTGTTGAAAAACCGCGTAGCATGAATGCAACGACAGATCGTGCGATGGTGCTTGGAGTAATGATAAACGCTCAGGTTCCGGCCGTTGTCTTTTCGAGACAAGCATAATAGAACCCATCGCTTCCCGCCTCCGCTCCGGGGACGAGCTGGACCCCGGTGCCCCGCTCCAGCGCGCCGGGCGCGAGGGCCGGCAGAGGCACAGGCCGGGCAGCGGGCTCAGCCTCGAGGAAGCGCTCGACGACGCCCTGATTCTCGTCGGGCAGCACGGAGCAGGTGGCATACAGAAGACGGCCGCCGGGGGCCAACATTCCGAAGGCGGCCTGGAGAATCTCGAGCTGAGCCGCTGCAAGCGAGGCGATGTCATCCTTGCGGCGCAGGAGCTTGATGTCGGGATGACGGCGAATCACCCCCGTGGAGGAGCACGGCACATCGAGCAGGATGCGATCGAACGGTCGGCCATCGCCGATCGCCGAGGCGTCGCGGATATCGGCGACGACGAGCTTTGCGGTTCGGTTCAAGCGGCGCAGGTTCTCGGCGATGCGTTCGACCCGGTGTGGATCGATGTCGACTGCCACGATCTCCGCCAACCCCGGCGTGTGCTCGAGCAGATGGCCGGTCTTGCCTCCGGGGGCCGCACACGCGTCCAGTACCCGCATGCCCGGCTTCGCGGCGAGCAACGGAGCCGCGAGCTGCGCGCCCGCATCCTGAACCGACACGAGCCCTTCGCGGAATCCCGGAAGATTCGACAGCGCCAGCGGCTCGTCGAGGCGCACCGCGGTGGGTGCCCAGGAGATCGGCTGTGCCGCGATGCCGGCGGCCTCGAGCTCGGACAGGTATTCCTCGCGCTTACGACGCGACAGGTCGAGACGCAACACCATTGGCGGGTGCGCGTTGTTCGCGTCGAGAATGTCGGCGCAGACCTGCTGAGGCCACGCCTCCGCAAGGCGCTTTACCAACCACGGCGGGTGCGCCGTGCGGCCGGGTACTGTTTGGTCTACCCGGGCCAGAAGAGCGCCACGCTCACTCACGAAGCGCCGTAGGACGGCATTCACCAATCCGCTTGCCCGCTCTTGCTTGAGAACGCGGGCCGCATCCACGGCGGCGTGCACGGTTGCCTGGGGGGCATTGCGCGAATACTCGACCTGGTGGGCAGCGGCCACCAGAAGGGCGTGAAGCTCGCCAGCGACTCCCTGGGGCCGGGTCAGAAGCGTATCGATGGCGGGCGCCAACCTCAGGTACCACCGCAAGCTGCCGAGCGCGATCGCGCGAACCGCCGCGCGTTGTGGCGTTAGCTCAAAGGGTGCGAGGGCAGCGTCCGATGTGCGGCCCTCCGAGACCACAGAGCTGATGGCTCGCGACGCGTCGGCGAGGGCCGGCGCGCCGGGCGCCCAGGGAGTTCTAGCCAAGCCGTCGGCCTACGAGGGGAAGACCGCCTCGTGCAAAGTCGCCTGCCGGCACGGCGCGCCGGCCCGGTTTCTGCAGCTCGCACAGAGCCAGGCTGCCATGACCGCATTGAACGACGAGGGCATCGTCGCGAACCGCGATGATGGTGCCGGGCGGGGCAGCGGGAGCATTCGGATCGGAACGATTCGGACCGGAGCGAGCTGCGGCGCGCTGGATGTCGGTGCCCCCTTCGACGAGGGCTTCGAATACTCTCAGTTGCTCGCCGTCCAAGCGGGTCTCCGCCACAGGCCAGGGGTTGAACGCCCGCACCTGCCTCTCGATCTGCCGGGCGTCCTGGTTCCAATCGATGCGGGCCTCTGACTTGTCGATCTTGGCCGCGTAGGTCGCACCCTCGGCAGGTTGCGGAACGGCTCTCAGGGTCCCCTGAGCGTACCCGTCCAGCGCTTCCAGGACGGCCGATGCCCCGACTGCGGCCAGCCGGTCATGCAGGGAGGCTCCGGTGTCCGCGGGAGCGATGGGAACCTCCTTCTTCAGCAGCATGGGGCCGGTATCGAGCCCTGCGTCCATGAGCATGATGGTCACGCCAGTTGTGGAGTCGCCGGCCAGAATCGCCCGCTGGATGGGGGCCGCACCCCGCCAGCGGGGCAACAGGGACGCGTGAATGTTGAGACATCCCAGACGCGGGAGGGCTAGAGCCGCTGCGGGAAGAATGAGCCCGTAAGCCACCACGACCAGCGCATCCGGGCGCCAGGCGCCCAGCTCGGCGCGCCCTGCCTCGTCCTTGAGCGTGTGCGGCTGCGAGATGGGGATATCGTGAGCCAGAGCCGTCGCCTTGACCGGGCTGGCGGCGATCTGACGCCCGCGTCCCTTGGGACGGTCGGGCTGCGTAAGCACACCGACAACGGTGTGGCTCGAGCTCAGGAGCGCCTCCAGCGCCGGCACGGCGAAATCCGGCGTCCCCGCGAATGCGATGCGCAACCCGCTCACAGGCCGTGCCGCGCGGAAGCGATGAGGGAGCGCGGGATCAGTACGCGCGCCGTGCGGTACCGCCGCTCGCGCGCCCCCGCGCCGCGCGCTCCTTGCGCTCTTTCTCGAGTTTCTTGCGGATCCTCTCGCGCTTCAGGTCGGAGAGGTAATCGACGAACAGCTTACCGTCCAGGTGATCTATTTCGTGCTGGATGCACACCGCCAGGACCTCGTCGTAGTCGCGCTCGAAGACCTCGCCGTTGCGATCCTGTGCCCGGACCCGCACCTTGGCGGCTCGCCGCACTTCGGCGAAATTCTCCGGAACGGACAAGCAGCCTTCCTCCGAGACCTCCTCCCCCTCCCGCGACAGGATTTCGGGATTGATGAAGACGAGGGGTTGATCGCGATCCTTCGAGACGTCGATCACGATGAGCCGCTGGTGGACATCCACCTGGGTTGCGGCGAGGCCGATACCCGGAGCGGCGTACATCGTCTCGAACATGTCGTCGATGAGGCGTCCGAGCTCTGCGTCGAACCGGGTCACGGGCTGCGCACGGGTGCGCAGGCGCGGGTCGGGGTATTCAAGGATGGTTCTGAGGGCCATGGTCTTCGTTTCCGGCTAGCTCAATCATAGGACTGCGGCGGGGCTGCAACGTTCTGAGCCGATTGGCGGAAAATCCGGCTCTGTCGCCGTCTTCCGACGTCCACGCCGCTCCCGTGAACCGCCGCACAAAGTTGACATTAAATCGTGTGCTGCCCCGCTCTGTGCCAGTATAACAACGCCACTCACAGGGCGGCCGCTCAGGTGCGCCCATGCTGCGGGCGGAAAGCGCTCGCCCGGCGCCCAACCGCCAGGCGACTTTCCGCAGTTGGAGGAGCTGGAGCATGGTCTCGAATCAAGTCGCTGGAAGTCGCGTTGCCGCGGGACTGCTGGCGCTGTCCGTCACCCTTTCGGGCTGTTCCGGGATGCACTCCCGCGAGCGCCAGCCTGCACCCGTCGCCCAGGCGCCCGTGGGATCCCAATCCACGGCCGGCCAGGAGGAAATGACCGCCACCGAAGCGGCGATCAACGCAGCGCCTTCGGCCGAGGCAACCTCCTCAGGGGCTGGTGTCGACGGAGCAATCGTCAATCCGGACGCGCCCAGGAGCTACACCGTCAAGCCGGGCGATACCCTCTGGGGCATCGCTTCGTTGTTCCTGCGTGATCCCTGGTTATGGCCCGAGGTCTGGTATGTCAACCCCCGGATCGCCAATCCGCACCTGATTTTCCCGGGCGACACCCTCACCCTGGCCTACGGTGCCCATGGCCGGCCGGAGATCCGCCTGCAGACGGGCGGCGCCGCACGGCTGGACCCGCGCCTGCGCGGTAATCCCATCGAGGGCGCGATTCCGATCGTCCCGTACCAGGCCATCGCTGCCTTCCTGGCGCGGCCGAGCATCTTGACCCCTGAGCAGGTGAGGCACTCCCCCTACGTGCTCGCCTTTCGCGACGATCATGAGGTCGCCGGCACCGGTAACGAAATCTACATCAGACACCTGAATGGTCCCGAGCGGGCGCGCTACAGCGTGGTCCATGTAGGCGATCCGCTGCGCGATCCCGACGATGGCAGGGTCGTCGGCTATCAGGGCATCTACACGGGAACGGCACTCGTCTCGCAACCCGGAGAGGTGACGAAGGCGCTGTTGATCGACACCGCGCGTGAAACCCTTCGCGGCGACAAGGTGATGCCCGCCGACGATAACGTGCCCCTGAACTTCATGCCGAGTGCACCACGAAGCAACGTGCACGGTCGCATCATCGCCGTCGTGGATGGCACGTTCCTCGTTGGCCAGTACCAGGTCGTCGCCATAAACCGGGGCCTGCGCGATGGTCTCGCGAACGGTAACGTGCTCGCGATCGACCGGGCGGGGGAGCGCATCCGCGATACCTACGCCAACGGCGCGAGCTTCACCCGCAAGACGCAGGATCTCGGCACTTCTTTCGCCCCGAGGGTGAAGTTGCCGGACGAGCGCACGGGTACGCTGCTGGTGTTCAAGACGTTCGACCGTGTGAGCTACGGGCTCGTCGTCGGAGCGACGGACACCATCAGCATCCGGGACGTCGTGCGCAATCCATAACGCCCGGGGGCCGCGCTCCCGGCCATACGTATCTGTTACGGCCCGGCGGCCGGCGAACCCCGGGGACGTGCATTTCTAAACACTCGCGTCAATTTCACCCCGCAGCCACGCACGGGGCGCTCGTCTATGCTCATTCGCATGGAAGCGACCCGACTTCGCGCGATGTTGGCCAGGGCACCGGGCCTCACGGCCGAGCACGTGCGCGCCCTGTTTGCCCTCATCGGGGGTGAATCCAATCTCGAGGGCGCGGGGGACGCGCTGCGGCAAGTTGAAATGCCCGCCGCGGCGCGCGCCTTTCTCGCCGCTCCGGACCCGGTGCTGCTACGCTGCGATCTGCAATGGATCGAGGCAAGCGGCGCGCGGCTCATTCTGTGCACGGACGCTGCTTATCCGCCGTTGCTCGCGCAAACGGTCGGGGCGCCGCCGGTGTTGTTCGTCCTGGGCTGCGTGGAGGCGCTCCACTCTCCCCAACTCGCGATCGTCGGCTCTCGCACTCCAACCGCGGCGGGCCGCAAAACAGCGCGCGAGCTTGCCGCCGGATTGGCCCGCGCCGGGCTCACGATCACCAGCGGGCTCGCCGTGGGCGTGGACGCGGCAAGTCATGAAGGCGCGCTTCTCGTTGACGGTGCGTTGACCGTCGCCGTTTGTGGTACCGGTTTAGACGCGGTCTACCCTTCCGAGAACAGGAGACTCGCCGCCCGGATTCGCGAACGCGGCGCGCTCGTGTCCGAGTTTCCACCTCGCACCGGGCCGTCACGCCGCAACTTTCCCCGCCGCAATCGCATCATCAGCGGCCTCTCACACGGCACGCTCGTGGTCGAGGCGGCTCGCCGCAGCGGCTCGCTCGTCACGGCGCGGTTGGCGGCGGAACAGGGACGTGACGTGTTCGCGATACCCGGCTCGATCCACAGCCCCCTCTCCCGGGGTTGTCATAAGCTGATCCGCGAGGGCGCGACGCTCGTGGAGAGCGCCGGGGATGTTCTTTCAGAGTTGCAAATAGCCTTGTGCGCACAAGGGCTTACGGCACCCGCGGTGGCCGGGGAAGGCGTTGCGGCATTGGACAAGGAGTATGAAATGCTGTTAGATGCGTTCGGCTTCGAACCTGCAACGCTCGACGCTCTGGTCGCGCGCACGGGCCTCCCGGGCGAGTCGATTGCTTCGATGTTGCTGATTCTCGAGCTCGAAGGCTGCGTGGCAGCTCTCCCGGGCGGTCGTTATGACCGCATACCTGAATGATGACCGGCAGCGTTCTCGACATCCTGATCTACGTTTTTGACCGCTACATGCTCGACGAGGTGCCTGAAGTGCCCGAACGCGAGCATCTGGTGCGGGATCTCGAGCGTGCCGGCTTCGCCCAGGCGAATGTCGAGCGGGCGCTCGACTGGCTCGCCGATCTCGCCTGTGAGCGCGATCGTCCGCCCTTGCCTTTGTCCACGAAGGACAAAGGTAAGGGACCGACGGTGCGGATTTTCTCGGACGGCGAGCTCGCGCGGCTGTCGACGGAGTGCCGCGGGTTTCTGTTCACGCTCGAGCGTCTCGGTATTCTCTCGCCGCAGCAGCGTGAGATCGTGATCGAGCGCATGTTGGCCCTGGACGCCGACGAGCTCGACACCGAGCAGCTCAAGTGGGTCGTGCTGATGGTGTTGTCGAGTCAACCGGGACAGGAGTTGGCCTTCGAGCGGCTCGAGGATCTGGTCTCCGATGCGCATCCCAACGTTCCGCACTGAAGCTTCCGGTGCGCCTCGAGGCTCGCAGCAGGTCCGCGGTCCGTCCGCGGTTTTTCGTTTCTGGCGTGCCGTCGCGCGCTCGCGCGGCGGCGTGAGGGTTTCGCTCAAGCAATGGCAGACAACCTGGTCATAGTCGAATCGCCGGCCAAGGCGAAGACGATCAAGAAATACCTCGGCAAGGACTTCGACGTGCTCGCCTCGTACGGGCACGTGCGCGATCTCGTGCCGAAGGAAGGCGCCGTCGATCCGGAGCACGGCTATGCCATGAAGTACCAGGTGCTCGAGAAGAACGAGCGCCACGTGGATGCCATCGCCCGCAGCCTGCGCAAGTCGAAAGCGCTCTACCTGGCGACCGACCCGGATCGCGAGGGTGAGGCGATCGCATGGCACCTGAAGGAGATTCTGAAATCGCGCGGCGATCTGGACGGCAAGAACGTCCATCGGGTGGTGTTCTACGAGATCACGCGCAATGCCGTCCGCGAGGCGGTGGAGCAGCCGCGGCATCTCTCGCTCGAGCTGGTGAATGCGCAACAGGCGCGCCGCGCGCTCGATTATCTCGTGGGCTTCAATCTCTCGCCCCTGTTGTGGAAAAAAGTGCGCCAGGGCCTGTCGGCCGGCCGGGTACAGAGTCCGGCGCTGCGCATGATCTGCGAGCGCGAGGCGGAGATCCTCGCGTTCGTTCCGCAGGAGTACTGGACGATCGACGGTGAGGGTGCCCACACGCAACAGCCCTTTCCGCTCAAGCTCATCGAGTATCGCGGCCAGAAAGTCGAGCAGTTCAGCTTCACCAACGAGACCCAGGCACGCGAGGTCGAGCACACTATCCAGGCGGCCGCGCGCGCGGCCGCGGGCGCCCTGCCGCCAGAGGCGCCCGGCCAACTGCGCGTCATCGCAATCGACCGCAAGCAACGCCGCCGCAACCCGGCGCCACCGTTCACGACGTCGACACTGCAACAGGAAGCCGCTCGCAAGCTCGGTTTCAACGCCCGGCGAACCATGCGCCTCGCGCAGCAGTTGTATGAAGGTCTCGACATCGGCGAAGAGGGCAGCGTCGGCCTCATCACCTACATGCGTACCGACTCGGTGTCCCTCGCGGCGGAAGCGATCCAGGAGATCCGCGAAGTCGCGACGAGACTCTACGGGAAGGCCGAAGTCGCGGACGAGCCGCGTATCTACAAGACGAAATCAAAGAATGCGCAGGAGGCCCACGAGGCCATCCGGCCGACGTCCGCTGCCATCACCCCGGCCAGCCTGGAAGGCAAGATCGAGGACGACCACTACCGGCTCTACTCTCTCATCTGGAAGCGTGCCGTCGCCTCGCAGATGAACCACGCGGTGTTCGATACAGTGGCGGTCGACATGCTCGCGGGCCCCGATGGGGCCGAGCGGCACCTGCTGCGGGCGAACGGGTCGACGCTGGTGAAGCCTGGATATATTTCTGTGTACCAGGAAGGCACGGATGACGTGAAAGCGGACGACAGCGATCACGTATTGCCGCCGATGAATGAAGGGGACACCGTCGATCTGCGGGCCTTGCGCGCCGAGCAGCACTTCACCGAGCCGCCACCCCGCTACTCCGAAGCCTCGCTCGTGAAGGCGCTCGAGGAGCACGGCATCGGCCGGCCGTCCACCTATGCCACGATCATCTCGACGCTGCAGGATCGGGAGTATGTCGAGATGGACGCGCGGCGCTTCATTCCAACCGACATCGGCAAGATCGTGGGCCGCTTTCTGACGGAGCATTTCCACCGCTACGTCGAGTACGGCTTCACGGCGGCGATGGAAGATGAGCTCGACGCCGTCTCGCGCGGCGAGGAAGACTGGACCACGCCGCTCGACAAGTTCTGGAAGCCGTTCATCCACCAGGTCGAGAAGATCGAGAAGAACGTCACCCGCGAGCAGGTCGCGCAGGCGCGCGAGCTGGGCAAGGATCCGGCCAGCGGCAAGCCCGTTACGGTGCGCATGGGCCGCTTCGGGCCGTTCGTGCAGATCGGCTCCAAGGACGACGAGGAGAAGCCGAAGTTCGCGGGGCTGCGCCCGGGCCAGAAGATGGACTCGATCAACCTCGCCGACGCGCTCGACTTGTTCCAACTTCCCCGCACCCTCGGCGAAACGGCCGATGGTGAGACGATCGTCGCCAACGTGGGCCGCTTCGGGCCGTACGTGAAATACGGCAGCAAGTATGTTTCCCTGAAGGAAGACGATCCCTACACGGTCACTCTCGAGCGCGCGCTCGAGGTCATCCGCCTCAAGCAGGAGGCGGACGCGAATCGCATCATTCTCGATTTTCCGGACGACGGCATTCAGGTGTTGAACGGGCGCTACGGTCCCTACATCACCGACCGGAAGAAGAACGCCAAGATCCCCAAGGATCGCGATCCGAAGACCCTCACCCTCGAGGAATGCCGGGCCTTGATTGCGCAGGCACCGGAACGCGGGACCGGACGCTTCGGGCGGTTCGGACGAGGTAAGAAAGGCGCTGCGCCGGCGAGTGCTGCAACACCTGCCGGTGGCGACGGAGCCGCCGCCGCGCGAGCCGGAAAAGGCGCCGGCGTCGGGAAAAAGAAGAGCAGAAACGGTGGTGCCGGCGCGCGCGATGGCGCCGATGCCGGCAGCACGCGCATTGGCTCAGGTACTGGCGCTGGCTCCGGCGCGAAGCCAACGCGCGGGAAGCCAACACACGTGACTCCAACTTCGCATGCCGCGGCCGAAGGTGCGCGGCAGGGCGCGGCGTCGCGTGCCGCTGCTCGCGGGGGCGCGAAGAGGGGTCCCCCGTCTTCTGCGCATCCGGCCAAGGCCGCCGCGGAGAAATCCAGGGCCAGCGCTCATAGTGGGCACAAAGCCGCGCCTACGGCCGCGAAGGCCAAGGCGAGCGCGAAGAAAGGCAAGATGACGAAGACTTCCGCCACGAGTAAGACCTCGTCGAGTCGTCCGCGTGGCGTGAAATAACGGCGGGAGGGGAACAACGCTGGCGGCCGGCCGCGCGTCGCCACCGGAGCACGCCGACGGCACTGAGTGATGAAATACCGCCACTCCTTCCACGCGGGCAACTTCGCGGACGTTCACAAACACGTCACGCTCCTCGCCCTGTTGACGGCCCTGCAGCGTAAGGACAAGGGGTTTCTGTACCTCGAGACCCACGCAGGACGTGGCGCCTACGATCTCTCTCGCGGCGCGACCGAAGCCGAGAGCGGCATCGCTCGCTTTTCCGCCACCCCGAACAACTCCGAAGAGCTGCAGAGCTATGCAGCCTCTCTCGCCGAATATCGTGCACAGCAGCAGAACCCTCGCGCTTACCCGGGCTCGCCGCTACTCGCCGCACGCGCGTTGCGACCGCAGGATCGAGGAGTGCTCGTCGAGCTGCAGCCACCCGAGGCCCGGGCGCTGGAACTGGCCGTAGCCGATAATCACCGCGTCCGCGTCGAGCGCGGCGACGGCTTCGAACGCCTCCGCGCGTGGCTGCCGCCCCCGGAAAGGCGCGGCCTGACGCTCATCGATCCGCCCTACGAAGAAACCAGCCGGGATTTCGAGCACGTCACCGCCGCTATCGCCGAGGCGTTGCGCCGGTTCCGAACCGGCGTCATCGCCGCCTGGTATCCCATCAAGGACGAGCGTGAGATCGCGGCCTGGCAGGCGGGGCTGGCGCAAGGGCTCGACTGCGAGACGCTGGTGGGCGAGCTATGGTTATATCCGCGCGACTCCCGTGTCGCCCTCAACGGATCAGGAATGCTGATTGTGAACCCGCCGTACCTCCTAGCCGAGCGTATGCGTGTATGGTTGCCGGAACTGCAGGCGCAGCTCGACGCGGGACAGGCAGGGGGAACGAGCGTCCGGACACTGGCTGCCGCCTGAGCGACGCTCCGGGGTAGAGCCATGAACAGGAGTGCAACGACGGCCACCGATCAATATGGCGTAGTGGGCCATCCAGTCGCTCATAGCTGGTCACCGTTCATTCACGGCTTGTTCGGGCGCGCGACGGGCCAGGCGATGAGTTACCGCCTCTATGACTTCACGCCGGACGAATTTCACGAGCGGGTGCGCGAATTCTTCGGACAGGGCGGCCGCGGACTCAACGTCACACTGCCGCACAAGATCGCCGCAGTGGACGTCGCCGACGATCTCACGGGGCGTGCCGCGCACGCCGGGGCCGTAAACACCTTCGCGGTCCGCGACGACGGGACCATACTCGGGGACAATACCGATGGCACGGGCCTCGTCCGCGACCTCTGCGACAACCAGGGCATCGTCATCACTCACCGCCGCATCCTCATCATCGGCGCGGGTGGAGCGTCCCGGGGGGTGCTCGCTCCACTGTTGGCGCTTTCTCCGTCCGAGATCGTCATCGCCAATCGGACCGCGGAACGCGCCGAAGCGCTCGCGAAGGCTTTCGAAAAGCTCGGTCCCACGCGGGGTCTCGGCTTCCGCTATGTGTCGGGTGGCGCTTTTGATCTGATCATCAATGCCACCTCGGCAAGCTTGAGCGGTGAGATTCCGGCGGTTCCTGCCGGAGCGGTCGGGCCGGACACGGTCTGTTACGACATGGCCTACGGAAAGACCGATACACCCTTCGTGCGCTGGGCACTCAAACTCGGCTGCACGCGCGCGTTGCAGGGTTGGGGGATGCTGGTGGAGCAGGCCGCGGAATCGTTCCGCGTGTGGCGCGGCGTGCGCCCGTCCACGGCGCCGGTGCTGGCGGCGCTCAAGGAGCGGATCATGCAGGCGAGCAACGCGCCCTGAGAGCGCTCCCCCACGCGGTGTCACCGCCGCGCGAGCTGAGCGCCCAGCTCATCGCATCGTGACGAGCTCTTCCGCTACGGTCGGATGGATCGCGACCGTGTCGTCGAAATCCTTCTTGGTGGCTCCCATGCGCACCGCAACGGCGAAACCCTGCAACATCTCGTCCGCGCCATCACCCACGATGTGCAGGCCGACGATGCGTTTCTCCGGCCCCACGGTGACGAGCTTCATGTCGCAGCGCGGCTTGATGGAGGTCATCGCGTAGTACATGGGGACGAAGCTCGAGGTGAACACCTCGACGGCCTCGTCACCGTATTCGTCGCGTGCCGCGGCCTCCGTCAAGCCCACTGTTCCGATCGGCGGATGGCCAAACACCACGGTGGGGATGTTGTTGTAGTCCAGATAGCGCTCGGACATCCCGCCGAACAGGCGGTCTGACAAGCGCCGTCCGGCCGCGATGGCGACCGGTGTGAGCTGCTGGCGCCCTGTTACATCGCCGATCGCGTAAATGTTGGCTTCGTTGGTCACCTGGTATTTATCCGTGGTGATGTAACCATACGAGTCCACCTTGACACCCGCCCGCTCGAGACCGAGACCTTCCGTCAACGGTCCGCGCCCGATCGCCCAGATCACGGTGTCGAACGGCCGCAGACGCCGCCCGTCGCGGACGTCGAGCTCGAGTGTGCCGTCGGCATTGGCCGTCAGGGCATCAGGCCACGCGCCGGTGACCACCTCCACGCCTTCCTCGCGGAGGATCTTGAGTGTGGCCTGCCCGATCATGGTGTCGAATTCGTTGAGGCAGCTCTCGCCACGCAGGACGAGCATGGTTTTCGACCCGAGCGCGGCAAGGATCCCGGTGACCTCGATCGAGATATAGCCGCTGCCGACCACGGCGACTCGCGGCGGCCGCTGCTCGAGGTCGAAGAATCCGTCGGAAGTGATCCCGAGCTCCGCGCCGGCAACGGGGGGCGCGAGCGGCATGCTGCCGGTCGCGATGATGATGTGCTTCGCGGTGAGCCTGCGGTCCGCCGCCTGCACTGTATGGGCGTCCAAGAAGCGACCATGACCGCGGACCAGCTCGACTTTGGCTTTTGCAAGCAGGCTCTCGTGGATGCCGTTCAGGCGCAGCACGTAGGCATCCCGTTTCTGCTTCATCACGGGCCAGTCGTGACCGCTCGTGGTCACCCGGAAGCCGTATTCCGGGGCGTCCTCCAGCCCCGCAGCCAGATCAGCGGCGTTCCACATGACTTTCTTCGGCACACAGCCGACGTTCACGCAGGTGCCGCCCAGCCGGCCTGATTCGATGAGAGCCACCCGCGCGCCGTGTTCCGCCGCGCGCTTGGCCGCCGCCAGGCCGCCACTGCCGCCGCCTATCACAATGAGATCGAATTGGTCGGACATATCACCCGCGTTCCGTTGGCGCACCGCCCATGTTACATGGGGCGGCCCGGGGCGTAATCCATACCCTGGCCCGGAAGAGAGGGCCGGGCCTCGCTCCCCCGATCCTCTACGCGGGCCGGCCGATAGACCCTAGAATGGGGGTCTCGCACGGAATGAGACATCCATG
Source organism: uncultured Steroidobacteraceae bacterium (assembly GCA_964508005.1). Taxonomy (GTDB): domain Bacteria; phylum Pseudomonadota; class Gammaproteobacteria; order Steroidobacterales; family Steroidobacteraceae; genus 13-2-20CM-66-19. Next base: position 18,547 of record CAZDTG010000064.1, read on the forward strand.
GAAAACCCTCTGCTGGGGCATGAGCCTCTCCCGCCTTTCACGCTGATTCGCCCCGAGCACGTCGAGCCCGGCGTACGCGAGCTGCTCGCCCGCGGCCGCGCCCGCATAGAGCAACTGGCCGCCCTGGAAAAGCCGACCTTCGCCACGGTCATCGAGCCGCTGGAGGAGTTGCAGCATCAGGTCTCACGCGCCTGGTCGCCCGTGAGCCATCTGAACGCGGTGCTGAACTCCGATGCGCTGCGTGCGGGCTACAACGCCTGCCTGCCGCTCCTGTCGGCGTACCAGACGGATCTTGCGCAGAGCGAGTTGCTGTACCGCGCCTATCGGACGATCGCGGAGGAAGAGGGTGCCGCGCTCGCTCCGGTGCAGCGCCAGGTCATCGAGCACGCGCTGCGGGATTTCCGGCTTGCCGGCGTCGGCTTGCCGGCGGAGCGCAAGGAGCGCTTCAAGACGGTGATGCTCGAGCTCACCCAGCTGCAGGCGAAGTTCGAAGAGAACGTGCTCGATGCGACGAACGGGTGGACCTATCACGTCACGGAGCAGGACGAGCTGCGTGGCCTCAATGAGATGCTCATCGAGCAGGCGCGGCGCCGCGCGCATGAAAAGCGGGTCGAGGGCTGGGTACTCACTCTGGACCAGCCGACGTACGTGGCGGTCGTGACGGACGCGGAGTCCGCCACCCTGCGGCGCGCCTTTTACGAGGCATGGACGACGCGGGCGTCGGATAAGGGACCGAACGCCGGCCGCTGGGATAACTCCGCGGTCATGGAGGACATCCTGCGCCTGCGGCACGAAGCCGCGCGGCTGCTCGATTTCCGCAGCTATGCGGAGTACGCGCTCTCGACCCGCATGGCTCGGACCGTCGAGGAAGTCCTGCAATTCCTGCACGAGCTCGCGCGAGCGGCCCGCCCGGCGGCATTGCGCGAATTCGCGGAGCTAGAGGCGTTCGCGGGGCACCCGCTGTCCGCCTGGGATGTCGGGTTTTACGCGGAACGGCTGCAGCGCACCCGCTACAGCGTGTCGCAGGAAGAGCTGCGCCCCTATTTCCCGCTGCCGAAGGTGCTCACCGGATTGTTTGAAATGGCGGAGCGTCTGTTCGGCGTGCGCATCCGGGAACGGCAGAGCGCGCCCGTCTGGCACCCGGATGTGCGCTTCTTCGAAATCGAAAGCGCCACCGGACAGCCGGTCGGCAGCTTCTATCTCGACGCCTACGCACGACCCAACAAGCGCAGCGGCGCGTGGATGGACGAATGCGTCGGCCGCAAGCGCCTCGACTCCGGGTCGGCGCTCCCGGTCGCCTATCTCGTCTGCAACTTCCTGCCCCCGAGCACGAGCCGCCCGGCGCTCCTGACCCACGACGACGTGCTGACGCTGTTCCACGAGTTCGGTCACGGCCTGCACCACATGCTGACTCGCGTCGACTATCCGAGCATCGCCGGAATCAACGGGGTGGCCTGGGATGCCGTGGAGCTGCCGAGTCAGTTCCTCGAGAACTACGCCTGGCATCCGGACGTGTTGCGCCAGATCTCCGGGCACTTCCAGACCGGGGCCCCGCTGCCGGCGGAAACGCAGTCGCGCCTCATCGCGACCCGCAGCTTCCACGCGGGGCTGCAGACGATGCGCCAACTCGAGTTCGCGCTGTTCGATTTCCGGATGCATGCGGAATATTCGCCGCAGCGCGGCGGCCGCATCCTGGCGCTTCTCAACGAGGTGCGCCGCGAGGTGGCGGTCGTGCCCGTGCCCGAGTGGAACCGGTTTCCCAACAGCTTCGGACACATCTTCGCGGGCGGCTATGCCGCGGGGTACTACAGCTACAAGTGGGCCGAGGTGCTGGCGGCCGATGCATTCTCGGCTTTCGAGGAAACAGGCGTGTTCGATCGTACGACCGCGCAGCGCTTTCTCGACACGATCCTCACGCGCGGCGGCAGTCGCGACGCTCTGGAAGCGTTCATGGAGTTTCGCGGTCGACGGCCTGATGTGCGCGCCTTGCTGAAACAACACGGCATCGACGCGTGAGGTACCGCCAGGCGCTCTTGCTGTTGCCGGCATTGGCGGCGGCACCAGGGATCCACGCCGAGACCCTGTACGTTGTCGAGCAGCTCGTGGTGAGCGTGAACAGCTCGCCGGACGCGGCTGGCGAACGTGTCGCCAGTATCAGGAGCGGCGATGCCGTGGAAGTCCTCGACAAGCAGGGCGAGCAGATCCATGTGCGCCTGACCAACGGCACGGAGGGCTGGGTCAGGAAGGCGTATCTCTCGGCCGAAGAGCCTCTGCAACATCGGCTCGGCCAGCGCACCGCCGAAGTCGAGAAGCTCAAACAGGAGGTGGCGCGGCTCGAAGGGGAATTGGCCGCGGCGCACACGGCCTCGCGCGGCAAACCCGGCAGTGTGCAGACCGGCACGGGCGTCAGCTCGCCTGCCTCGCCGATCTCATCCGCCGCGCCAGCCGCATCCACATCCGTGCCGGGTCCCAAGTCCGGGCCCGATCCGGCGCCCGTGGACTCTCGCGGCGCAGAAGACGCCGCCGCCGATCCGGCTGCTCACGACCCTGCCTACTTCATGACCCCGCCGGAAGCGCCCGCCGGCCCGGTCTGGCACTGGGCGCTCGGGTCGTTCGTGATCGCGCTTGGATTGGGATTCGCGCTCGGTTGGCAGATGCTCGACCGGCGGATCCGGCGCAAGTACGGCGGATTGCGCATCTACTGAGGCCAAAACCCGCTCCAGGCCCGCCCGCCCAGGAAACACCAACCCGGCCTGATCGTTTGACTTAGTAGACGCAGGCTCGGGCAGCAGGAGCGCGGGCATTGCGGCAGGGCGGCGAAAGTGTGCGCCGCTTCGCTGCCACCCCTGCCGATACTGCCTAGACTTCCGGCGATCGATATCGACCGAGGCGATGGCCTTCGAGCCGCGCACCAGTACCGATAATGAAAAGCGTCCGGCGCAGCGATTTCGACGTGACCAATACCGTCCAGGTGAGCTCACCCAGGGCGGTTCTCGACGCGGTCGAAGCGCTGTATCGGCCGATCTGGCCCGAACTGAAGCTCGCCCCGCTGGCCCAGGCGTTCGAGCACTTCGAGCGGCTGTTCGCGGGCGAGGTCCCCGGTTACTTCGGCGTGGATACGGTCTACCACGACCGCCAGCACACATTGGACATAACGCTGGCGCTGGCGCGCCTCATCGTGGGTCACGAGCGGATGCAGCCCGAGGCGGCTCGCCTCGGAGGCGAGCGCGCGATCGTCGGACTCATCGTCGGCTTGTTCCACGACGTCGGCTACCTGCGGCGCACCGACGACCACGAATCCCGCAACGGCGCCGAGTTCACCCGCACGCACGTGTCCCGCGGCGCCCGGTTCCTGCAGGAATATCTCCCGGTGCTGGGTTTCGAGGCCTGGGTCCCGGTCGCCTCCGAGATCATTCATTTCACGGGCTACGAAGTGCCGTTCACGCAGATCGAAGCGAAGGTCCGGGATCCGCGCGACGTCATGCTCGGGCACCTGCTGGGCACGGCGGACATGATTGCCCAGATCGCCGATCGCTGTTACCTGGAGAAGTGCCGCGACCGACTCTACGCGGAGTTCGTGCTCGGCGGTGTCGCGCTGCCCGTAGCCGCCAACGGCGGCCGGCAGGTCCGGTACGCCTCCGGCCTCGACCTCCTGCGGCAGACACCGGAGTTCGTCGCCGAGGTGCGCACGAAGCGTCTCGATGGGGAGTTTCGCTCGGCCTACCGCTTCCTCGAAGCGCTCTACGGCGGCCGCAACCCCTACCTCGAAGCGATCGACCGGAACATGGACTACCTCCGGCAGATCCTGCGCAGCGAGAACTGGCGCCTGCTGCGGCGCAGCCCGCCGATTTTCGCCGCCACCGCCGACCCCATGTCCACCATGCGTGGACTCATGCTGGGCTATATCAAGCGCGTCTGGTCGGGCCAGCCGGCGGCGTCCAGCCTCGCCGCAAAGAGCGAGTGAAGGCGTCGCCGACCCGATTGCAAAGCCTTTTTACGCAGGCTTTTCCGGCTTCACGGCCGCTCGTTTGACCCCTCGTTCGGCCGCCGGACCCGGCATTTTGTCGCCAATTGGCGTCGCATTCGGGTGGCGTTTCCGCTCGAACGGCGCGTAATATCGACCCCGAAATATTACGGGGATCCTCGGCGGCGCAAAGCCGACCGAAAAATTTCAGGTGACTGCGGTCAGTCTCAAGTTGAAGTACGCGAGCGGCGCCTTCGTGGCTGTGCTGCTCGCCATGGCTGCAGTGACCGCGCTGCTCGTCTGGCGGCACGATAGCGACACGCGCCACCTGGGCACGTTGGCGGAAGACACCGCTCGACAGCGGGTCAACGTCGAGCTTCGGGCCCGCGCCACGAGCACCGCCGCCCACGCGGCCGACTCGATCACCAACGCCGTCCGCACACGAGACACTGTCATGGCGGCCCGGCGGCTGCTGCCATTCATCGAGGATCCGACGGTCTCCGCCATCACGGTGATGGATACCACCGGAAGTGTCGTTTACGCCTGGCAACGCAGCGTGCAACCGCAGGTAGGCGTATTGCAGGCGGAAGCGACCGCTCCCGTTCAAACTCTCGTGGAAAGCATTCCCGGCGCCGCGACCCCGGAGACGCTCGGTACGGTCAAGGTACTGCTCGAGCAGGAGGCACCCGTGCCGGAGACGCTCAGGGGACGGTTGATCGCGGTCAGCGCCTCGCAATCACGGCTCGCGTTGATTCCCGCCGGTGCCCTCGCGTTGCTGGTAGGACTCGTCGGAGCCGCCCTTGCGTGGCGGGCGGCACATCGGATCGAGCGGCCGATCAATGCCCTCATCAAAAGTGCCGAGCGCATCGGACAGGGCGACTACACCCGCCCGCTCGAAGTGCGCCGGCGCGACGTACTGGGTGACTTGCAGCAGGCGCTCGAGCGGATGCGCGCCCGCCTGCGGCAGTACACGATCAACAAGAGCTACCTGCACAGCGTTCTGAACAGCATGACGGACGCCGTGTTCGTGACTTCGCCGGACGGCGTCGTGAAGCTGGCGAACGCGGCGGCCTGCAAGCTCCTGGGCTACAGCGACGAGGAAATCCTCGGACGCGGCATTGCCGCCATGCTCGACGAGCGCGAGCGCGAGACTTTCGATCTCGCCCAGGCCGCGCAGGAGACCCGTGAGACGGTCGTACGGACTCGCAGCGGACAGACGA
>CAZDTG010000065.1:0-23277 GCA_964508005.1 uncultured Steroidobacteraceae bacterium
GGTCGCTCCGGGCAGACGGGTCTCGCTCACAGCAACGGTTCCGTCGGAATCCTCCGCGAACTGCGCGAGTATCTGTCCGACACCGATCGGCTGGCTGCCGGCGATGATGCCGAGCGGCCGATCTATCGCCCAGCGTCGCTCCTGCGGCTGCAGCAGCTCATCCGCCACGGGCTGTCCCATGAGTGAGGCGACGATGCGGATCTGGCTCGCCTGCTGGGCGGCCCGGCTGGCGATGCACGGCGTGCCCAGGAAGACGGCGCGGCCCGGCGGTTGCTCGGGAAAGCGCTCGAGAAAGCGGTAGATCACGAGCCCGCCCAGGCTGTGCCCCACGAAGTGAACGGCGGGTACCCCCAATGACTCCACGAAGCTTTGCAGCCGTGCGGTAATCTTGCTCATGGTCGAATGGGCTGCGGAGTAGCGGAACGGATGCACCTGCAAACCGAACTCGTTCGCAAGCCGGCGGCGCAAAAAAAGTGACTCGCCGCCCGACATCCACAAACCATGAACGTAAACGACAGCCACCGCGGTCCTGCTCAACAGTCCTGATCCTCGCGAAGGGGAACCCCCGTCTGATGCGGACATTAGCAAGAAATGGCGGTCCGACGCACAGCGCCTGCGCGCAAGTGAGTGCTACGTCCCTCGGCGGATGCGGCTGCCCGTCCGATCTGCGCCTGCTCGATCGTTTGCCATGGCTCATTGTCAGTGCCTGCCCGCCAAAAAGCGCCGCGCTACGCTCGCGTATCCTTGCGGTCCTCTGCATCATTGTCGTGAGCCTCGTAGCGCCACCGGCGTTCGCCGCCGACCCGCAGCCCTATCGCGTCGACATGGCGTCCACCGGCAATAGTGAGATGAACGCCACGCTCAAGGCGACCTCCGAGCTCCTGACCCTGCGCAGTTCCGCGCCCGTCGGCCCGTACGGCCTGATCGGTCGCGCCCGCAGCGATCAGGACCGACTCAAGACCGTGTTGGAAAGCTATGGGTACTACGACAGCCGGGTAGTGATCACCATCGACGGCCTGCCGCTCGATGATCCGACACTCGGCGAGGAGTTGACCGCGCGGCCGAAGGGCGCGGAGGCACATGTGAAAATTGCTTTCGATCCCGGCCCGCTCTATCACCTGCGCAACATCGCCATCGACGGCGAGCTGCCGGAGTCGGCGCGGGGCGGTCTCGGGCTGACGGCAGGAGCGCCGGCGGTAGCCTCCGCCGTCCTCGCCGCCGGCGAGCGCCTGCAGACCGCGCTGGAAGACGAGGGCTACGCGTTCGCGAAAGTCGATCCTCCGGTCGCCCAGGAGATCCCCGCCGAACGCGTGCTCGATGTCAGCTTCCATGTGGTCACGGGGGCCAAAGTCCAGCTCGGTGAGATTCGCATCGAGGGCCTGAAACGCGTGCGCGAATCGTTCGTGCGCCGGCGGCTGCTCGTGCACAAGGGCGAGCAGTACGGCGCGACCAGGATCGAGAAGGCGCGCAAGGATCTGCTGGCCCTCGGGGTGTTCACGGCCATCACGGTGCACGTGGACACGCAGCCCGACAGCGCCGGACAGGTTCCCATCACGTTCCGGGTGCGCGAGCGATTGCAACATGCCGTGAGCCTCAGCGCGGCGTACTCCACCGACCTGGGCGGCAGTGCGGGAGTCACCTGGACGCACCGCAATGTCTCCGGCACGGCGGATCAACTCACTCTGGCCGCCTCCGTCATCAACCTCGGCGGCAGCGCGTCCACGGGTGTCGGGTACGATCTGAGCGCGAAATATCTGATGCCGGAGTTCGGCCATCGCGACCAGTCGCTGCAGCTCGCGGTGCAGGCCCTCAACCAGTCATTGCAAGCCTACACTCAGAACGCCCTCACGTTCGGAGCGACTCTCACCCGCAAGCTCTCCAGCATCTGGACCGTCACCGCCGGCGTGACCGCGGAGGTGGAGCGCATCGGTCAGGAAGGCTATCTGTCGCTGACCTGTCCCGCGACGGGTTGTGCTCCGCTGACGTACCCACCGGAGGAAGTGGTCGGTGGGCCGGTCTGCACCGCGCAGAGCTGCACAGAGGAAGTCTTCACCACGAACCTCCTGACATCGCACTACACTCTGGTCGCCCTGCCGATCACGCTCCTCTACAACACCACCGGACTCGATTCGCCGATCCAGGACCCGACCCACGGCATACGCGCCTCCTTCAGCGAGGCGCCCACTCTCTCCCTGGGCACGACGGGCGCCAAGTTCTTCATCACCCAGGCCAATATCGCCTACTACCTCGACCTTCACGAGCTGGGCCTGAACCATGATGCCGGGCGCAGCATCCTCGCCCTGCGCGCGGTGGGCGGCCTCGCCTCGGGAGCCAGTCAATTCAGCCTGCCCCCCGACCAACGCTTCTACGCCGGCGGCAGCGGCACGGTCCGCGGCTTCCGGTATCAGTCCGTGGGCCCTACGTTTCCCGACCGGAACCCCATCGGGGGAACCGCGATCAACGCGGGTAGCGCGGAGTTCCGCCAGCGGATCGGTCAAAGCCTCGGCTTCGCGGTGTTCGTCGACGCGGGCCAGGTCAGTCAGAACGTCAACCCGCTGAACGCCACGCTTCGCTTCGGCACCGGTGCGGGGGTACGGTATTACACGCCGATCGGGCCGATACGGCTGGACTTCGCCGTGCCGATCAACCGCCTCCCGGGCGGCGATGCCTTCGAGATCTACATAGGACTGGGACAGGCCTTCTGATGCGCCGCCCGCTGAAAATTACGGGATGGGCTCTCGGCTCGCTGGCGCTGCTGGCAGCCCTGCTCGTGAGCACCTTGCTCATCGTGGGCAACACCGGGAGCGGGCGCGCACTGATCGTGCGTCTGACGAGCCGTTTCACCGAGGGTCACGTGCAACTCTCCGGCATTGGCGGATCGTTCCCCGCTGCGTTGGACCTCGAGAAACTGCAGCTGAGCGACGATCGCGGCGTCTGGCTCGTAGCCGAGCACATCTCCCTGCGCTGGTCACCCATGGCGCTGCTGACGCGCCGCGTGCAGGTGGATACGCTGCACATTGGACGCCTGCATATCGAGCGCGCACCGGTCAGCAAGCCGCAGACAAAGTCGAGCGGCCCCGTCTCCATTCCGCGCTCGGACCTGAGCCACCTGTCGATCGATGCGCTGGAGCTCGGAGCGGATCTGGCGGGCGCCCCGGCTTCGCTGGCCGTCAACGGCAGCGCTCATTGGCGCTCCCTGCGCGATGCGACGGCCAGCATCAGTGCGCAACGCACCGGCGGCATGGGCAACTATGATGCGCAGCTGCGGTTCGATGCGGACCGCATGGACGCGACAGTCAAGCTGCGCGAGCCGGCCAACGGTCCGTTGGAAAACCTGCTGCAGGTCCCCGGTCTCGGCGATCTGTCAGTCTTCGCGCAACTGAGCGGACCGCGAACGGCGGAGAACATTCAACTCATTCTCGATGCCGGGCCCTTGCGCGGCCGTGCGCACGGCACTCTCAACCTGACTGCGGCCTCAGCCGACGTCGATTACACGCTGACCGCGAGCGATATGACCCCGCATCCGGGGCTTTCATGGCAGAGCGTCGATTTACGAGGACAGTGGCACGGGACGGTGAGCGCGCCCTCCGCCGACGGGCGATTGCTGGTCAAACAGCTGCAGATTCCCGGCGGCACGCGCCTGGCGGACCTGAACGCGAATCTGACTGCGACCGCAGGATCGCTGAGCGCGCGCGCAATTCTCACCGGGCTCGTGATCCCCGGATCGCAGCCGAAGCTCTTCGAGGATGCGCCGCTCACCTTGAACGCCTCGGTGCGCCTGAGCGACCCCGGACGCCCGGCGCAAATCACCGCTACGCATCGACTGTTCGCGTTGCAGGCCCACGCCACGACCGCCGGACAACAAAACGCGCGGCTCGAGCTGCATCTGCCGGACGTTGCGCCGTTTGCCGCGCTCGCAGACCAGAAAGTCCGGGGTGACGCGACCCTGAAGGCGCAGCTCACTCGCGATACGCGCTCGACCCGGCTCACTGCGGAAGCCGATGCCAACATCGACGGCGGAGCTGCGATGTGGGCGGGTCTCCTTCGTGACGGCAACACGCGATTACAGGTCGCGGGCGCGCTCACCGACCAGGAAATCAGCGTCGATCGGCTGCAACTCACGGGCCCCGCCATATCGGTCGGGGCGAGCGGCAGCGCGGCGCGATCCGCTGCCCGGGACCTGGAGGTCCGCCTGAATGTCAGTCTTTCCGATCTGGCGAAGCTGTCACCCGCCCTTGCAGGCACCCTGAGCTTCTCCGGCAAGGCCAACGGCCCGAGCACTGCGCTCAGTACTACCGCAGAGCTGACATCGACTCTCTCGGTCCGCGGATCACCGCTGGGCACCGTGTCGGCTTCCGTGCGCGCGGATGGCCTGCCAAAAGCCCCGCGCGGCACGATTCAGGCGCATGGGGACCTCGACGGCGCGCCTTTGCAGGTGGACGCCGCCCTCGAGCGGGGCACTGGCGATGTCACACACGCGATCATCCGCCGTGTCGATTGGAAGAGTGCGCACGTCGAGGCAGACATAACGAGCGGGGCGGACGTCGCGCAGGCGCAGGGGAATCTGCGGCTGCGCATGAGTCAGTTAGGTGACCTGAACAGACTGATCGGCACCACCCTCCAAGGCAGCATAGCAGGCAACGTGGCGTTGACGCCGGCACCTGTTCACTCGCGCGCGCAAATCAATCTCGAAGCCCACGACGTGGCAGCCGGCGGCGTCACGACGAACGCGAAGCTGACCGCTGCCGGGGCACTCGACGCTCTCGCCATACAACTCGATGCGCAATCGCCTGCCATCGGCGGTGAGCCGGCCAGCGTGACCTCGGCATCCGTGCTCAACACGGAACGGCGTGAGCTGCGACTCTCCGGCCTGCAGGCGAAATATCACGGACAGATCGTGAGCCTGCTGGCGCCGGCCACAGTGTCCTTCGCGACCGGCCTGTCCATCGGCGAGCTGAGACTCGGGGCGAAACAGGCTGTGCTGGCGGTGGACGGCCGCATCTCACCGGTCCTGGACGTGCGCGTGTCGCTGCAACAAGTCAAGCCGGAACTCATCAATGCCTTCGTGCCTGGCCTGCTCGCGAGCGGCACGATCCAGGCCAATGCCCAGGTGCAGGGAAGCACCTCCGCGCCGACCGGCAAAGTCCATCTGGAGGCGACCGGCGTGCGCGCGGCGAACGAGGCGGCGCAAGGCCTGCCCGCACTGGACCTGCATGCGGATGCGCAACTGATGGGGAGTACGGCGCTCGTCGCTGCCAGGCTCGACGCCGGCAACACCTCGCACCTGAGGCTCGACGGACACGCGCCGCTTGCCGCCGGCGGCTCGTTGGATTTGAAGTTGGGAGGCAATCTCGATCTCGGTCTGATCAACCCCCTGGCGGAAGCGAGCGGCAAACACGTGACGGGTGGCCTCACCATCGACACGACGGTGACCGGTTCGGCCGTCGCGCCGGAAATCGGCGGTACCGTCCGCCTTGCCAATGGCAGCGTGCGCGACTACACGCAGGGCATCAACCTGACTGACATCAAAGGAGAGTTCACCGGGAGCCACGGCACGCTCCAGATCCGGAGCCTCACCGCCCGGGCGGCGCCCGGCGACGTCGCGGTGACCGGGACGATCGGCGTGCTGCAGCCGCATCTTCCCGTGGACATCAAACTGACTGCGAAGGATGCGCAACCGATCGCGAGCAACATCCTCACGGCCAATCTCAACGGCGACATCCATATAAGCGGGAGCGCCCGCGAGCAGCTCGACGTGGCCGGCACGATCCGCGTGAATCGCGCGAACCTCGAGATTCCGAACGGCTTTCCTCCCGACGTCGCGGTGCTCGATGTGCGCCGCCCCGGGCAGGCGCCGCCGCCGCGGCCCGAAAAGCCGCTCGTCATCAACCTGAACGTCACCGTGCAGGCGCCGCGCCAGATCCTCGTGAAGGGCCGGGGTCTCGATGCCGAGCTCGGGGGCGAGATTCGCATTCGCGGCACCGCCGCTGCCCCGGCGGTCAGCGGCAGCTTCGACCTGCAGCGCGGCACTTTCACCCTGGGGAGCAGTCAGCTGACGTTCACCCAGGGCAGTGTGACATTCAACGGCGAGGGGCTGAAGAAGAAGATCGACCCGACGTTGGATTTCGTCGCGCAAACGCAGGTACTCGAAGTGACCATCACAGTGAAAATCACCGGTTTCGCCGACGCACCGAAGATCGAGCTCAGCAGCACCCCCGAGCTGCCCCAGGACGAAATCATGGCGCGCCTGCTGTTCGGCGAGAGCGCATCGCAGCTCTCGGCGCTGCAGGTGGTGCAGATCGGAGCCGCGCTGGCGCAGCTTACCGGGGGTGGCGGCGGAAGCGGACTCAATCCGCTCACCAGGCTGCAGAAGACCCTGGGACTCGACCGCCTGAGCGTCGGCAGCGGGGCCAGCACGGCCACGGGCCCGACCACCCAACAGAACACGGGCTACAGTGTCGAAGCGGGGCGTTACGTGTCGAGCCGCGTCTTCGTCGCCGTGAAGGAGAGCACGACCGGCTACAGTCAGCTGGTCGTCGACGTGGATCTTACGAAGCACCTGAAGCTGCAGACGCGGATCGGCAACGGCACGACGACGACCCAGGGAACGACGCCGGAAAACGATCCGGGCAGCAGCGTCGGTCTGGCGTATCAGTTCGAGTATTAGGAGGCAGAGAGCCTGCTAGGTGCCCTGCGGTACGCGCACCCGGATGTGCAGCTCGCGCAGCTGCGCCTCGCTGGCTTCCGTCGGCGCATCCGTCATGGGGTCCGCCGCGGTCTGCGTCTTCGGGAAGGCGATGACCTCGCGAATGCTGTCGGCCCCGGCCATCAACATCGCGAGCCGATCCAGGCCGAACGCGATGCCACCGTGCGGAGGCGCGCCGTACCTGAGCGCATCGAGAAGGAAGCCGAACTTCTTCTGCGCTTCCTGCGGGTCGATCCCGAGGAGATCGAACACGGTCGACTGCATCTCCTGGCGGTGAATACGCACCGAGCCGCCGCCGATCTCGGAGCCGTTCAGCACCATGTCGTAGGCTTTCGCCAGCGCCTGCCCCGGGTTCGCCCGCAGCGCCGCCGGATCATCGTTCATAGGTGCCGTGAAGGGGTGATGCATCGCGGCCCAACGCTTCGCATCCGGATCCCATTCGAACATGGGGAAGTCCACGACCCACAGCGGCCGCCAGCCCTCCTGCACGAGCTTCAGATCCTGCCCCACCTTCAGGCGCAGGGCGCCGAGCGCGTCGTTGACGACCTTGACACTGTCCGCGCCGAAGAACACGAGATCGCCATCCTGCGCCCCGGTTCGCTCCAGCACGCCGGCCACGGCGGCGTCACTGAGAAACTTCACGATGGGCGACTGCAATCCGTCGCGACCTTTCGCGCGCTCGTTCACCTTGATGTACGCGAGACCCTTAGCGCCGTAACGCCCGACGAACGCGGTGTACTCGTCGATCTGCGAGCGGGGCATGGAATTTCCGCCCGGCACGCGCAACGCCGCCACGCGGCCGCGCGGGTCCCTGGCGGGTCCGGCGAACACCTTGAAGTCACAGTCCCGCACCAGATCCGCGACATCGACGAGCTCGAGCGCGATACGCAGATCCGGCTTGTCGGAGCCGTAACGCCGCATTGCCTCCGCAAACGTCATGCGCGGCAGGGGGTTCGGCAGCTCCACGCCCAACACCTCCTTGAAGAAGTGCCGCACCAGCCCTTCCATGAGGCCCATGATGTCGTTCTGGGCGAGAAACGAGGTCTCGATGTCGAGCTGCGTGAATTCCGGCTGCCGGTCGGCGCGCAGATCCTCATCGCGGAAGCAGCGCACGATCTGGTAATAGCGGTCGAACCCCGAGATCATCAGCAGCTGCTTGTAGATCTGGGGCGACTGCGGCAAGGCGAAGAACTTCCCCGGATGGGTCCGGCTCGGAACCAGGTAGTCACGCGCCCCCTCCGGGGTCGTCTTGCCGAGCATCGGCGTCTCGAGGTCGACGAAGCCGTTCGCATCCAGATAACCCCGCATGGAGCGGGTAATGCGATGGCGCAGCCGCAAACGCTGGTTCATCACTTCGCGACGCAGATCGAGGTAGCGGTACTTCAGACGCACTTCCTCTCCCACGGTCTCGTCGAGCTGGAAAGGCAGCGGCTCGGAGCGGTTCAGCACCTCCAGCTCCCGCGCCAGCAGCTCGACTCGCCCCGATGCCAGATTCGGGTTCACCGTTCCCGTGGGGCGCTCCCGGACGAGGCCCTTCACGCGGATGACGAACTCGTTGCGCAGCTTCTCGGCCTCCTCGAACATCTCGGCCGCATCCGGATCGAAAACGATCTGCAGCAACCCTTCCCGGTCGCGCAGATCCACGAAGATCACCCCGCCGTGATCGCGACGCCGATGGACCCAGCCGGCGACGGTGACTTCCGTCCCGATGGCCTGCTCGTTTACCTGACCGCAGTAATGTGAACGCATAGGGCGCGGGATGTTACGGAGCCCCCCCGGGCACCGCAACCAGCGGGCGTTGGGCTCAGGCAACCGTTTCCGGAATCTGCGGCGCCTTTTCAGACGGTGCGGGGGGTACCACGACTCCGCAGGTGATAATCATCTTCATGGCCGCGTCCACGGTCATGTCGAGCTCGACGACCTGGCGCCGGGGGACGATGACCAGGTATCCCGCGGTGGCGTTCAGGGCCGCGGACAGATAGACGCAAACGTGCTGCTCGCCCGTCCTTGCGGAGATTTCCGGCACGTTCTCCGCCGTCATGAACCCGATGCTCCAGGCTCCCGCGCGCGGGTACTCGATCATCACGACCTTGCGAAAGGAATTCGACTGCGAGAAGACGCTCTCGGCGAAGCTCTTCACCCCGCCGTAGACCGAGCGCACCACCGGGATGCGGTTGAGGAGCTCCTCGCCCCAGATGACGAGGCGCCGGCCGATGAGATTCGTCACCAGAATGCCGGTCACCAGCAGGACGACGAGCGCGAAAACGGCGCCCAGCCCCGGCAGGGCGAACCCCACCAGGGCCTGCGGCCGATACGCCGCGGGCAGCAGCAGCAGGGTGCGATCCATGATGTGCAGCAGGAAGCTGACCACCCAGATCGTGGCCAGGATGGGCAGCCACACCAGCACCCCCGCGACGAGATAGCTGCGCAGGGACCACTTCTTCCCGGCGTGAGGGCTGGCAGCCCTGGCGCCCGGATTCAGGGAAGCTGGCGCGTTGCCCGCCCGTTCGCTGTCGGCTGGCCTCAACGACGTCCCTTTCCGGTCTTTCCCTTGGCTTTCGCTTTGGCTTTGACCTTGGCCCGGCTCACCGGCCGGCTCGACGCACGGGCCGCCGCCTTGACCTTGCCATGGCCGTGACTCTTGGCGCCCGCAACCGCGCGCACGGACGACCGGCCCGCGGAGCCCATGCTCTCCCGCTTCGGCTCCACCGGCGCCGGAGCGGCCTTGGTCTCGCCGGCGGCCGCCGGCTTCGCCTCGGTTTTGCCGTCGGCGGGTTTTGCCGCGCCCGCATCGCTTTGCGCCGGTTTCGACTCCTCCTTGTCGGCACCAGCCAGATTGCGCTTGTTCTCGTTCTCGCCCTTGAAGTCCGTCTCGTACCACCCGGCGCCCTTCAGGCGGAATACCGGCGCGGAAATGAGCTTCTGCATTGCCTTCTTCCCGCACGACGGACACTTCGTGAGCGGCGGATCCGAAATCTTCTGCATCAACTCGGTGTAGAACTTGCAGCTCTGGCACTCGTATTCGTAGAACGGCATGGTTGTTTTCGGGTGTTCAGGTTGGATGACAATTATACTGGAGCCCGGCAGGACAACTCGTCTTCTTCGGGCCCTCAGTCTGGTACGGTCGCGCCGCGGCGCGCTCAGGGAGCTTTCCTGAACACCAGGCGCCCGTCGCGGACGCTCACGAGTATGCGGTCTGCGGGCGCAAACTCCCCTTGCAGGATCTTCTGCGCGAGCGGGTTCTCGATCTGCTGCTGGATGGCACGCCTCAGGGGGCGCGCTCCGTAGACCGGATCGAAGCCGGCCTGGCCGAGCAGGTCGCGAGCCGCATCATCCAGCATGAGGTCCATATCGCGCTCCTGCAACCGCTTGCGCAGGTAAACGAGCTGGATGTCCACGATCCTGCGAATCTGCTCCTCGCCCAGCGGGTGGAAGACGACGATATCGTCGATCCGGTTGACGAACTCCGGCCGGAAGCTCTGTTGCACGATCTCCATCACCGCGCTCTTCATGCGGCTGTAGTTCTTCTCGCCCGCGTGCTCCTGGATGACCTGCGAGCCGAGGTTCGACGTCATGATGATGACCGTGTTGCGGAAGTCGACCGTCCGGCCCTGCCCGTCCGTGAGCCGGCCGTCGTCCAACACCTGCAACAGCACGTTGAACACGTCCTGGTGGGCCTTTTCGACCTCATCGAGGAGAATGACGGAATAGGGCCGCCGGCGCACCGCCTCGGTGAGATAGCCGCCCTCGTCATAACCCACATAGCCCGGAGGCGCGCCGATGAGCCGCGCCACCGAGTGACGCTCCATGAACTCGGACATGTCGATCCGGATCATGGCCTCCTCGGTATCGAACAGGAATTCCGCCAACGCCTTGGCGAGCTCGGTCTTGCCGACACCGGTCGGGCCGAGAAACAGGAATGAGCCGTTCGGCCGGCGGGGATCGGACAGACCGGCCCGGGAGCGGCGGATCGCATTCGACACAATGCGCAGCGCCTCCTCCTGGCCCACCACGCGCCTGCCGAGCGCCTCCTCGAGATGCAGGAGCTTCTCCTTCTCGCCCTCGAGCATCTTCGAGACCGGGATGCCGGTCGCCTTCGAGACGACCTCCGCGATCTCCTCCTCGGTCACCTTGTTGCGCACCAGTTGCGGGGTCTTGTCCTCCGCCTCGAGGGCCTGCTGCAGGCGTTTCTCGAGCTCGGGGAGCCTGCCGTACTGAAGCTCGGCGACCCGGCCGAGATTGCCGGCGCGACGCGCGGCGTCGATCTCGAGACGCACGCGATCGATCTCCTCGCGGATCTGTGCCGCGCCCTGCGTGGCCGCCTTCTCGGACTTCCAGATCTCCTCGAGATCGGCATACTCCTTCTCGAGCTCCCGGAGGTTCTCCTGCAACGTCGCCAGACGCTTGCGCGAGGCATCGTCCTGCTCCTTCTTCAGCGCCTCCTGCTCGATCTTGAGCTGGATGATGCGCCGCTCGAGCCGGTCGAGCGCTTCGGGCTTGGAGTCGATCTCCATGCGAATGCGCGCCGCGGCCTCGTCGATGAGGTCGATGGCCTTGTCGGGGAGCTGGCGATCCGTGATGTAACGATGCGAGAGCGTCGCGGCCGCGACGATCGCGGGGTCGGTGATGTCGACGCCGTGGTGCACCTCATAGCGCTCCTGCAACCCGCGCAGGATCGCGATCGTGTCCTCGACGGACGGCTCATCGACGAGCACCCTCTGGAAGCGCCGCTCGAGGGCGGCGTCCTTCTCGATGTACTTGCGATATTCGTCGAGGGTGGTCGCGCCGACGCAATGCAGTTCGCCGCGCGCGAGCGCCGGCTTGAGCATATTGCCGGCGTCCATGGAGCCCTCGGCCCTGCCGGCGCCCACCATGGTGTGCAGCTCGTCGATGAACAGGATGACCTGCCCTTGCTGCTTCGCGAGGTCGTTGAGCACACCCTTGAGGCGTTCCTCGAACTCGCCGCGGAATTTCGCGCCGGCAATCAGGGCGCCCATGTCGAGCGCCAGAATGCGCTTGTTCCGGAGTCCTTCCGGCACCTCGTTGTTGACGATGCGTTGCGCCAGACCCTCGACAATCGCCGTCTTGCCGACGCCGGGCTCGCCGATGAGCACGGGGTTGTTCTTGGTGCGGCGCTGCAGGACCTGGATGGTGCGGCGGATCTCATCGTCCCGGCCGATGACCGGATCGAGCTTGCCCGATGAGGCGCGGGCGGTGAGGTCGACGGTGTACTTCTCGAGCGCCTGACGACTGCCCTCCGCATTCGCATCGTTCACCTTCTCGCCGCCGCGCACTTCCTCGATCGCCTTCTCGACCGCGCCCCTCACGACGCCGGCGTCCCTGAAGATCCGGGCGAGATTGCGGTCCTCGAATCCCGCGAGGACGAACAGCTCGCTGGCGATGAACTGGTCGCCGCGTTGCTGCGCGAGCTTGTCCGTGATGTTGAGGAGCTTGTTGAGGTCGTTCGAGATATGGATCTCGCCCGGTGTGCCTTCGACCCGGGGAAGCCGGTCGAGCAGGGTGTTCAGCTCGGAGCGCAGCTTGTTGACGTCCGCGCCGGCCTTGACGAGCAGCGGGCGCACGGAGCTGCCCTGGCTGTCGAGCAGGGCCAGCAGGACGTGGGCCGGTTCCAGGAACTGGTGGTCGCGGCCGAGGGCGAGCGATTGCGCATCCGCCAGCGCCTGCTGGAACTGGCTGGTGAGTTTGTCCTGTCGCATGAGGAAATACCCTGAAAAGCGGGCTTGCTGCCCGGGTATGTGGGGTACGGCGGGGTGCGTTCAAGAGCGTAGCGCCAGCGCGCCTCGCCGGGAATCTACTGATGCGCCAGGCTCTCCGCCCAGGCAATCGTCGCCACCCCTGATCCCATCAGGATCACCTGAGCAAGACTCGTGCGGGGATCGGCGCGGCGGTGCAGGCCTGGAATCAGGCCGGCGACCGCGATGTAGAGGAAGCCCGCCGCCGCCACGGCCAGTGCGTAGGGGAGTGCGCCGATTGCCCGCTGCAATCCAAAGTACGCCGCGATGCCCCCGAGGACGGATGTCAGCCCGGTTGCCATGTTCATGACCAGGGCCCGGGGACGCGACATGCCCGAATGGACGAGAATCGCGAAATCTCCTACCCGATGGGGAATCTCGTGCGCGGCGACGGCGAAGGTCGTCACCAGGCCCAAGGGAAAGCTCGTCAGAAAAGCGGCGGCGATCAGGACCCCGTCCAGGGCGTTGTGGATGCTGTCACCGATGAGCACGAGAACGCCGGAGGCGGTGTCGCGGCCGTGGGCATGGGGTCCTGCGTGCTCATGATGGTGGCCGCCGTCATGCTCCAGGCCGTGGTCGTGGCCGTTGGAATGCGTATGCCACCAGAGCACGAGCTTCTCGATGACAAAGAAGATTGCCAGGCCGGCGAGGAGCGCAATGCCAATGCCGTGCGCGCCGTCGGGCCCAACACTCTCCATCGCCTCCGGAAGGAGGGCGAGCAGCGCCGCTCCCAGCAGCGCGCCGGTGGCGTAGCTGATGAAGTGAGGCAGCAGCCGCCGGCCGGCAGCTTCCGGCACCAGAAGAAACGCCCCCGCGAACGCCGCGCTGGCAATCCCGCCCACCGCGGTGAAGAGGATGATCCAGGGGAGTAAGGCCAAGGCTGTGCGCTTCTAAGGACGTAATGAAATATCATAGCATGCGAGTCAATTGGCGCCGCGGACGCGGGGGCATCGCCTCCCCGGTCTCACTCCAACCAGATCAACGCCGCCATGCGCCCGCAGCGGCCCTCGCGCCGGAACGAAAAGAATCGTGGGGAGTCGGCATACGTGCACCAACCGCCGCCAGACACGTCGTCGATACCGAGCGCCGCGAGCCGACGTCTGGCAAGGGCGTACAGATCACACTGCCAACGGCCACGCGTGTTGACTTGGAAAGCCGTTTCGGCCGCCGCGTCCGCGGACACGAACGCGGTGCGCACATCGTCGCCGACCTCGAAATGATCCTGGCTGATCGCCGGGCCGAGCCATGCCATCAAATGTGGCGCTGGAACATCGAGCTTGCCAACGGTCTGTTCGAGCACTCCAGCCGCCAGCCCGCGCCATCCCGCGTGTGCGGCAGCAACCGCAGAACCATCCCGTGCGGCAAACAGCACCGGCATACAGTCCGCGACCTGGATGACACACACACGGCCGCTGAGCCGCGCCACCGCGGCATCGGCACACGGAGGCTCGCGCGTGGCCGACGGCGCGCAGGCACCCAACGCATCGAGATCCACAACCGCGGTCCCGTGCACCTGCTGCAACCACGCGGGCTCCGCGGGCAGCCGCAGCCGTTCGCGCAGTCGACGGCGATTCTCGCGAACAGTCTCGGTGCCATCGCCAACATGTGCACCAAGGTTGAGTGAGTCATAGGGCGCCGCGCTCACCCCTCCCGTGCGAAGAGTGAACGCGGCGCGCACTCGCGTCGGAGCAGGCCAGTCCGGTGCGATGAGCGCCAGGTCACTGGCAGCGGGGTCATTCACGCGGGCGCCTCAGATCAACGCCGCGGCCGCGCGGTGAACTGGTCCTCATCGCTGCGACTCACTCCGCTCATCCGCCTCGAGCACCGCCACCAGGTGCGACATATCCGCCGGCAACGGTGCTTCCCATTCCACTTCCTTGCCGGTAGCGGGATGCAGCAGCTTCAAACGCGCCGCGTGCAGCGCTTGACGCTTGAAGCCTTCGAGCTCCGCGATGAGCGCGGGGCTCGAGCCGGCCGGAAAGCGCCGGCGCCCGCCGTAAACGGGGTCGCCGACCACGGGGTAGCCGATGTGCGCAAGGTGCACGCGAATCTGATGAGTGCGGCCGCTCTCGAGCTCCACATGCACCAGCGTGTGTGCGCGAAAACGCTTCATCAATCGATAGTGCGTCACCGAGGGACGCCCATCGCTGCGCACCGCCATGCGCGTGCGCTGACTGCGATGACGCCCGATGGGCTCATCGATCGTGCCACCCCCGGTCATCACGCCAGTGCACAGAGCGGTGTAGTGCCGCTCTATCTCCCGCTCGGCCAGCGCTCCAACGAGCGCGGTGTGTGCCTCGGGAGTACGCGCGACTACGAGCAAACCGCTCGTGTCCTTGTCGAGGCGATGCACGAGACCCGCCCGCGGCACGACCGCGAGCCGCGGATCGAGGGCGAGCAGTGCATTCTGCAGCGTGTGCCGCGCATTGCCCGCACCCGGGTGAACGACCATCCCGGAAGGCTTGTTGATGACGAACAGCGCCTTGTCCTGGAACACGATTTCCAGCGGCATCGTTTCCGCAGCGACCTGCTCGTCCGCCTCCAGATGCGCCTCGATATGAACGCGCTCCCCGCCCAGTACCTTGTCCTTGGCGCGCAGCCGGCGGCCGTCGACTTCGATCGCGCCCGCCTCGATCCATGCCTGCAGACGGGCCCGGGAATATTGCGGCAAGGCGCGGGCGAGAGCCTGGTCGAGCCGCAGGCCGCCCAGCTCCGGCGGCAAAGCCAGAGAATGCGAGCGGAACTCCCCGCCCGGTGCACCGGTCCGAAGTGCAGGCTGGGGATTCGCTATACTCCCCCGAATTACACGGCGCGTTGCCAAAGAAAAGGCCCTTCTGAATGTCCCTGTCCGGTCCGGTGCGTGGCACCGTAGTCGCACTGTGTATCGCTCTGCTCGCCCTCTCGGGCTGCGCCTCGCACAAGAACCGCCAGCTGCAGCAATCCAGCCCCGAGATCCTGTACAAGAAGGCGAAGAAGTCCCTCAATTCGTACGACTACAACGCCGCGATCAAGACCTATGAGCAGCTCACCGCGCGGTTCCCGTTCACGGACCAGGCGCGCCAGGCGCGACTCGATCTGATCTACGCATATTACCGCGCCGGCGAGAAGGAATCCGCGACCGACGCGGCCGACACGTTCATACGCGAGAACCCGACTCATCCGCGCGTCGACTACGCGTGGTACATCAAGGGTCTCGTGGACTTCGAGCGCGGACCGAACGCCATCGAGAAACTTTTCCGTGTGGATCTGACACAGCGGCCGCCAAGCACCGCCCGCAAGTCGTTCGCCGCGTTTCGAACCGTGGTCGAGCAGTACCCGAAGAGCGAATACGCGCACGATTCACTGCAGCGCATGATCTACCTGCGCAACCGGCTCGCGAACTACGAGATCCACGTCGCCCGCTACTACATGAAGCGCGGCGCATACGTAGCGGCGGTACAACGTGCCAAGGGCTGCATCGAGCAATACGATGGCGCGCCCGCCATTCACGACGCGCTGGCGATCATGGTCCAGGGGTATGACCGGCTGAATCTGCAGCCGCTCGCGGACAAGGCCAAAGAGGTCTACCGCGCCAACTACTCGGGCGAGGTGCGTGAGGTGCAGGCCGAGGACAGGAAGCATTGGTGGCAGGCGTTGTGGTAGCACAATTGGACAATACTTTCTTCGGGCGGCCCTAGATCGTATTGTCACCGGCATCACAGGCGCGCTGGGTGCGCGCAACCTTGCCAGGCCCTTGGTCTTGAACGCCGCATCATGCAGAACGAGTCCGCCGGTCCGCTGACTCAGATCGCGCCGCCGGATCGACCCGCTGGCGGCTTCGTCGCGACAGCCGCCGCGGCCCTCGAGTGCATGCGGCCCTACCAGTGGCTGAAGAACACCCTGGTGTTCGTGCCGCTCATCGCCGCCCACCGCCTCGACGAGCTGGACAGGCTGCGCATCGCGACGGCCGTATTCCTGGCATTCAACTTTTGCGCCTCCGCGATCTATCTCATCAACGATATCAAGGATGCGGCCGCCGATCGGCTGCACCCCCACAAGAGATTTCGCCCGATCGCCTCCGGAAGGTTGCCGCGCGCGCTCGCCCTGGCGCTCGTGCCCCTGCTCCTGGGCGCCGGGATGGCGATCGCGACATGGATCGATGTCCGGGTGACCGCGGTGCTCGGGTTCTATGTGGCGCTGATGGTCGTGTATACGCTTTGGTTGAAGGCCATCGTGCTGCTCGATGCACTGGTGTTGGCCGCTGGCTATGCGCTGCGGATCGCCGCAGGCGCCGTGGCCGTGGCAATCCGCCCGCCCGCGGAGCTGCTGGCCTTTTTCGTGTTCCTGTTCTTCAGTCTCGCGATGGTCAAGCGCTATGCGGAACTCTCCCTGCTGCGGCATGCGGGGGTGAAGACCGCTCCATCCCGATGCTACGCCGTGGCGGACAGCGAGGTGCTCATGGTCCTCGGCGGCTCGAGCGGAATGCTCTCGGTACTGGTCCTCGAACAGGTCCTGACCAGCGAGGACGTCGGGCCGACCTACGCTCGCTCGGTTCTCGGCTGGTGCGCCGCCGTGCTGCTGCTCTATTGGATCAGTCACATGTGGCTGATAGCGCATCGGGGACGCATGACCGACGACCCGCTGGTGTTTGCGATCAAGGATCGCGTCAGCATCATAATCATCGGTCTCACGGCGGCGGCGGCCTGGTTCGCCACATGACCGGGCAACCCCGCCGGAGAAGATCGTTGGCGCGCGCCGCCGCGGTCTCGGGTGGCGGCGCGGTACTTCTGCTGGGCATTCGCCTGTCAGCGTCCGTGCCGGAGCAACCCTCGGCCGACATCCTCGCGCAACAAATGGCGCAATTCGAGGCGGACACTGCGAAGACGATCCTGGAGCTGCAGCCTTTTCGGACCGAAACCCGCCTCCCCGTGCGAGCTGCGAGTGGCGCAGAAGGGACGGCGACGCTCGTCAACCTGAATCCCTATGCCGGTTCGTGGTACCTGCTCGCCGTCGACTGGGCCAATGCGGGCAAGCCAGCCCGGTATCATCTCGAGAGTCCGCGGCAGCAGGCGCTGCGTCTGCTTCCGGCGGAGGCGGGCACCCTCAGGCTCGCCGGGACGGGCGGGTTCTCATGCACCATGCAGATCGACGGTAAACATGGCGCTCTCACTGAGAGCGCTGCGTCAGACCTGCCTTACGCCCCGCTGTGTGACGGCGCCCTGTACATGCGCAACCCGGTCACCGGCCACGCCACTTCGCTCGAGCGTGCCACGGACTTCCTCCGCGACCATGTCTGGGGCGGTGAAAGAGTCATCACATTCGTCAAGGACAGGCTCTACCGTGATGCCTTCCTGGAGAAGGCAGCCCCGGGCACCGCGGCCGGCGCTGCGCCCGAGCCGTCGTCCCCTTCAACTCCACTGGTCCCGGCGCTCGCGCCTGAGACCGCGGGACGAAGCGTCGCTGCCGAGCACCTGGGACTCGATCTCGCGACATCCGCGCCTGAACTGGATCCAGGACGGTGGTATGCGGTACGCGATCTGCCGGCGGTGAGCGTCAGTGTCATCGCGCCGGAATACCTCGACGCTCGTTTCCGACTCGCTCGGGAAGCGACGGTAAACGCCCTCGATCCGGTAGAGTCCGTAGCGCTCGTCTATCTCGTCGCGTTCGACCTCGAGCGGCTCAACCTCCATTACGTCCTGGGAACGGAGCATCCGCGCCTCGACTGGTCGGAACGGCCGCCGGCGTCCTCCCGGGATACCCGCCTGCCCGGACCGGACGGTGTGGCGAGCGCGGCTCCTCTCGTGCGCAATGGCATGGTCAGCCCCGCGGATGTCGACCGCACGATTGCCGCCTTCGCCGCAGGATTCAAGCGCTCTCACGGGGCGTTCCACTACGGACCGCTGGCGGTGCGCAATCACGGCAGTCATTACGGGTTCATCGAACAGGGGGTCGTGTTCAGCAAGCTGCAGCCCGGACTCGCCTCGGCGCTCATGATGGACGACGGCACGGTCGACCTCCGTACCTGGAGCACGGCCGATGAAGCGCAGCTGCCGCATATCCGGGATGCGAGGCAGAACGGCGTGCCGCTCGTCGAATACGATCCGATCAGCCGTACGAGTGCGGCCGGCAGCCTCGTCAACCTGTGGGGACCGGGAAACTGGTCCGGCTCGGCCGGGGAGGATCTGCGCTCGCTGCGTGCAGGCTTGTGCCTGCAGGAGAAAGGAGCGCATCGATTCCTCGTCTACGGATATTTCTCCGCGGCCACACCGTCCGCCATGGCTCGCGTCTTTCAGGCGTACCAGTGCCGATATGCCATGCACCTCGACATGAACGCGCTCGAGCATACGTACCTCGCGCTGCACGTCCGCCGGGGTGGCCAGCGCGTCGTCGAGCATCTGATCGATGAGATGCAGGTGGTCGACCGCAGCAGCGCCAGAGGCGAGCTGGCCCCGCGCTTTCTCGGCTTTCCGGATGATCGCGATTTCTTCTATGTGACACGACGCGAGGCATCGCCATGAATCACGCCCGGGCAACAGGTCTCGCGCTGCTGGCCGCAATCTGGAGCTCCTGGGCCGCGGGACAGACGACGCTCGCGCAGCGCAATACCGCGCTGCTGCGCCAGATCCAGGAAGTCCACGGGCTGACACCGGCTCAAATGGACAAGATTCGCGCCATCTTCGCCGGCTCGCGCATCATCGGCCAGGGCAATCCGGCCATCACCCAACACCCCGAAACACCCGAGCAATGCGCGGCGAAGCTGCGGCAGCAGGGTGTGGTGTATGCAAATCCGGGATTCGAGCGCATCTGCGGCGCGAAGTACATGGCGCCGCTCTACGACCCGGCGACTCAGAAGCCGGAGGATGCCACGGCGTGCATCGATCAGTTCGAGTTTCCCGACATTCCGTGTGCCTACCCGGTCGTGTGGGTGAAGGCTGCGGAAGCTGCCGAAATCTGCGCCGCGGAAGGTAAGCGGCTATGCGATGCGAACGAATGGGAAGACGCCTGTCAGGGAAGGACCGAGCCCGCGGACTACCGCTTCGATCTGGCGGCAGGTGTCCCGCCTGAGGTCGGCATACACGCCATGCGCCAGGCTCACAATCGCGCGCACGCGGGCGACAAGCGCTGGAGCTACGGTCCGTCGTACGAGCGCGGGATCTGCGCCACCGGCAGTTTCAAGACCCCCGGATGCAACGGCGGCAGCTGGACGCAATGCGGCTCGAACACTTATCCCACGGGAGATTTCCCGGCGTGCCACAGCCCGCTCGAGGTCTACGACCTGAACGGAAACGCGGCCGAGCACATGAATCTGCCGATCAACCCCGGGCAGATGTCGAGCCGGGGCAGCACGACGCTCGGCTACACGGAGATGAAGGGCAGCTGGTTCATCTTCGACACGTACCGGGCGCACGAAGACTGGTGCCGCTGGCGCGCGCCGTTTTGGCACGGGACGCGTGTGATGGACCCGCACAGCCACGCGAACTACCACCTCGGCTTTCGCTGTTGCAACTCGCGCAGCACACAACACGCGGGTGCACAGCCGGTAAGCAGGCCGATGCTGATCGGAACGACTTCAATCACCGTGACGTCGAGAGAGCACGCGCTGTCTGTGGCCAGGCGGCTACTGTCACCCGCTCTTGGGCAAGCCGGGCGGTGAGCGCCCTCAGACGCTCTGCGACCCGCGTCAGCGGGCCCTCATTGGTCAGCACGGCGGCAAGAGCGGGCTCGGCAAGCACATCGGCAATCGACCGCTTGACACCATTGACGTAGACAGTGCCGCTGACCAGGCGGACGCCGTGACTGTAGTCCGCGTACCGCGCACCATGCACCGTGCTCAGCGGCTGGATGGGTTGATGCACTGCCCGATGCCATCCGTATATGGCCACGCGACCCGGGATCTGCCACAGTCGGCTCGTCAGGACGAGATCCTTCTTGTCACCGGCAGTCAGCTCTCCTAGCGGTGCACCGAAAGCGCTGCGCTGCCGTGTGATGAGCTCGCTGTGATAAACGAAGTAGTCCGTGCTGCGCATCTGGTCCCCTGCCGGCAACGGCACGGGTGAGAGTTTCACGGCGGACTCCTCGTAGATCGCATCGACCAGCTTGGGAGTGGGCAGGTCAAACCCGAAGCGCCCGGCGACATCGAGTGCAGCCTCGAGCCCCAGCGGAACGAATACGAAATCCTGGTCGGATCCCACGGCGAGGTAGTCAGGCAGCACGCACACCGTGATCTGCGCGGCATGGAGAGGGTCCGCGGCAGTGACCGTCACCGGAATGAGGCGCCTCAGGAACTGCGGCACGTTGCCGGCCAGGAGCTCCGATCGAATCAGCGCATCGCGTTCGACTCCGGACAGGGACTGAACGCGTTGCGCAAATTGACTGCCGCCCGGGGCATCTGCGGCCCGACTCGGGATGGTGTCGACGGGATTCTGGTCACAGGCCGAGGGCGAGGCAGCGCGTTGCGCGTGGGCGTGCGCTCCCGCAAAGCTCATCACCGTAAGCGTCGCGAGGCGTGTCCAAGCGCGGGATTGGCGCACTCGCGCCCTGGCAGGCCATAGGGTTGCGGTACCGATAGCCACTCGTGGATCGACTCCTGAAGAAGTGCGAATGACGCTACAGTAGCGGGCCACGATTAGCCAGTGCGGCTGCCGCAGACCATACCCGGCCCGGCCGGAATGAGCGGTAAGCGCGCGCCGGCAGCGGCGAGGTATAGTGCCCGTCGGCTAGGGCTGAGCATCTTTCCGGAAGCCACCTTGGAATCGCATGACCCGCTCGATGCGGCACGCTTTTTCGCTCTGAGCGAGAGTGCGGGCTTGGCGAAGCGGGTGTGCGATGAAGCGCGGCTGTGCCTCTCCCCGCTCGAGGAGCGGCGGTTCGAGGGTGGCGAGTTCAAATTCAGGCCGCTCGCTTCCGTGCGCGGCCGTACGGCTGTCGTGTTGCAGACGCTGGCCGGCTCCCACGACCTGCCAGTTGGCGAACGTCTCCTCAGGCTGTTGTTCCTGCTGCAGGGATTGCGGGACGCGGGCTCGAGCCGGCGCGTGGTTCTCCTGCCCTATCTGACGTTTGCGCGCGAGGATCGGCGCACACAACCGCGAGACCCCGTCACATCCCGCTACGTCGCCGAGCTGATGGAAGCCGCCGGCGCGAGCCAGCTGGTGGCACTCGACGTTCACAACCCGGCGGCCCTGGACAACGCTTTCAGAATCCCGGTCGACCATCTGTCTGCCGTGCCGATGATGGTCGATTATTTTGCGGCACACCTCGAGCGCGCGGATCTGACAGTTGCTTCGCCGGACATCGGCGGCATCAAGCGGGCACAGCTGTTCCGCGAGCTGCTGAGCGCACGGCTGGGCCGTCCCGTGAGCATGGCGTTCATGGAGAAGCGGCGCCGCAACGACGTGCTTTCGGGCGGCCTGCTCGTCGGCGAGGTGAAGGGTAAAACCGTCCTGCTCATCGACGATCTGTGTGCCACCGGGGAAACGCTGATCCGCGCAGCCAAGGCGTGTCGTGATGGAGGGGCGGATGCGGTCCATGTCGCCGTCACGCACACCCCGGTCACCGCGGGAATCGAAACCGTTGCAACGGTCAGCAGCATTTCGGGTGTTGTCGTTACGGATAGCACGGGCTTCGACCCGGCGCCAGTGCAGTCCCCTGGTTTCAGCCGGCGCACGACGCTATCCGTCGCCCCTTTGCTCGGGCAAGCCACGCGGCGCATCCTGGCCGCAAAGTCGTTATCCCCTCTGCTGGAGCGTTGGCCGGTGGGGTTCGAAGAATGACAGGCCCCGGCGCCGGCTAGCGCCGATACCCGTTCGTGATCGGATAGCGCCAGTCGCGCCCGAACGCGCGCCGGCTCACACGCACTCCCGGAGGCGCTTGCCGTCTCTTGTACTCGTTGCGCTTCACCAGATCGAGCACCCGCCCGACGGTCGCACGATCGAAGCCTCGCGCCTCGAGCTCGTCCACCGACAGGTCCTCCTCGATGAACGCCTCGAGAATCGGATCCAGCACATCGTAAGGCGGCAGCGAGTCGGAATCCTTCTGCTCGTGACGCAGCTCGGCCGAGGGCGGGCGGTCGATCACCCGCTGCGGAATCACGCGGCCGAGGGAGTTTCGATAGGCAGCGAGGCGATAGACCAGCAGCTTGCTGCAGTCCTTGATCGGCGCAAAGCCGCCCGCCATGTCACCGTAAAGGGTGGCGTAGCCGACGGCCATCTCGCTCTTGTTGCCGGTGGTGAGGAGCATCTTGCCCGTCTTGTTGGAAATGCCCATCAGCAGCAGCATCCGGCAGCGCGACTGGATGTTCTCCTCGCTCGCATCCGGCGGCCGTCCGGCGAACTCGTTCTTCAAGGTCGCCAGCGTCGCCTCGAACATGTTCTCGATGGAGAGCGTGCTGTACTTGACGCCGAGGCCGCGCGCCTGCTCTTCAGCGTCCTTCAAGCTCATCTCGGAGGTATAGCGCGACGGCATCATGACGGCGTGTACGCGATCGGCGCCGAGAGCGTCGACGGCAATGGCGAGCGTCAGCGCGGAATCAACACCCCCGGACAGTCCCATGACCACGCCGGGAAAGCCGTGTTTGTTGACGTAGTCGCGCACCCCGAGGACCAGGGCGCCATACACACTCGCCTCGTCACTCAGCTCGGGCGCGATGTTTCCGGGCAGCGGGACGACTTTGCCGCGCCCCTGCCGCACGAACTCGACAGGGTAGATGCCTTCCTCGTAGGCGGGCGCGCGCATGACGACCCGCCCCTCGGCATCCATGACGAAGGAGTTGCCTTCGAAGACCAGCTCGTCCTGCCCGCCCATGATGTTCACATAGGCGAGCGGCAAACCGACATCCCGCGC
>CAZDTG010000066.1:0-23170 GCA_964508005.1 uncultured Steroidobacteraceae bacterium
TATCTCTCGCAAGCTGGCGTTCGACAGCAACTTTGTTAGGTAAAGTAGCGGGGCCGACCAGAGCAGGCAAGCTTTTTTTGGGGGGAAAGGTGTCGCGTGGATGCGTCATGGCGGCGGCGATGTTCGAGTTGCGGACTCGTTCACAGTGGGATAAACGCCGGGAACGCCCGCATTGAAAGGTGTTTGAAAGGAACTGTTGCGGCCACGCAGCAGCTGTGCCGGGCTCCCGACTCTCATTATCCCGCCTCCGCAACCGGCGCGAGCGCCTTTTTCGGCCCGCTGTAGCGGTGCGCGAGCACGGGCAGTACGAGCAGATTGAGGAACGTCGAGGAGACCAGCCCGCCCAGCACCGTGATGGCCATCGGCGCCTCGATCTCCTGCCCCGGGGCGTGCAGTCCGACCGCGAGCGGCGCCAGACCGAGCGCCGTGACTGCCGCCGTCATCAGAATGGGGGTGAGCCGTTCGTTCGCGCCCCGAATGACGGTTGCCATGTCCCAGGGTAAGCCCTCGTCTTCCACCATGTGCTCGTAGTGCGCGAGCTGCAGGATCGCGTTGCGCGCGCTGATGCCGAACACGGTCACGAGCCCGACCAGGGATCCGATGGACAACCCGATGCCGGTGGCCGCGATGGCGAAGATGCTGCCCAGGAGACTGAATGGCAGATTTGCCATGACGAGCCAGCCGTTGACCGGCCAATGCAGCGATACGAGCAGGATCATGATGACCAGCGCGAGGGCGCCGGCCGAGTAGGCGAGCAGCTCCAATCGCGTCTGTCGCTCCGCCTCCGCCGCGCCGGCGAACTCGAGGAAGGTATGCGGGGGCAGCGGAACCGCCTTGGCAATACGTTGCTGCGCCTCAGCCACCACGTCCTGTAGGGATCGGCCAGTCACATTGAAGGTCACCGACACCCTGCGCTGACCGCCGTCGTGCTGGATGTTGTACCGATCCTCGGACAGCGAGAGCCTGGCGATCTGCGAAAGCGGGACAGGACCGTACGATCCGGCAATCAGCAGCTTGCCCAGCTCCTCGGGACGGTTGCGCAACCCTTCCGGCAGCCGCGTCACCACTGCAACGGTGCGCACGCCGCTGAAAGTCTGGCCCACGATGGCCCCGGAGTACTGGGACTCGATGGCGTCCAGCACGTCCTGTGTCTTGAGGCCCGCCGCGGCCAGGCGCCTCGGTTCGGGCTCTATGCTCAACACGGGGGTGTTGTCCTGACGCTTGAATTGCAGATCCTTCACCCCGGGCTCGTTGGTGAGCGTGGCCACGATGCGGTTCGCGACATTGTCGAGCGCGCCGAGGTCATCACCGAAGACTTTGATCGCCACCTGGGCGGTTTCGCCGCTCAAGCTCTCGCCGATACGATCGCCCAGGAACGTGACCACTTCTCCTTGAATGCCCGGGTAGCCGGACAGGATGTTGCGCAGCGCGGTCTGCGCTTCGGCCTGATCTATCTTGGCATCCGGCTTCAGCTCGACGTGCAGCTCGCTCTGGTGCGGTCCCCAGGTGTCCTCGCCCGTTTCCGCGCGTCCCACCTGGTGCTCCACAGTCGCGACGTAAGGCAGCGCGAGTATTTCAGCGCTGATTCGCCTGCCAAAGCTGAGCATCTCATCGAGTGAGGTGCCGGGCGTCGTGCTCGAGGCCTGTACCACGAAATGTCCTTCGCGAAAGTCGGGCATGAAGGTGCCCCCGAGAAAAGGCACGGTCGCCGCAGCCGCAACCACCACGACACCGACGCCTGCCAGCACCAGGCCGAGTCGGACGTCGATCCTCGCTATCGCGCGTCGTTGCCATTCCTTCAAGCGCGCGAGCCAGCCTGCGTCCCCTTTGTGCGATGAGGGATGCAACAGCAGCATACAGAGGGCCGGTGTAGTCGTCATCGCCACAAGGAGAGAGGCCGTCACGGCGAGCACGAATGACAGAGCCAATGGGCCGACGAAGTGTCCTTGCACGCTGGAGGTCAGCATCTCCGGAATGAATACCGCGATCACGACGGCTGTTGCGTAGATGACCGGGCCGCGCACCTCGAGCGAGGCTTCCAGCATGACCTCGTAACGCGGTCGCGGGCGCACGGCTTGCGCATTCTGTTTGAGGCGACGCAAGACATTCTCGATACCGATGATCGCATCGTCGACCAGCACGCCGAGAGCCACCGCGAAGCCGCCCAGGGTCATGGTATCCAGCGTGTAGCCGAAATGATCCAGCACCAGAATGGCTGCAAGCAGGGACAGGGGAATGGCGGTAAAGGCGATGAGCGCCGCGCGCATGTCCCGCAGGAACAGGTACAGCACCACGACGATGAGGATGGCGGCGATCATCAGGGATTGCTCGAGATCCCCGAGAGCGCGCTCGATGAAGTTGGCCGGGCGGTGCAGGCGGCCATAGAGCGTGATTCCCTGCGCCTTCAAGGCGGGCTCCAGCGCAGCCAGCGCCCGTTCCACCGCCAGGGTCGTGCTCAGAGTGTTGGCGCCGTACTGGCTGGCGAGGGAAATCAACACACCCGGCTTGCCCATGATGAGCGCGTCACCCGCGCGCAGCGCCGGTCCCTGCTCTATGGTGGCGATGTCGCGCAGGCGAATGGGAGTGTCGTTGCGCACGGCGACCAGGGCATCCCCCAACTGCTCGATGTTGGGTTGCGGGACCGGCGCTTTCAGCAGCACCCGCTGGGCGGCGAGATCGACAAAGCCGGCGCCGCGAACGGCGAGCGACGCACGCGCACTGTCGGCGACTTCGGTGAGAGTGAGACCGTAGCTCGCCAGCTTGTGCATGTCCGGAGTCACCTGGATCTGGCGCACGCTGCCGCCGAAAACAATCGCGTGCGCGACGCCCGGCACGGCGAGCAGACGCGGCTTGATCAGCCAGTCCGCCGCATCACGCAGGGCGTACGGATCCACCTTGTCGGAAAGGAGTCCGATTTTCAGCAGGTCCATCGTGCTCGACACGAGCGGCGACAGCCTGGGAGTGCCCGCTCCCGTAGGCAGCGAGCTGCCGAGCTCAGCCAGCCGTTCCGCAATGCCCTGGCGCGCCAGGTGCGGCTCCTCCGTGTCCTTGAACGTGATGGTGATGACCGAGAGTCCCGGAATCGACTCCGAGCGCATCGTGGCGAGCCCCGGCACGCCGTTGAGCGCGTTCTCGATGGGCCGGGTGATGAGCTGCTCGACCTGTTCCGGGGCGAATCCCGGCGCCTCCGTCTGCACGTCCACCTGTGTGGGGACGAAGTTCGGAAACACGTCGAGCTGCGCATGCATGCTGCCGTAGCAACCCAGCACGAGCGCCAACAGGCTGAGCGCGGAAGCGATGCCGCAGTGACGAATGCAGAGAGCGACGAGCCAACGCATGGTCAATCCCCCCCCTCGGAATCGGAAGCAGGATTCATCTGGCGCGCCAGCAGGAGTCCGGCGCCCGATGTCACGATCTCGTCCCCGGTCGCTATCTTGTCCGCGGGAACGAAATAGCCCTGGGCGAGCGGGCGGTCGACGTCGATCGGCGCACGCAGGAAATTGCCTTCGCCCTTGCGGATGTAGCACCAATATTGACCGCCGGCGACAACCACCGCGGAGGCGGGAATCAACACCCCGGGCACACCGTTATCCGACACGGGCAGTGCGTCCAGGCGCGTGCCTTCCGGAATGTCGGCCGTGCGCAGCAGCGCATACAGACTCCTGCCCGGGAGAGTGGGGTCCTGAGGTGCGTCCCAGACCGCGCTGGCGTTCAACGCGGCTTCCGTGGACGGTGAGCTCGAGTCGAGGGTGAACAACCGCAGGCCGTGCGGAGTGCCGCTCGGCAACGCGCCGGGCGAGAAAGTGACACGAGCCAGTTTGAACGTACCGTTGGCGAGCGCGACGAGCACGCCCCCGGAGTCCGCTCCCTGGCCGGGAAATTTGAGGCCGAAGGTCGCGGTGAGCTTGCGCCGCGCGAGGGTCAATGCGGCCTGATCCGCGGCGGCCTGTTTCGCGGCGGTTTCCAGAACGTCCGCGCCGACGGCTCCCGGTCCGCCTTGCAGACGCTTCATCCGCTCGAGCGCAGCCTGGCTCTGCCGGGCGGCTGCGGCTGCCGTCTCGAGGTCGGCCGCGATCTGCGCGATCGAGTCATGTGCCAGCACGACCCCGAACCCTTCGGCCGCCGGCCTGTAGGTCACCGCTTGTGCCGGGGCAGTCGTGATCCCGAGTCGTTTGACGAGTTCGGGCTCGAGGGTGACGGTGCCGTCGTCCTTGGCTTCCTTTCCCTCGTCTTTGGAGCCCTTCGACTCCTCCTTGGAGTCTTTCGAGTCCTTGGCGTCCTTGGAGTCTTCTTTCGCGCCGTCCTGCGCCTCATCCTTCGACTCTTCTTTGGAGTCTTCCTTGGAGTCTTCCTTCGCAGCGGCCTCGTGCTGCCCGCCGGAAGCCGGCGCGCCGTCGGGCTGGCCGGACCCCCCGCGCGCAGTATCCGTGGCAGCCGCCTTGGTAGTCGCAGCAGCGGTTGCCGACTTGCCGCAGCCGGCCAACCCGCACGCCGCCAACACTAACAGTAAGAGCGCGACCCAGCCGAACGCCAGCTTGCCCGCCGCTGATTGGTTTGTTTTCATTGTGCTCTCCATCCGCCGCCCAACGCCTTGCATAACCCGACAGCGGCCTGTAGGCGCGCGAGCCGGTACTGACCCATCTGTTGACGCACCAGGATCAGAGCCCGCTCAGCGTCCAGGACCGTGAGAAAGTCTCCCGACCCTGCCTGGTACCGCGCTTGCGCACTTGCGAAACCGAGCTCGCTCTGCTCGAGACTCTGCTGTTGCGCAGCCGCCTGCTGATCGAGGCTGCCGATCCCCGCCAGCGCAGTCTCGACATCCCACAGCGCCGCGAGTGCGGCCGCCCGGTAATGCGCGATCATTTCCTCTTCCCTGGCGCGTGCCTCGTCACGTGCCGCACGCAACCGTCCGCCGTCAAATATCGTTTGCAGGAGGTTGCCGGTGAGCGTAAATGACGGTCCCGTGCCGGCTAACACATTGATGGCCGCGTTCACGGCCGGGTTCGCGAGTCCCGCGGTCCCGGTCAGCGTCAGGCTGGGAAAGAACGCCGCGCGTGCCTGAAGCAGGTCGGCGTGAGCGGAGCGCAGAGTCTCCTCTGCGGACAACACATCCGGGCGGCGCGCCAACAGCTCAACGGGCAGCCCGGCGGCTACCTTCGGTGCCGTGAGCCCGGCGAGATCCGTGGAGGCAACGTTGAACGCATCCGGCGTTTTGCCGACGAGAATTGCCAGGGTCGCACGGGCCGCGTTTTCCTGTTGTTGCAGCTCGTAAACGTGGATTTCGGTGCCGGCGGCCGCGGCGCGCTGTTGGGCGACCTCCGCCGGATTCGCCATGCCCCGATCCGCCCGGGCCAGGACGAGATCGAGCAGACGGTGCGCGTTGTCCGCTGTTTGCTGCGCAAGCGCGATCTCTTCGCGCAGTGCCAGCACCTGAAAGTAGGTATTGGCGATACTGGTCACGGTGTCCAGCATCAGCAACGCGCGGTCGGCCTCGCTGGCGCGCCGTAAGTAAACGGCGGAGTCGCGCGCCGCGCGTTTCTTACCCCAGAAATCGATCTCGTAGCTCGCCGTGACCCCTGCGGACCAGTCTGTTTCAGTGGCCGAGCCGGCCGAGCTGTGACCTCTGAATTGACTGGCGTTGCCGTTGGCGTCGATTTGCGGAAGAAGTGCCGCTCCGGCGGCACGTGCGCGGGCATCCGCCTGGCGCAGACGCGCATCGGCTGCCTGCACGTCCAGATTCTCCGAGTAGGCGCCTGCTATGAGCGACTCGAGCTCCGGGCTGTTGAATCCCCGAAACCAGTCCTGAGTGAGCGGTGCACCGTCGGAGGCTGCCGGGGAAGTGGTCCAGGCAGCGGGCACCTTGACCGGAGGCGGCGGCTCCGGACGGTGGCTGGCGCAACCGTCCAGGCTGATCGCCAACAGGCCGCACGAGACGGCGAGCGCTGCAACAGGTGGAGTGCGCAACGAGCTGATCAATGGTGTTCGCATCACACAACCCCCGCGTCCGCGCCGGCCGGCAGCGCCGCCACCGGTGGGAGCCCGATCCGGAAAGTCGTGCCCTGGCCGGGCGCACTGTAGGTCTCGATTTTCCAGCCGAGGCGCTGGCACATGCGGCTGACCAGATACAGGCCGAGACCCAGGCCGCGGCTTTGCGCGCCGCGATAGCGACGCTCGAAGATCCGCGACAAATCCTCCGGTGAAATACCGATTCCCGTGTCTTTCACGATGAGCTCTCCAGGAGCGAGCTTGATTATTATGGTGCCGCTCTGGGTGAAGTTCACCGCGTTGAGCAGCAGGTTATTGACGACACACGCGATCATCACCGGGGCGCCAGGGACGCTGACCGGCTCGAGCTCCACACGAACCTCGAGTGATTTCGCTGCCGCGCTGACAGCGATGACGTCCACTGCCTCCCTGACGATCTGGTCCAAGGCAACGGGTTGCAGCGCTCCGCTTTGCTCGCCGCGCGCGAGAAACAACAGAGCCTCGATCAACGATTGCATCTGTCCCGTGGCGCGCCGGATCCGCAGCACCCGTTCACGGGCCGGGGCGGAAAGCTCCGGCTCCTCCAGCAGCAACTCGGCGGCGCCGGTGATGATCGATAGCGGTGTTCGCAACTCGTGGCTCGCGTCTTCGGTGAACGCCTGCTCGCGTTCCAAAACGCGCTCGAGGCGCTCCATATAGCCGTCGAAGGCCGCCGCGATGACTGCGACCTCGTGATTGGCGAAGCGATTCTCGAGTCTCTCATTGCGCCGTGAGGGATCGAGTCGTGCGACGTCATTGGCCAGCTCCGTCACCGGGCGCATGACGGCGCGAGACAGTGCGACCCCGATGACCCCCGCCAGCGCCAACGCGACCAGACCTATCAGGACCGCGACACTGACGACGTTTTTCTCGATGACGTTTACGCGCTGGGAATCCAGAAGAACATAGAGCCGAGCATCCCCGAAGTTGTCAACGCCTACGTAGTAGAGGCCTCCCCGGACGGAAACATCCTCGTAGACGCCGTTCGGCAGGCCTGTCAGCGGACCGGGTAACGCAACCCGGTCTTCCGGGGTGCGGACGATGAAGCCCCTCAGTCCACTCGCGGAAGGGGGGCGCGCGTGCGGATCGGCTGCAACCGCCGCCTTGAACTCCTGCATCTCGCGCACCAACGTGCGGTGGAGCAACTCGTCTTCCAGCAGCTCGATGAACTGGAGCACCGCCACCGCGAAAGCCGTGCACAACACGAGGGTGAGCACGGATGTCGCCAGTAAAAATCGGGTTTGTAAGCTCCAGCTGAAGCGCATCGTTTCAGGCCAGCCGATAACCGATGCCGTGCACCGTGTGCAGAAGCTTCTGCTCGGTGTCGGAATCGACGGCGTTGCGAATGATGAGAATGTGGCCGCGCAGCGCGGCATCGCTCCCCGGCGGATCGTCCCCCCAAACGGTGCGCTCGATCTGCTCGCGCGTCACCACGCCAGGCGAGGCGCGCATCAGTTGCTCGAGTATGCGCATACCGGTCGGCGCGAGCGAAATGGACCGGGCTCCCCGTTGGATGAGCAAGGTGCGCAGGTCGAAGGTCAGATCCGCGACCTGCAGGACGCCGCGCGAGCCGGTGGCCCTGCGGACCAGCGCCTTGAGGCGCGCCAGGAGCTCGAGCAGCGAGAACGGCTTGGTCAGGTAGTCGTCGGCGCCCGCGTCGAAACCGCTGAGTTTGTCCGCTTCGGTGTCGCGGGCGGTGAGCATCACGATGGGGATGTCCCGGCGGGCGGTTTCCCGCAGGCGCCGGCACAATGTCAGCCCATCCAGACCCGGCAGCCCAAGGTCCAGAATGACCGCGTCGTAGCCCTCGCTGCCGGCGAGCTGCAGGCCCTGGAGGCCATCGCGGGCGTAATCGACAGCGTGCCCGCGCGACTCCAGGAATTCGCCGACGTTGGCGGACAGGTCGAGATTGTCCTCGATGAGTAGGACGTGCATGGGAGTAGCCTAGCATTGCAACAGTAATGAAAACGTTAGGCGGGCGCGGCGCCCACAGCCTGAAAACGCTGCAGGATTTGCCCCGGCCGGTTCCGGTTGGCAGGCCCGCGGGCACGGCAGGCAGTGCGGTATGATCGTCCTCGTGGAGCCGCAGCGCAAAGCCCTCCGGGCTCTGCGGCGCTCGCGGATGAGCGCCACACGAGGTGGATTGCAGGATGCCGTCATGTGCCGGGTAATCGACGCGGATTCGCAAGCGCAGGCGCTGGCCGGCGCCACTGCGAGCCGCGGTTGGCGCCTCGCCAGCCGGCGTCGGCGCTCGGCTCCGGCGCCTCGGCCGGCGCCCGTTTCCCTTGATGATCATCGCGGCGTGCATTCGACGATCCCGTTCGCTTGCGCGTGCCCCGTGATCCAGTTACTTTACGATGCAAAGTAAGGCGGTGTCCAACGTGACAGACCTGTACAGAGCGTTAGCCGATATCGATGCGATCCGCGGCCAGATGGCCCGCGGCACGGCGTTCCGGGGTTATGGCCCGGCGACCCTCACGGCAACAGGGGCGCTGGCGGTGATCGCGGCAGCGGTGCAGTCACATTTCATCAGGACTCCGGCGGGGCACGTGGCCGCATACCTGGCGATCTGGGTCGGGACGGCCGCGGTGGCGCTCCTGATCATCAGCATCGAGACGATCACCCGCACGCGGCGCGTCCACTCGGGGCTCGCGAAGCAGATGATTCACTCCGCCGCCGAGCAGTTCCTGCCGGCCATCGTGGCGGGATCGCTCCTCACGGTCGTGCTCGCGCGCAGTGCGCCGCAATGCCTGTGGATGTTGCCGGGTCTTTGGCAGGTGGTGTACAGCCTGGGGGTGTTCTCCTCATGCAAGTTCCTTCCGCGGACGATGGTCGCGGTCGGAGTCTGGTATCTCGCCACGGGATTGATGTATCTCGCGGCCGGAGGGGGAGAGTGGGCATTCTCGCCGTGGGCGATGGGCGTGCCCTTCGGGGTCGGACAGGTGCTCGTCGCGGCCGTGTTACAATTCCACTATCAGGAGACCGATGGCAAGTCGTAAAGACAAGCGGCGCGAGCACCGCTTCGCCTATGGTGGGCTCGATCGTGTGATTCACGAGCGGGCGCGTCTGAGTGTGCTCACGTCTCTGGTGAGTCATCCGAAAGGCCTGCTGTTCGCCGATCTCAAACAACTCTGTGATCTGACGGACGGCAACCTCAGCCGCCATCTGCAGGTGCTGCAGGCAGCGCGGCTCGTCGAAATCTCGAAGGGCTTCGACCACAATCGTCCGCAGACGTTCTGCCGCATCACGGCTCTTGGACGCAAGCGCTATCTGGAATACCTGGTCGTGCTCGAGCAGGTGGTGCGCGACGCGGCTGCCGCAGTGAGGACGGCGGCCGACGCCGATGCCCTCGCCGAGATCGCCCGCATCTGACGGAGCGGCGCACGCGAATCAACCATGCCGCGAGCTGAGCCAGTTCATCGGCCGATGATGGCGGATCCCCTGGTCCGCAGGTATTCTGCGGGCTCTCACGAATGGGGCACGATCAAGTGAACCAAGCGACGCTGCCATGCGGACCGCTCTCCTGCCAGGAAGCTTCGCAAGCGCGCACGCGCCGGCCATTGTTCGCCGTCGCGCTGTTGTTGGCGACGTTGGGTAGTCCCCTGCAAGCTGCCTCTGCGCCGGAAAAGCTGCCGCGCATGACGGTGATCCCGGGTAAGGACGTGAGCGGCACCATCTACAAGAAGCTCGGGTTGCCCGATCGGCAATATTGCTGGGATGCCTGCCTCAAGGAGGATAGATGCAGCGGCGTCCGCTGGGGCGTGATCGAGGGGGACACTGCGGGACTGTGCCTGTTGCTGACGGGTCCGCTCACTCTGAAAGAGCGGACCGAGCCGAAGACCCAGGACGGCAAGCCCATTCACGTCACCGGCGCCCGGAAGGATGTCGAGAGCGGCGAGGGCACGTAGCCGCGGACGCCAGGCGAGAGGCACCAGGGCCGGTTCCAGGTTTGCGCCGCCGGTAAGCGCTTGCTTCCCATATAATAGCCCCCAGTAAACGCCCGTCGGTGGTGGCCCAGGCGCCGCCTCCGCGTGTGCTCATGACTTTCCCAAGGAGACGTCGATGCCCCTTCCAGTGACCCGATCCGGTAACCCCAGCCTGAACGAGCGGGTTTTCGCCAGTCAGCCGCGGCCGGCATTCGGCGAAGAGCGCATGACGCTGCAGGGGTCGATCAATAAGGCGTTCCTGCTGCTGGTCGTACTGCTTGCCGGAGCGTTCTGGCCGTGGTCGCAATACCTCACCAGCGGCGATGGGTCCGTCGTCTCGACGTCACTGCTGGTGGGCGCCCTCGGCGGGCTCGTGGTCGGCATGATCATCAGCTTCAAGGCCGACCTTGCCCCGTACCTGGCTGTGCCGTATGCGGCTCTCGAAGGTCTCGCCATCGGCGGCATCTCGGCGTTGCTCGAGCGCAGGTATCCGGGTATCGCCATTCAGGCGGTGGGTTTGACCTTCGCCGTGCTGGCAGTGATGCTCGTCGCCTACAAGCTGAACATCATTCGCGCCACCGAGCGATTCCGCGCGATTGTGATCGGCGCGACCGGCGCGATCGCGCTGGTTTATCTCGTCTCGATCGTCCTCGGGTTCTTCCACGTCCAGGTGCCCCTGCTGAACTCGTCGAGTCCGCTGGGCATCATCATTTCGCTGGTCATCGTCGGCGTCGCCGCGCTGAATCTGATACTCGACTTCGACTTCATCGAATCGGGCGCCGCCCAGGGCGCACCGCGGTACATGGAGTGGTATGGCGCCTTCGGCCTGCTCGTCACGATGGTGTGGCTGTACATGGAAATCCTGCGCCTGCTGAGCAAGACCCGGCGGGATTGACGAGAGCGTTTGCCTCACCCCCGGCGTTGGGTTGACCAGCGCCGGGGCCGATGGCCGCTAGTTTGAGTCCTGCGGCGCGATCATCCCTAGCGGCGGCCCGTTATGCATCGGCGGCGGCGGCATCGGAGCTGGATCCACGGCGTCGAGTGTCGCCGGCTGCGGGTCCGGTGGGCTTGCGTCTTCTGGCGCAGCCGTCTGCTCAGGCGCGGAGGGTGCAGTGGACTGGGGGGCAGGGCTTTCCGCGGGCTCCGCAACCAAAGTGGCGGCCCTCGGCGAGAACGGCTGGATGCTCGCGAGCGTGGCTCGCGGCATGGGCTTCTCTGCAGGGGTCCGAAACAGCTCGAAAGTCAAAACCCCAATGAGCAGCGTCGCCACCGCGGAGCCCACGGCAAATACGGCGAGCTTTGGTCGCCGGCTGAGCCCTGGGCGCGTGAGCGGACGCTTGGTTGTGGCCACGCGCGCCAGCTCCGAAAGAGGCACGGACGACGCTGGCGACGCGGGCTGGGCCGCGCTAGTGGACCCACCGCCTAAGTTCGAGTGGCGGCTCGCAGGGGCGGGCGTTCCTTTGCGACCCCGCTCGTCCGGGCCGTTCGTCGACGCGATCCCGCCCGCCGCTGCCGCGGCTTTGGCAGCATTGCGTCTGGCCAGCGCCCGTTCGAACACCGCAAGCTGACCCGGCGTAGGAACCGAAGGCGTCCGTGTTCGTGGCGGTTTTCTATCCTGCCGCCGTTCAGGGTCTATGGCCTGCGATCGAGGCGCCGCCGTAACGGGCGCGTCAGCCATGGCGTTTTGGTCTGCGGGGAGAATCTTCATGATGCGGCGCTTCGCTCGAGAGGCGCCCTGAATACCATACTTTCATCTGGTAGCTGAATGACCGCAAATGGCGACATTCTTCACGGCGCGCACTCCGTCTCACTCTTCAGACTCGCGGGAGCGACTTTCACCTCATCCCGATGACACCTCCGTGAAATCTCCATGACCCCGCGGGTGTTGGTCGCGACGGCCGCCCGTCACTTCTGGTCCGCGTAGAGCTTCACCAGCCGGTACAGGAAGTCCCGGCCCTCCAGCAGCGACTTCACCCCGACGTATTCGTTGAGGCCGTGGA
The DNA here is from genome assembly GCA_964508005.1 of uncultured Steroidobacteraceae bacterium. Classification (GTDB taxonomy): domain Bacteria; phylum Pseudomonadota; class Gammaproteobacteria; order Steroidobacterales; family Steroidobacteraceae; genus 13-2-20CM-66-19. The sequence continues at coordinate 11,951 of CAZDTG010000066.1, forward strand.
TGTTGCCGAGGTCGGGGCCGATGAAGACCGGCTCGATGCCATAGGTCGGGATGCCGGCGGCATTGAGGAATTCGCCGTCCGTGGCTCCGGGCTGCAGGATCGGGACGACGGGCACCCCGGGCCAAAACTGCCCCGCGAGCTTCTGGAACGGTCCCATCACCTTGGGAGTGAGCGGCGGGGGCGGCGAGCTCGGCCCGCGCGTCTCGAGCGTGGTCACCTTCACTGCCGGGTCCGCGACGAGCTCCTGCAGCTTCTGCCGCACGGTTTCGGGATCCACGCCCGGGAAGATCCGGCAGTTGATATTGGCACGCGCGCGTTGCGGGAGAGCGTTTGTTGCATGTCCCGCGTCGAGCATGGTCGCGACACACGTCGTCCGCAGGGTCGCGTTCCATGAGGGGTCCTTGGTGGATACCAGGGCGATTGCACTCTGGTCGTCCGGATTCTGCACGAGCGCTCGCATGGCGTTGGCGACCTCGGTTTCCCCCTTGGCGGCTTCGATGCCGGCCATGCCCTTGAAGTAGCCCCGATTGCCGTCGGTGAATTGCGCGGGAAACTGGTAGCCCTCGATGCGCTTCAAGGCGCCCGCGAGGCGATAGATTGCGTTGTCCTTCACGGGGCGCGAGCTGTGTCCGCCGCGATTCGTCACTTCGAGCCGGAAGTTCTGTGACAGCTTCTCGCCCGCCTGGATTTCCAAGGCGACGCGATGACCCTCCGCGTCGAGCTCGCCGTCCGCTCCCTCGTTGAGAGCGAACTCGGCATCGATGAGATCGCGCTGGTGCTCACTCAGCCACTGCGCGCCATTGAATGCGCCGCTTGTCTCTTCACCACAGGTGAGGGCGACTTTGAGGGTGCGCAGCGGGCGAAAATTCTCTTCGCGGTAACGGATGAGCGTATCGACCCAGATGGCCGCCTCGGCCTTGTCATCCAACGCGCCGCGTGAATAGAAATTGCCGTTCTCCTCCACGAGCTTGAACGGATCGCGCACCCAGTCCTCGCGCTTCGCCTCGACCACATCGATGTGGGCGAGCAGCAGGATCGCCTTGAGCTTCGGGTCCCGCCCCGGATAGATGAAGACCAGTCCGCCTTCCTTCGGGTGATCCGGCACTGCGAACGGATGGAAGTCCTCTTCGGGATAACCCGCCGCCTTCAGCCGGGCCGCCATGCGCTCCGCGGCCGCAGTGCAGTTGCCGGAGGAGAGGGTCGTATTGGTTTCGACGAGCTCTTTATAAAGGTCGCGGAACCGGGCCTCGGTGGCTGCCGATGACGCCGTGCCGGCGGCGGCGCGAGTGGTGGAGAGGGGGCTCAGTGAGCCGCAGACGAGGAAGGCAACGGCGCCGGCGATGGCGAGAGTCTTGTACATTTATTGGAGGCTCCCCACGGTAAACCCTGATTAAACGGTTGTTCAGTGCCGCACGCAATGGAAAGGACGCGCGGCGGGTTACCGCGCCTTATAGCGCGCAAGCTCGAGTTGCGCGATCTGATTGCGATGGACTTCGTCCGGGCCATCCGCGAGACGCAGCGTGCGGGCGCCCGCCCATGCGGCAGCGAGCGGGAAGTCGTCCGAGACACCGCCGCCGCCATGCGCCTGAATGGCCCAATCGAGTACCTGGCACGCCATGTTCGGTGCCACGACCTTGATCATCGCGATCTCCTTCAGCGCGCGCTTGTTGCCGAGCCGGTCCATCATGTCCGCTGCATTCAATACGAGGAGCCGTGCCTGGTCGATGAGGATGCGCGCCTCGGCAATCCGCTCGCGCGTGACACCCTGATCCGCGATCGGCCGCCCGAAGGCAACGCGCTGCAGCGTGCGCCGGCACATGAGCTCGAGCGCGCGCTCCGCCAGGCCGATGAGGCGCATGCAATGATGGATGCGGCCGGGCCCGAGCCGCCCTTGCGCGATCTCGAATCCCCGCCCTTCGCCCAGCAGGATGTTGGCGGCAGGCACCCGCACGTCGCGAAAGTCGAGCTCGCCGTGGCCGTGAGGCGCGTGGTCATAGCCAAACACCCGCAGCGAGCGCAACAGGGTCACCCCGGGGGTTGCCATCGGCACCAGAATCATCGATTGGCGCCGATGCAAATCGGGATTGTCGGGCGCCGTCTGGCCCATCACGATGAGGATCTGGCAGCGCGGATCGGGCGCTCCGCTCGACCACCACTTACGCCCGTTGATCACGTAAGAGTCGCCGTCGCGAGCGATCCGCATCTCGACATTCGTGGCATCGGAAGAGGCGACGCCGGGCTCCGTCATCGCGAAGGCCGAGCGGATTGTCCCGTCGAGCAACGGCTGCAGCCACGTTTGCTGTTGCTCCGGGGTGCCGTAACGCGCGAGCACCTCCATGTTGCCGGTGTCGGGTGCCGAGCAGTTGAAGACCTCGGGCGCGAACGGCGCGCGCCCCATGATCTCGCACAAAGGCGCGTACTCGAGGTTGGTGAGTCCCGCGCCAAAGGGCGACTGCGGCAGAAACAGGTTCCAGAGCTCGCGGGAACGCGCCTCAGCTTTGAGCTCCTCCAGCAGAGCGAGCGGTGCCCAGGGCTCACCGCGTTGTCGGTTGGCTTCGATCTGCGCATGCAGGGCCGCCTCGCTCGGATAGATGAATTCGTCCATGAATGCCGTCAACGCTGCAGCGAGCGCCGTGGTCTTGGCGGATGGCTCGAAGCTCATAATCTTAAACCCCCTCGGCGCCTCGACTCGCGCGCCGCAATTGACGCCGAGCTCTGACGGTCAGCGGCCGCCCATGGCTTCCACGCGGCGCCACGCTTCTTCGGCGAGCGGCCGCGCACCGCTGCCGAGCGCGGCAGCCTCGGCGCTCGAGGCGTTCCCCTGAATCGCCCGCGCGGCAACGCCCTGCAGGATGCCCACCAGCCGGAACATGTTGAAAACGATGTAGTACTCCCAGTGGTCGGGTGCCAGCACCTCGCGTCCGAGGCGCGCGCAATAGGCCGCGAGATACTCGCGCACTGCCGGCACGCCGAGTGCCTCGAGATCGAGTCCGTGCAACCCTTGTTTCGTGTCGGAGCTGCGATACCAGGAGAGACAATGGTAGGCGAAGTCGGCGAGCGGATGGCCCAGCGTCGAGAGCTCCCAGTCGATGACGGCGAGGATTCGCGGCTCGCGTGGAGCGAAGATCATGTTATCGAGCCGGAAGTCGCCGTGCACGATGCGCGTCTCATCACCCGGCGGAATGTGCAGCGGCAGCCAGGCGATGAGTCGTTCCATGGCCGGGATTTCCTCGGTCTGCGACGCCCGGTACTGGCTCGTCCAACGCTGCACCTGACGTTGTATGTAATTGCCGGAGCGCCCGTAGTCACCCAGGCCGAGTGCGTTGGGATCGAGCGCATGCAATGCGGCGATCACCCGATTCATCTCCGCGTAGATCGCGGCGCGCGACTCGCGAGGCAAGCAAGGCAATGCCGGATCGCGAAGGATCCGGCCCTCGACATACTCCATTACATAGAACGCGCTGCCGATGACGGAGGAGTCCTCGCAGAGGGCCAGGCATTGGGGAACCGGCACATCCGTCGCAGCGAGCGCGCGCATGATGCGGAATTCGCGATCGACCGCATGTGCGGAAGGCAACAGCGTGCCCGGCGGCTTGCGTCGTAGGACGAGCTGCCGGTCGCCGGTCTCGAGAAGATAGGTCGGATTCGACTGGCCGCCTTCGAATTGCGTGATCGCGATCCCGGGCGCATCGCCTACGTGAGGGCGGAGCCACTCCCGCAGGCGCCCGGCGTCGATCGCGTGTCGCGGGACGGTCAACACACTTCGAACAAACCCGCCGCCCCCTGGCCGCCGCCGATACACATCGTGACCACGACATACTTGGCGCCACGACGCTTACCCTCGATGAGCGCATGTCCGGTGAGTCGCGCGCCAGAAGCCCCGTACGGGTGCCCGACCGCGATCGCCCCGCCGTTGACGTTCAGGCGCTCATCCGGAATTCCGAGCCGGTCGCGGCAATAGAGCACTTGCACGGCGAAGGCTTCGTTGAGCTCCCACAGGCCGACGTCCTGCATCCGGACCCCGGTTCGCTCGAGCAGGCGCGGTACGGCAAACACCGGGCCGATTCCCATCTCTTCCGGCTCGCAGCCCGCGACGGCGAAGCCGCGGAAAATTCCGAGCGGCTGAATGCCGCGTTTTTCGGCCAGTTTCGCATCCATGACTACGCAGGCGCTCGCACCATCCGAGAACTGGCTCGCATTACCCGCTGTAATGACTCCATCGGGCAGGACCGTGCGGATCTTCGACACGCCCTCCAAGGTCGTATCGGGGCGAATGCCTTCGTCGGCGCTGATCGTGACCTCGCGGGTGCCGAGACGGCTGGTGGCCTCATCCACCACGCCCATGGTCACTTTCATCGGGACGATCTCGGCGTCGAATTTACCGGCCGCACGGGCCTCGGTCGCGCGCATCTGACTCCGCACTCCGTATTCGTCCTGCCGCTCGCGCGAGATACCGTAGTGTTTCGCGACCTGCTCGGCGGTCTGGATCATGGTCCAGAAAATTCCCGGCTTGTGCTCGAGCAGCCAGGGGTCCTGCCGCATGCGTGCGTTCATGTCATTCTGCACGCACGAGATGGAGTCCAGCCCGCCGGCGACGATCACCGGCACCTTCTCCGTGATCACCCTTTGAGCCGCCATGGCGATCGTCTGCAGCCCGGAAGAGCAGAAGCGGTTGACGGTTACCCCGGCGGTCGTCACGGGAAGACCGGCACGCAGCGCAATCTGCCGCGCGATGTTACCGCCCGTCGTACCCTCGGTGAGCGCGCACCCCATGAGGACGTCTTCGACCTCGGCCGGATCGATGCCGGCACGGGCAACCGCGTGCTGTACCACATGACCGCCGAGCGCGGCCCCATAGGTCATGTTGAATGCGCCCCGCCAGGACTTGCCGAAGCCCGTACGAGCCGTGGAAACGATGACAGCATCAGTGCTCATGAGAGTGAGTCCGTGGAGTGAGAGTCGAAGGATGCGAACGAGGCGCCGTCAGCCGCCAGCTTTTCCAACAGCGGCGCCGGTGTCCACGGTTTCGGATGTACGCCACGGGCGTAGCGGCGTATCGCGCTCACCACCTCAATGAGCCCGACGCTGTCCGCATAAAACATCGGGCCGCCGCGCAGAAGGGGAAACCCGTAGCCGTTCAGGTAGACGAGGTCGATGTCGGAGGCGCGTTGCGCGATCCGTTCCTCGAGAATGAGCGCTCCCTCGTTCACGAGCGCGTACACGAGCCGCTCGACGACTTCCCGATCGTCGATCCTGCGGCGCGTGACGCCGGCCTCCGCCGAGTACTTCTCGATCATCGCGTTGACGTCCGCGTTGGGCCGCGCAGTGCGGTCCCCCGGCCGGTAGTCGTACCAGCCCGCGCCGGTCTTCTGCCCGAAGCGGCCCATCTCGCACAACCGGTCCGCGATCCTGCCTTCATCGCTGCGATGGCCCTCGGCCGCGCGTCGCCTGCGAATCGCCCAGCCGATATCGTTGCCCGCGAGATCCCCGACCCGGAAAGGACCCATGGCGAAGCCGAACTTCTCCATCGCACGGTCCACCTGCGCCGGCAGACAGCCTTCCTCCAGAAGAAAATTCGCTTGCGCCGAATAGCGATGCAGCATGCGGTTGCCGATGAATCCGTCACACACACCCGAGACCACGGCGAGCTTGCGGATTTTCTTCGCCAGCTGCATGACCGTGGCGAGCACGTCTCGGGCGGTGGCCTTGCCGCGCACGACCTCCAGCAGGCGCATCACGTTCGCGGGACTGAAGAAGTGCAGGCCCACCACATCGGCCGGCCGGCGCGTGAAAGCGGCGATCTTATCGACATCCAGGGTCGAGGTGTTGGTGGCGAGGATCGCGCCGGGTTTCGCCACCTCATCCAGCTGGCGAAATACCTTCTCCTTGACGGAGAGATCCTCGAAAACGGCCTCGATGACGAGATCCGTGGCACGCAGATCCTCGTACGAGGTGGTCGGCTTCAGCAGCGCCATGCGGCGCTCGAGGTCCTCGGGCGAGAGCTTTTTCTTCTTCACCGAGCTTTCGTAGTTGCGGCGGATCGTGGCGATCCCCTTGTCGAGCGCTGCGGCGCTCACCTCCAGCAGCGTGACTGGCGTCCCGGCGTTGAGGAAGTTCATGGCGATGCCCCCGCCCATCGTGCCCGCGCCGATGACGCCGACCGCGGCGATGTTGCGCGTCGGGGTCTTCGCAGGGACGTCCGCAATTTTCGCCGCCGCGCGCTCAGCGAAGAACACATGACGGATGGCGCGCGACTCGGGCCCCTGCAGCAGGCCCAGGAAGATTTCGCGCTCCTTGCGTACCCCTTCATCGAAGGTCGACGCCGTGACACTCGCCTCGATGGCATCGAGGCAGGCACTCGGCGCAGGGTAGGGTCCCGCCTTCGCCTTCACCATGTTGCGCGCGAACTGCAAAAGCGCCTCGTGATTGGCATAGCCTACTGGCCGATCCCGCAGCAATTGCACTCGAGCCCCTTCGGCGGCGACCCCGCGCGCAAAAGCCTTGGCGCCGCTCAGCAGATCGCCCTCGATGATCCGCGCGAACAAGGCGGTCCGGGCCAGATCGGCGGCACGTACAGGCTCACCGGAGACGATCATGTTGATCGCGGTCTCGAGGCCAACGGCCCGCGGCAGGCGCTGAGTCCCGCCGGAACCGGGGATGAGCCCGATTTTCACCTCCGGGAGGCCGACGCGAGCTTCGGCGGTCGCGACCCTATAGTGGCAGGCGAGCACCAGCTCGAACCCGCCGCCGAGTGCGGTCCCGGACACGGCGGCAATCGTTGGCTTCACAGAGCGCTCGAAGAGGTGAACCAACGTGGCGAGGTTCGGCTCGGCGGCCATCTTCGGCGTGTTGAACTCCTTGACGTCGGCGCCCCCGCAGAAGAACTCGCCGTTGCCGATGAGGATGACCGCCTTGACTGCGGGGTCGGCTTCCGCGCGCGCCAGCTCATTGGCGATACGCTGTCGAATCGGATGCGAGAGCGCGTTGACCGGCGGGTTGTCGAGCTGGATGACAGCCATATCGCTGTCCGAAAGGGAATTCATGGCGACCGTCCGGATGGTTTGAGAGGCGGTGGAAAGTTAGTTTCGTCAGGCGGAACAAATACTTGCGTAATTGCGCTAGGGTAGCGGTTGGCGGCGACGGCTGTCAAAGCGCCCCCCGCATCATGTCGGTGGCTCCCCGCCGCCGCGCCGCGGCCCCAGCATGAGCTTCATTTATTTCCCGCATGGGGCCGTCATGGACCAATGGACCCCGCCGAGCTCGCGCGCATGCCGGCTTACCGCGAAGCCTCGCGCCCCTCGCTCGACATCCCTTCCTGCCAGGTGCTCCATCCGGAATTCATCCCGTAAGGCACCTTCTCCATGATCGCGACGATCTCGTGAATCGTGCGGTGCGAGATGCGGAAAGCCTCGGCGATTTCCCAGGTCCAGGGCTGCTTCGGACCCGCGCTGACCGTGCGGCCGTCGGGTGTGTGGAAAGTGCGGGTCTCACCCGCCATGTGATCGAAGAAGACATAACTGAATACCAGCCCGCGCTCCGGATCCACGGCCACGAAGCGGCGGTCGCGGATGCGGGACACGAAATGGAGCAGGCCGGACTCGAACTGCTCCCGGCAACTCCATTGGCTGGAGTAATTGCCGGCGGTTGCGGGGTCCGGCCGTGTCTGCCCCGGCGGTGTCGGGACGTTGGTCGTGAAGGTGCCGTTCTCGATACGATTACAGTCTTCGTCGAACGGATAGACACCCTTGCCGTCATTGCGCTGCATGCCCGAGAAATAGAGATTCGCCGTGTTCAAAAGCTCCGCCCGCGACATGCGCTCGCCCGCCGGCAGCGGGTCGCGCCACGTGTAGCCGATCTCCTCGAATCCCTGGGCCGACTTTTCGCTCCGTTGCACCAGGGTCTCCGCGGCGGAGATGCGGCCCTTGCGTATTCTCAGGTGCAGCGCCAGCATCGCCGGTGTGTCGGCTTCCGTGATCGAGCCGAGGAAAGCCACGTGTCCGGACTCCACATCGGCGACAAACATGCGATACGTGCCCTTGCCGGTGATGGTGCGCCACAAACCGTCGCCGAGCTCGAGTCTCTGGCCGTTCTCGGTGAACTTCACATCGGATGCAAACGGTGCTTTGCGCGGATCGTGCGCGAGCATCGCATCGAGATACCTGTCCACGAAAGCATCGAGACAGGCACGGTCGCAGGACGTGGACGAGGCCGACGCGGCGTCATGTACTGGAAGCAAGGCAGCGAGCAATCCGGCACCCAGCCAGGCGGTGAGCGCCCGTACGCCACCTGAAATTCGCATGCGTCAGTTCCTCGAGTTGATCCGATCGCCCCCGATATTGCGGAACTGTGGGGCTAGAGCTTCGTTGTACACCACCGCGCGCGCAGCCGCCACGGCCTGCGATCGTCATCGCGGTAGTGAGGTTGCGCGTATTGGAGGGGCAGAAAACATGACCCAGGAGTTCGATGTCAGGCGGGTGCGTACACCGCCGTCCGCCGAGCTGGCCGCGCAGCCATCCGCCCGGCTGCGCGCCCGGTTGAAAGCGGCAGTGCCCGGTGTGCTTGCGATGCTGGCCGTCACGATCGCCGCCGCGGATGCGCCCAAGCATCGGGCCCTGGATTTCCAGCTGCCGCCTCTGACGCAGCCGGCCAGCAGCGAGCATCATCCCGGCAAGATCATCTGGGTCGATCTGGTAACGCCCGATCTTGTCGCGGCGAAGCGTTTCTACGGCGGCCTGTTCGGTTGGAGGTTCAACGACGTTCACACCGGCGAGACGGATTATTCCATCGCGCTGCGCGACGGCGAGCCCGTCGGTGGAGTTCTGCAGCGCTCCGTCAAGTCCGGCGAGCGACGACAACCGGCGTGGTTGACATTCATATCCGTCCGCGATGTCGATGCGGCGGCACACAGCATCGTTGCACGAGGCGGCAAGGTGTTGTCGAAGCCGCATACGTATGCCGAGCGCGGCAGGCAGGCAGTCCTTGCCGATCCGCAAGGCGCTGTGTTCGCGGTCCTGCAGTCCAGCAGCGGTGATCCTGCCGATGTCCTCTCGGAGCCCGGAGAGTGGATCTGGAGCTCACTCGTGACACGTGATCCGGGAGCCGCCGCCGCCTTCTATCAGACGGTGTTTGGCTACGAGGCGTTCGATCTGCGCGGTGCAGACGGCCTCGAGCACGTGCTGCTCTCAACCGGAGACTATGCACGAGCCAGCACGAACGCATTGCCTGCCCAGCCCGCGCCGGCCCATCCTCATTGGCTCAATTTCATACGCGTGGTCGACACCGGCGACACGGTCACGCGCGCGCAGTCGCTCGGCGGACGGGTGCTCGTGGAGCCTCACCCCGACCGGCATGGCGGCCTGGTCGCCGTGCTCGCCGATCCCGCCGGCGCACCGTTCGGCGTGCTGGAGTGGACCGCCGGGGACAGCAAGGAGGCTCCGAAATGAACGGCATGGCGGCCCTTTTCCCGAGCGCGCGTATGCAGCGAACGGCGCGAACCCGGCTCCACTCCCGAGCGCAGACGCAAACACGAAACCAACCGCAAACCCAGCCCAGGGCGCTCACCGCTGCACTTGCAATCGCCGCCGCGCTGGCGGCCGCTTCGCTGAGCGGCTGCGTAGCCGGTGGCTACGAAGAGAGCGGGACGTACTATAGCGGCGGCGCTGACGTCGGCTACGGGGTCGACTACTACGAACCGTATGGCTATGCATACGGCGGGTGGGGCCCGGGCTATTACGTGGGTCCGCCGCCCCACCGCTGGGATCGCGACGATCGCGGGGATCGGGATCGGGGCGAGCACGACCGCGGCGATCGGGGCGATCGGGGCGATCGAGGTGATCGCGGAGACCGCGGGGACGCGGGCGACCGCGGCGGTCGCGGCGACCGAGGCTCTTTCGCCGAGCCCCATTCAGGGCGTCCGCCAGCGTATCATCCGGCGCCCGCCTCCCGGCCGATGCCGTCGATCCCGACGCGCCAAGGCGGCCGGGCGCCGCATGACAATTGATGACGATGTAGGCAGCAGCGCTCGCCGAGTCGCAGGCACAGACCGGGTTTCCGGCAACAACCTGCCGGATATGGTGCGCGTGCGCGGAGCGCGCGAGCACAACCTCAAGAGCGTGGATGTCGATATCCCACGCGACTCGCTTGTTGTTTTCACGGGCGTATCGGGATCGGGAAAATCCTCGTTGGCGTTCGGCACGCTCTACGCGGAGGCGCAGCGACGTTACCTCGAGTCGGTGTCGCCCTATGCCCGGCGCCTCTTTCACCAGATGGCCGTGCCCGAGGTGGACGAGATCGATGGCCTGCCGCCGGCGGTGGCGCTCCAGCAGCAGCGCGGCTCCCCCACGACCCGCTCGTCGGTCGGCAGTGTCACGACACTGTCGAACCTGCTGCGCATGTTGTACTCGCGCGCCGGCGATTACCCCCGCGGCCAGCCTCTGCTCTATGCCGAAGCGTTCTCGCCGAACACTCCCGCCGGCGCGTGTCCGAAGTGTCACGGACTCGGCCGCGTCTACGAAGTCACTGAAAAGTCGCTCGTCCCCGATGACTCCCTGACCATTCGCGAGCGCGCCATCGCCGCATGGCCGACCGCGTGGGGCGGCCAGAACCAGCGGGACATCCTCGTTTCGATGGGAGTCGACGTCGATCGGCCCTGGCGGGAGCTGCCGAAGAAGCTGCGGCATTGGATCCTGTTCACCGACGAGCAGCCGGTGGTTCCGGTCTACGCCGGTCTCACCCCGGAACAGACGCGCCGTGCCCGCAAGCGCGGGGAGGAGCCGAGCTATCAGGGGACGTTCACGAGCGCGCGCCGCCACGTCTTGCATTCGTTCGCCAACACGCAAAGCGCCCTCATGAGGAAACGGGCCCTGCAGTACATGCTGAGCACGGAGTGCAGCCTGTGCCACGGCAAGCGGCTGCGTCCCGAGGTCCTCGCGGTGAAGTTCGCGGGAATGGATATCGCGGAGCTGTCGCGCCTGTCATTGCGGGAGCTCGCGCGCATCATGCAACCCTACGCGGACGGCCCTGCCGCGCGTCTGCGCAAGGCAGCGGCGGAGCATCCCGAGAAGGCGCTGGTCACGACGCGGATCGCACAGGATCTCGAGGCGCGGCTCGCAGCGTTGCTGGATCTCGGTCTCGGCTATTTGTCGCTCGAGCGCAGCACACCGACACTCTCGCCGGGCGAGCTGCAGCGCCTGCGGCTCGCGACGCAGGTCCGCTCCAACC
>CAZDTG010000067.1:0-23117 GCA_964508005.1 uncultured Steroidobacteraceae bacterium
CCCCGATGAATCACGCCGCGGTCACGAGCATTGCGTGCGCGACGTGCCATGAAGCCGGCAAGAGCTTCTTCGGTGTCAGCATCGTCACACGTCCCCCGGCGCCGCACCCGGCGAGCGGGGATTGCAGCCTGTGCCACGGCTCGACCACGTCGTTCGCGACGAATTCGCTGCGTCCGGCGAATCACATTCCCACGAGCGCGCCTTGCACGCAGTGTCATACGACCCCGAACGACTACTCTCAATATTCGGTCACGGAAACCCATGCGAGCGTGACGGGTTGCCTCGGTTGCCACGGCTCGACGGTCGCCGGCACGTTCGCCAACATCACGATCGCGACGACGTCGGGCAACCACATCCCGATCGGCGCCATCGACTGCAACGGCTCGGGTTGCCACACCACGGGCAACGTGAACGCCGGCGGCTTCATGATCGGGGCCGCGAGCCTCTCGACCCCGACGCTGAGCTTCGCCGGTCACACCACCGTTGCCGCGGCGGTTGCCGCCTGCCAAACCTGCCACGAGACCGCCGGCTATCAGGGGATGCTCGCGAGCTCCGCGACCGCCGCCGGTGACTCGCGGCCGACCGCATTCGACAAGGGCCACCCGACGACCGGTGACTGCGCCGGCTGCCATACGACGGCACCGACGTTCGCCACGAATATGAATGCCGCGGCGAAGCCGGCCAACCACATTCCCACGACCGCAGCCTGCACACAGTGTCACACGACCCCGAACAACTATGCCCTGTATTCGGTGACGGGCACCCATCAGGGCGTGACCTCGTGTGTGAGCTGCCACGGCCCGAGTGTCGCGACGAGGTTCGCCAACGTTACGATCACCACGACGCCGGCCAACCACATCCCGATCGGCGCCCTCGACTGCAACAGCGCGGGTTGCCACACGACAGCCAACGTCAATACGGGGGGCTTCATTCTCGGCGCGGCAAACATTGCGAGCCCCACGCTGAACATGGCAGGACACTCTACGGTGGCCGCCGCAGTCGCGACGTGTCAGAGCTGTCACGAGTCCGCGCTCTACCAGGGAATGATCGCCAGCACCGCAACGACCGCGGGTGACTCGCGGCCGTCCACCGCCCTGGATGCCAAACATCCGGCTACGGGAGACTGCGGAGACTGCCACGTCACGCTACCGACGTTCGCGAGCGACGTCGTGGCCGGCACGAAGCCCGCCAACCACATTCCCACGACCGCCGTCTGCACACAGTGTCACATGACCCCAGGGAACTTCGCGCAGTATTCGGTAACCGGCACGCACCGGAGCGTGACGTCCTGTCTGAACTGCCATGGTCCGACGGTTGCCACGACGTTCGCCAACATCACGATCACCACGACGTCGGCCAACCATATCCCGATCGGCGCCCTCGACTGCAGTGGCTCGGGTTGTCATACGACAGCCAACGTCAATGGCGGGGGCTTCATTATCGGCGCGGCGAACATCGCAAGCCCCACGCTGAACGTAGCAGGCCACTCAACGGTAGCCGCCGCCGTCGCCGGCTGCCAGACCTGTCACGAGTCGGCACCGTATCAGGGAATGATCGCCAGTAGCGCAGCCGCCGCGGGCGACTCGCGACCGACCGCGCTCGACAGGATCCACCCCGCCTCGGGCGATTGCTCGGGCTGCCATACCACTGCCCCGACATTCGCAACCAATCAAACCGGGGGGAGCAGCAAGCCGGCGAATCACATACCGACCAGCGCGTCCTGTGCGCAGTGTCATACGACCGCCGGGAATTACGCGCTCTACTCGGTGGCCGGGACTCACCAGGGAGTCACCGCGTGCCTGGCCTGCCACGCGCCGGCCGTCGCGGGCAGCTTCGCCCATGTCTCGATCGTCACCACCACCGCCAACCATATCCCGATCGGTACCCTCGACTGCAGCGGCTCCGGATGTCACACGACGGCCAACGTGAATCCCGGCGGATTCATGATCGGGTCGGCTAACATCTCGGCTCCCACGCTCAACACCGCCGGCCATACGACCGTCGCGGCGGCCGTCACGACATGTCAGACCTGCCACGAGGCCGCACCATACCAGGGGATGGCCGCCAGCACCGCTACGGCCGCGGGCGACTCGCGTCCGACCGCCTTCGACAAGGGTCACCCGGCGAGCGGCGATTGCTCCGGGTGTCATACGACCAGGCCGACGTTCGGCGGAAATCTGACCAGTGCGTCGAAACCGGCCAACCACATCCCGACCAACGCGCCCTGTGCGCAGTGTCACACCACGGCCGGAAATTACGCGGCCTATGTGATGGGCGCCACAGGCCACGCGGGCATTACGAGCAACTGCGCGCAATGTCATGCCGGCGGCCTGTCGTTCGCGAACATGGCGCCACCGACGCTTGTCGAGCCTCCCACGGGACCGACCGGACACATTCCCGTCGGCAGCATCGCCTGCGAGCAGTGTCATGCCGTAACGAACTTCGCGACTTTCTCCGGCACCGTCATGAAGCACGCGGTGGTGCGCGCCAACGCCTGCGAGAGCTGCCATGAATACGGCATGACATGGAAAACCAACACCGGCGTGCAGCTCTGGGTTCGACCGGACCCCAATCATCACGCGGGCCGGGATTGCGGCGGCTCCGGTTGCCACACCTCGCGTGACAAGCATGCGACGCGACCGGCTCCGGCCGTGGCGCGCGGGGCGCCTGCGCCTGCGGCAACGGCGAGGGTGACGAAGGCAGCGACTACGAGTATGCGCAGCGCGGTGCTCGCAGCGGTAAAACCGGCGGATCACATCGCCACGACCGATTCGTGCCAGTCGTGCCACACGACGCTGGCATGGTTACCGGTCAGAAGCGTCGATCACACGCAAGTGCGTGGAGCGTGCGCAACTTGCCACGACGGCAAGATCGCGATCGGCAAGCCTTTGATGCACATCGCAAGCAACAATGCGTGCGAGAGTTGCCATACGACGAACGCGTGGATGCCCGCGCGCTTCGACCACGCTGCCGTCGCTCCGAATACCTGCGTTACCTGTCACAACGCGGTGCGGGCGATCGGGCTGCCCCGCAATCACATTCCCACTGCGCAGCAGTGCGGTACCTGCCACGGGACACTGTCCTGGCTGCCGGCGAAGCTGGATCACTCCGCCATCCACAGCGGCTGCCAGAGCTGCCATAACAATACCAATGCCGTGGGCAAACCCCCGGCTCACATGGTCATGCAGCGCGACTGCGCGACGTGCCACAGCTACCCGGACTGGTCGCTCATCTCGTTCAGGCACGCCTCCGCGGCGTACCCGGGAAGCCATCGTACCGCGCTGACTTGCGTCGCCTGCCATACGACCAATGCCGACCAGATACCCTACCCTTACGCCGCATCTGCGGGTACCTGCGGCGGCTGTCATGCGAAGGACTTCCATCCGGCGGGGCATCCCAAGACGGTGAAAGGCCTGCTATACAGTGCCACGGAGCTGGGTGATTGCAGCGGCGCGTGCCACGTGTACAGCAACCCGACGCGCGCCACCGTCACCAGGAGCCTGCCCGGCCCGTATCACCGTGTATCCGATGCCGCTTTCAAGCATTAGGCGTTCAATGCGCCTGGTGGCGGCCCTGCTGAGTGTCTCGATGACGGGCCTGGCATTCGGACAGATCGGCATCGGCGGACCCGGCCGCTTCGTGGACATCGTGGAAGTGACGGACCACGACGAGCAGGTCGACATCAACGTGCAATTCAACTGCTCGGTCCGCTATATCACGCACCTCCCGGCCAGCGAGGGCGCGGAGGTGCGCGTACAGCTGCAACCGCTGGCAGATTGCCGCGTCGCCCCGGGCATGCCCGTTGCGAGCGAGATACCGCCGCTTTCCGGCGGAGGGGGCATCGTCGCGGCGGTTCGCGTCGACGGCGACGTACCCGGACAGATTACCCTCGTCTTCGACTTCAAGAAGAGCGAGCAGTTCGTGATCGCGCAGGGCGTCGATCCGCACGGCCTGCGCCTTCGGCTCCTCAGACCGGTCGGCCGCAAGGGCCAGGTGCTCCTCACGCAGCCCACCGACCAGGTGAGCAATTTCGCCATCAATCTGGAATCGCAACCCAAGCCCTTCGCTCCACACGCGGTGGAGCTCGCGCAGCGGCGGTTGCAGGCGCCCGTCTTCGTGTCCGAAGTCACGGTGGAAGGACAGAAGTGGTACCGGTTGCGGATCGGACCGATCGATCGCCGCGCCGAAGCCGAGCGGCTGCTGGAGAAAGCCCTGCCGGACTATCCGCGCGCGTGGCTGGCCATCGGAGACGATGCGGTCACGAGCGATCCGAACGCGACCTCCGCGGCGCCGCTGCCGCCGGTGGAGCGCATCGGCAGCGACCCTCCCCTGGACCCCGCGACTCTCAAGACGATGCTCGCGCAGGTCAAATCCGCCATGTCGGCGCACGATTACCCCACCGCGATCCGGCTCCTCACGAAGCTGCAACGGCAGCCCGAGTTCCCGGACCGCTCGCACGCGCAGGAGCTGCTCGGGCTCGCCCGGGAGCGGTCCGGCCAGCTGGCGCATGCCAAGGCGGAGTATGAAGAATATCTGCGGCGCTACCCGAGTGGCGAAGCCGCGGAGCGAGTGGCCCTGCGGTTGCGGATCCTGCGGGCCGCCACCGCGAAGGCGCAAGCCGGGGCACAAGGGAGCGCGAGCGCGAGCCGCTGGCAGATCACGGGCGGCGTTTCGCAACTCTTCCGCTACGACGGCACTCGGGTCGATAACAACAGCCCGGCCGGCAACACGCCGCCGGGAAGCACGATCATCCCCAACTCGGTACAGACGACCGCCGAGAACGCTTTGTTCAGCGACGTCGACGTTCTCGCGCGGCGCCGTGGCGACCGGATCGACTGGATGGCACGCGTCAGCGCCGGCTATTCGAACAGCTTTGATCGGAATGCCGTCGGGAATCAGCGGCGGGTCAGTGTCGCCTCGCTGGAATTCGTGGACCGCCCGCTCGGGTTGCTGGGCCGTCTCGGGCGTCAGAGCCGCAACCAGGACGGCGTTCTGGGTACGTTCGACGGCCTGTTCGTCTCTTATCAGTGGCGGCCGTCCTGGGGCGTCAATGTGACCGCCGGTTATCCCGTCGAGGAGACTGACGCATCCGTGCGCACCGATCGGCGCTTCGAAGCCGTGGCCCTCGTCTACTCCCCGCCCGGTGCAAGGTGGGATGCCAGCGTGTTCGGCGCGATCCAGGAGTTCGACGGCGTGCGCGACCGGCAGGCGACGGGATTCGAAGCGCGCTATCTCGCGTCCCACGCCTCGCTCGTCGTGGTCGTGGACTACGATACGTTTTATCGGGCGCTCAATACGGCCTCACTCCTGGGTACGCTGCAACTGCCCTGCCGCTGGAATCTGAGTTTCGACGCGGAGCGGCGCAACTCGCCGGTGTTGACGACGCGCAACGCCCTCATCGGCCAGCCCGCGACGACGATCGCGCAGCTCGAGCAGCAGGGCATCCCCGACCAGACGATCTTTCAATGGGCTCGGGACCGCACTCCCATCACGACCGATTACAGCGTGACCGCCACGCGTCCTGTCGGCCAGCGGCTGCAGTTTTCGGCCACAGTCGCGGCGAGCCAGACGTCCGCGACGCCTGCGTCAGGCGGCGTGGATGGCCAACCCGCGAGTGGCACGGAGCTCACCTACCAGGCGCAGCTCTACGGCTCCAGCCTCTGGCACCCCGGCGACTTCAGCGTTGCGTCCCTCACCTATGCAAACACCGAGACAGGCAAGGTCGAGACCGCCAGCGCAAGCGCTCGCTTCCCGCTCGTGGGCGCGTGGCGCCTGGGCCCGCGGCTCACGGTGGATCGTCGTGTTCTCGTCACGGACTCCAGCACGGAGCTCACTTATATTCCCTCCGCGCTGCTCGACTTCCAGCGGGGTCTGAAGTTGCTGCAATTCGAGATCGGTGGAGAGCTGGGCAAGCGCGCTGCCGCGGCGCAGATCCAGAACACCAAACGCTACTATGTCAGTCTCTCTTATCGCATCGGCTTTTAGGCGCGCCGGCGTCTGTGGCCTGATGGTATTGAGCGCCTGCAGCGCCATTCCCAGCGCGGATGCACCGCAGGCCTACCTCGACCAGTCCACCGCAGCAACCGTAACCGTGGTAGGCCGCCCCCTCGTATTCGCGCGCGAGCGGCCTAACTTCGCCGTCCACATGCGCGACTACATCACGCTGGCGGCGGCCTCGGTGAATCGCAACGGCAGGATCGAGTACATCCTGATCGCCTACTTCTGGAGCACTTTCGATCCGCATGGCCGCGATGGTGACGCCGGCGCGCGCTACCCCAATGACCTGATCGTCATCGCCGATGACCGTCGCATCCACCTGGCGCGGCTGGATCGCTCGGCGCACGACGCCGGAATCGAGGAACGGGTGCACGCGCCGCCGGTCGGATCGAGCCCGCCGGCGGTCTATCGCACCGATCCGGCGACACTGCGATTCATCGCGGCCACCCGCAGCTTGAGCGCCCAGAGCCGCACCGGCGACACGGAATTGGAATATGAGCTCTGGGAAGACCGGCGCGCGGCGCTCAGCGCATGGGTGCGTCATCTCCACGGCGAGTGAGTCCAACGGATTTTGAGAGCTCACACCGGCAGCGGTGGAACCAGTCCTGCCGCTCGTGGGTTTGAACACGGTGCAGCGGCAATCGCCCAGTTTATTGTTGCGAGCAAGAGCGCGGCAGTGGGCGACGCTGCTCTTCGCGCTCGTTGCAGCTCAGCTCTGCGTGTTCGCGCCGGTCAATGCCGCAAGCCTCGTGAAACAGTTGGGGCTCCACTCGGGCCGCGACATCTATGAAGCCGCGTGCGCCGCATGTCATGGCCCGGACGGACATGGCACGCCGCAGGCGATAGCCGGGTTCACGCCCCCGGACACGTTCCCGCACTTCGATAAATGTGACGAGACCACCCCCGAATACACCGAGGATTGGACGGCGGTCATCCGCGACGGCGGTCCTGCCCGCGGGTTCTCGCAAATCATGCCGTCCTTCGGCGGCGTCCTCGCACCTGACGAGATCAACAGGGTCGTTGCGTACCTGCGCAGCCTTTGCAAGGAGAAGGGTTGGCCGCTCGGCGAGCTGAACGTACCCCGGGCATTGGTCACTGAGAAGGCCTTCCCGGAGAGCGAGACGGTTCTCACCACGACAGTCAACACGAAGGGAGCGGCATCCGTCAACAATGCACTGGTCTACGAGCGCATTCTGGGCAAGCATGACCAGCTCGAGGTCTCGGTGCCGTTCGGGTGGGCTCACCAGCAGGGAAGCGGACTTGCTGGTGGTCTGGGCGACATTACGGTGGGCGACAAGCACGTGCTGTTCTCAGAGCTGCACAGCACCGACGGCAAGCCCTTCTACGAAAGCACCGGGTCCATACTGAGCTTACAGGGCGAGATCACCGCCCCTACCGGCAGTGTGGACAAGGGCCTGGGCACCGGGCAGACCCTGTTCGGCGTTTTTGGCGCCTATGATGTTATGTTGCCCTCGCAGATATTCCTGCAGGCCCAGCCGGGCGCCGAATTTCCGCTGCATACGCACAAGGTCCCCCGCTCGGTGTTCTTGCACACTGCTTTCGGAAAAATCTTCAGCACTGCCAATCTGGGCCGCCAGTGGACCCCCATGATCGAATTCCTGGGCAACCGTGAGTTGCGTTCCGGGGCGGCGACGGATTGGGACGTGGCGCCGGAGCTGCAGGTCACTCTCAACCGGCGGCAGCACATTCGCGCGGCTCTCGGGTATCGCGTGCCGATCAACGATACCGCCGGCCGGCCTAAACAGGTCATCGCCTATTTTCTCTGGGATTGGTTCGACGGCGGTCTGCTGGAGGGATGGTGAGAGCGTCCAGGTTCTATCGTGACACATGGGAGGGCCGGTGAGGACGTCCACGTTTTGTGCCCGGCTGCTGATTTCAGGCGCGCTGCTGTTCAGCGCGCATGCGCCGCGGGCGGACGAGACCCCCAGAGGACAGTCCCAGACGGGCGCGCGGTTCCAGACGTCGGAGCGCTGTCTCGCCTGTCACAACGGAATGACGACGAGCAGCGGCATGGACGTGTCGATCGGCATCGACTGGCGCGCCAGCCTCATGGCCAACGCCTCCCGCGACCCCTACTGGCAGGCCAGCGTTCGCCGCGAAACCCTCGATCACCCCGAATCCCAAGCCGCGATCGAGGATGACTGCTCGGTCTGTCACATGCCCATCGCACGCTACGAGGCCAAGGTGAAAGGCCAGCGCGGACGAGTCTTCGCGCATCTGCCACTGCGGCAGAACGCGAATCTGCAGGAGAGAGAAGCGGCAGACGGGGTATCCTGCTCGGTTTGCCATCAGATCACGCCCGAAGGTCTCGGCGATGCGCAGAGCTTCAACGGCAATTTCGTCGTCGAGCGAGCCGACGCAGCCGGCGAGCACCCCGAATACGGGCCGTTCGACATCGATGCGGGACTCCAGCAGGTCATGCACAGCTCCACCGGCGGCTTTCAGCCCACGCGCGGCGATCACATCCGCTCCGCGGAGCTGTGCGCGACCTGCCATACGCTCATCACGAAGTCGCTCGGGCCGGACGGGCGCGAGATCGGCTCGCTGCCCGAGCAGGTGCCCTTCCAGGAATGGCTGCACAGCGACTATCGCACAGAGCGAACCTGCCAGTCCTGCCACATGCCCGCCGTGCAGGAGGAAGTGCCGATCGCCCGGGTGCTCGGTGTCAGGCGGCCGGGTGTCGCGCGCCACGAGTTCGTGGCAGCCAACTTCTTCCTGCAGCGCATGTTCGATCGCTATCACGATGAGCTGAGTTTGTCGGCACAACCGCAGGAGCTCGAGGCCGCGGCGGACCGCACTGTCCGCTATATGCAGTCCGAGGCCGCACGGCTCGCTGTGTCCGCCCCCGAAGTGAGGGCCGGCCGGCTGGCAGCCGAGGTCGTCGTCGAGAACCTCGGCGGCCACAAGTTACCCACGGCGTATCCGTCCCGCCGTGCATGGCTGCACGTCGTCGTCAGCGATCGCGACGGCCGCAAGGTATTCGAGTCGGGAGCGCTGCGCGCGGATGGCTCCATCGAAGGAAACGATAACGATGCCGATCCGGCGCGTTACGAGCCGCACTATCGCGAGATTCACAGCCCCGGGGAGGTCCAGATCTACGAAAGCATTCTCGAGGACGCGCGCGGCGCGGTCACGACCGGACTGCTCTCCTCGGTCGGCTATCTGAAAGACAACCGGCTCTTACCCCACGGGTTCGACAAGACCACGGCGGCACCCGAAATCGCCGTGCACGGCGATGCCGCCGCCGATCCGGGATTCACCGACCGGGGAGACCGCGTACGCTATGTGGTCGAGCTGGGCACCGCGCAGGGGCCGTACAAGATCGAGGCCGAGTTGTGGTATCAGCCGATCGGCTATCGCTGGGCGAACAACCTCAAAGCGTATGCTGCGGCGGCCGAGCCGCGCCGCTTCAACGATCACTACGACGCCATGGCGGGGATGAGCGCGATACTGTTGATTCGCGCGGAGGCGGTCACTAACTGATATAGAGGAGCTGGCCGGGCACGGGCGAGGTTGCCCTGTGCCTGCTTGCGAGCCTGGTAAGTCGGATCCGCTTCCAGTGAGTGCCGCAGCGGCGTCGGCGTCAAAAGCGCTTCGAAAGGCCGACCGAGACGCCGCGGGGGAGGACGCGAACCGTGAGGGGCGTCTTCCATGTGGTGGTCCAGTACCCTATTCCCGTACCCAGCGCCCAGCCGGCGATGACGTCGGTCTGCCAGTGAGCTTGACTCTTCATCCGGGCGATTGCGTCATACGCGGGCAACACCTCCAATGCCCAGATCCAGGGATTCTGCTTCGCGTAGTTGACGATCAGCGGCGTCACGAAGCTCGCCTGCAGCGTCACCTCCCCACTGGGAAAGCTTTCACAGCAGCTGCCGCGAAACCACGCGTTCGGATTGTTGCCCTGGTCGGGGCGCGCCCGGCCGACGGATTTCTTGAGTATTTCCGAGGCAACTCCGGAGATGATGGAGGCATCGAGCGCCTGCCACATCGTGTGGCCCAGCTGGTTGTCGTTGCCGAACCAGAGCGCTCCGCCGACCTCGACGGCGATGACGCCAAGCTCCAGGCCCGTCTGGTACTTGCGGGCCCAGATGCCGCTCTCGTCGAGCGCAAGCTCATGGTCTATGCCAGCGCTCGCGAGCGCCGGGACCAGCGCCAGGAGCGCAATCCAAAGGTGCCATCTACGCAGCTTCCTCACGGCCGAACCTGTCCTCATACCCGTGTCGCCGGTGCGTCCCGCTTACTTTGCGGCGTAAAGTAACGGCATCGGGCCGTTCGCGCAAGGCTCGCGCCTGTCGCGCCGCAGCGCAAAAGGACGCAAGTGTGAGTGGCGGGTCGTTGCCAGGGCCTGGCTCGTGGTCGCTGCTGCATGACGCCTCATGGAACAAAATGTGCTAATCGTGAGCCGAAATGTCCCATATATAGCATGATGAGCGACCCGGCAGCGGCGCCCAGGCGGGCGCCTTGGGGAGTCACCGTGAGCACTCATTCAGCAGCGGTCGAGGCATTTCCCTCCGGGCGCGGCGGACAGGAGCGCCGCGCAGCAATCGCGCGGTGCCGTTCATGAACTGCGTGCGATCGCGCCAGCGACAGCTCGCGGCACGCGCGTGTTACAGCCGTGCCCCATCCCGATCCGAGCTCACACAGACCGTTCGCTGCGGTACGGGGAGCGTTGCAGACTCCGCCGGCGCGCCGCCATCCGGCGCCGGACTCGCGAGGTGCGCCTGGTCAGGAGCGCGAGTCACGCGACGCTGCGGTTATAAGTGATCGGCAGCCGAGCGCAGCGGCAACGGATCGGCGCTGTAGGATTCCCGGGCGCCCGTTCGTCCTTGGGGAGAGCTGAACACCAACCTGAACCCCAAGCCCGGTTGCGGGCACTCGTGCCGCTGCGCCGGTCATGAGGAACAACACCACAACAGCAGTACCACGCGGACGATTTCGAGAGCTCAGGTCAGATTACAGATGAAACGCATCGCTGCTGGGCGAGCACGACCTCGATGTTGCACCCTATCCGATCGAAGATGGCCCAATCCCTGGGTGCACCGAAGCGGCGGGACGACGATGAAACCACTCTCACCCGAGACGCACGCGCAGCTCGCGCTGGCCGTCTGCCTTGCGTTGATCTCCGGCTATCTGGACGGCTACGGACTCCTCGTCCTGGGAACCTATGTCTCGTTCATGAGTGGAAACACGACTTTCATGGGCCTGGAGAGCGGACGAGGCCAGTTTCACGCCGCTGCGCCTGCGGCGCTGGCCATCGTGGCGTTCGTCGCCGGCAGTTTCCTGGGCAACCTGTTGACTCATTCCCAGTTGCCTCATGCACATCGCGTGCGCTTCGGTCTCATTGCGGTCCTGCTCGCGATCACCGCCGGTGTCGAGCGAAACGAGGGCTGGAATATCGTGCTCGCAATTGCGATGCTCAGCCTCGCCATGGGCATGATGAATTCCGCATTGCCCAGGATCGGTGCACAATCGGTGAGCCTCACGTTCGTGACTGGCACGTTGAACAGAATAGGCGGCCATCTCGCCTCAGCAGCCAGGCGGGAGCCTCTCACGGGTGTACGGGACCGAGGGGATTCCCATCTCCATCGCGCTCGGGTCGAAGGGAGCATCTGGGTAAGCTTTCTGGCAGGGGCATTGCTGTCTGCAACCGCGCTTGCGCACTTCCGGGAATGGGCTCTACTGCCCCCAGTCGTCGTCATGCTTGCGCTGGCTTTCCTCAGCCGCGCCGATCTCATGGCCATGGTCTGACGATGGGCTACAGATTACGAATAGCGACGGGACACGATGAGCCCACCCTGCGCGAGCTCATCGCGCGATCCATCCGGGAGCTGGGAGCCGCTGATTACTCGCCCGCCCAGATCGAGGCGGCCCTGCGCGGGGCCTTCGGAGTGTGAGCCATCCGCTGCCGGACGGATTGACGATCCGCTTCGTCCCCATGACGAAGCGGATCCGCGCTTCAGACTGAGACGCGCCCCGACTCAATCGTGCTCATGGTCACGATCGTGCTCATGATCGTGGTCATGACCATGCTCATGATCATGGCCGCGGTCGCCTTCTTCATAGCGGCGGGCCTCGTGCTCCTCACGATCATGATGTTCGTCGCGGCGGTAGCCTTCATGGTCCCTTTCGCGGTCGCGATACCGCGGCGTGTAGACCTCGTTGTACCAACGATCGGAGACGAAATAGACCTGTCGTCCGCAGGCGTTGTATTCGCGACAGTGCTTCGCCCAATGCCTCTCATGGCCGGGCGGCACGTGCAAGTAGAGCGGCTCGGCGCCGATCACCACCGCCGCGGGCACGGCCACCACGGGCTGCGGCAGAATCAGCTCGGGCGCGGGGAGACCTCCAATGGTGAGCTGACCGTAGAGACCCGGTGTGTTGAGATTCACGGAGACACTTACGTCACCCGCAAGGGCCAGTGCCTGGATGGCAAACGATGCGCCGGCACCCGCGGCGATGCGGGCGATCCAGCTCGAAGATCTGCTATTCATGAGTACCTCCGGATTCCGTCACGATCTGGCCGTCCTTGACTGGGATCGTCTGCCCCGGATCGTGATCCATATGCACGTGATGTCGCTTACCGTCGAGAACGTACACGACCTCGTAGCCCGCCGGCTCCTCGTGGCTATCGTACGCGGTGACGCACCGCTGCTCCGTCGTCGTGTACGTGTTCCCTTCCTGCATCTTTCCCTCGATCTTGTTTCCGGCGTAACCGCCCGCCGCGGCGCCCGCAACCGTGGCCAGTACCTTGCCACTGCCGCCGCCGACCCGGTTGCCCAGCAGTCCGCCCACGACCGCGCCAATGCCGGTCCCCGCAAGCCGATTCGTATCTTTCGCGGGCTTGGTATGTGTGACCTGCTCATCGTGGCACTCCTGCCGCGGAGTCTTGATCGTCCTGGTCAGCGCTTTGGCGCTGATGACCTCGGCGCCCTTGGGTGCAGCGATCATCCGATAGCCGGCGAAAGCACCGCCCGCCGTCACAGCAACCGCACCTATCGCAATCCCGACCACCAATGGCTTGTTCATGCCATCCTCCTCGTTCAATGTAGTAAAGCACCCGCCAGTCCGTCGGATCCGGGTACCAAGTCCGTGCTGCGGTATGTTAGCGGTGCAGCGAAGAGATGCAACTACCTACATCGCAACATGCCGCGGTCACGCGAAAGCAACTTCACGCGATGATTCAGCGTGTGTTCAGCAAGCGCGTCAACGACCGGGCACGCGCCGGCGGTCGCCGATTTTGCCGCGGGACCGGGCGGTAAAAGAGCACTCGCATCACAGATTTCACGGCGCGGGACGCGCGGAACCATCCTGTCGCCAAAATCACACGCTCGCGGAGCGGACGATTGGCGTTCAGCTCGGCGCGCGTCGCGCTGCAGCATGCATGTGGTTGCGCATCCGCAGTCAGGTTGACACAACACCGCCTGCAGGCAGCTAATACGCCCCACTTGACGGGCGGAGCGCATACCGCGACGAAAGTCTTGGCAGGACGCGCGAACGCGCTTCGACAACGTAGGCCCCGGATGGGCCAGGGCTCGGAGGAACGACGCGTGAAACAGCGTGATGGTGGGCCTGACCGTGAGCACGACTCGGCAACGACCTCCGCGGAGCAGTTCGAGCGCTATCGCGCCGCCTTCCACGATCGATTGCAGAGCGCCCGGCTACGCCTCGCGCTGCTCACCGCGATGCTCGCCCGTGCCGAGCAGGATCCACGGTGCGCCTTCGAGGAAATTCGGCTCTTCGCTCATCGACTGCGAGGCGGGGCCGCCATTTTCGACGCTCGCGAGGTCGCCCTCGCGGCGGGTACGCTCGAGCGGGCGGCGAACCGGGCGTTGAGCGCTCAGGCCATTCATTCCGACCCCGCTGTGCGGACCGCCGTCGGAGGGTTGTGCGAGCAGCTCTCTGCCCTGGTCGGCCGAATCGGCTCTACCCCGGCGTTTGACCGTGACACGGGGCTCTTGCGAGTGCGGACACAGCGTTAGGACCGAGCGTCGGGGTCACTGCGGGAAAGGGTTACGCCCGGCACGGTTCGATTCCGAATCAGAACTTGAGCACCTTGACATAGCGGACGTGCGGCAGCGCGCGCAGCTTCTGCTGAATGGTCTCGGGCACGACCTGGTCGACACCCACGATCGCTATGGCGTCCCCTCCCTCTGACTGGCGCCCGAGGTGGAAAGTCGCGATGTTGATGCTTGCCGCGCCCAGGATCGTCCCCAGCGCGCCGATGAAGCCGGGCTTGTCCGTGTTGTTGATCAACAGCATCACGGGGTGAAAGTCCGCTTCCAGCGCCATGCCCTTGACCTCCACGATCTTCGCGGTCCCCGCGTTGACCACGCCGGCGAGCGTACGCCAGCGGCCGCCGGTGAGCACTTTGATCCGGATCAGGGAGCCATAGATCGGCGAGGTGTCACGCTTGGACTCGGTCAGCGGCGTGCCTTTTTGCCGCAGTATCGCCGGCGCCGACACCATGTTCACATCGGGCATCAGCGGCCGCATCAGGGCAGCCAGCGCGGTCGCCGTAAGAGGCTGGGTGTTGAGGTGCGAAACCTCGCCCTCGTATTCGATTTCGATGGCCTCGAGACCGTCGTCCGCGATCTGACCCGCGAAGGTGCCGAGCTTGTCGATGAGCGCGGTGAAGGGGCGCAGGCGCGGCGCTTCTTCGGCGCTGATCGAGGCCATGTTGAGAGCGTTGGTGACCGCGCCCGCCAGCAGGTAGTCCGACATCTGCTCGGCAACCTGCAAGGCGACGTTTTCCTGGGCCTCGTTCGTGCTCGCGCCGAGGTGCGGCGTGGCGATGAAATTTGGCGCGCCGAACAGGACGTTGTCCCGGGCGGGCTCCGTCACGAACACATCGAATCCGGCGGCCGCGACGTGTCCGCTTTCGAGGGCGGCGCGCAGCGCCGCCTCATCGACGAGCCCACCGCGGGCCGCGTTCACGATGATGACCCCCTTCCTGGTCCTCGCGATGGCATCCGCGGAGAGGATGTCCCGGGTCTTCTCGGTGAGCGGGGTGTGCAACGAAATCGCATCCGAGCGGGTCAGAAGATCGTCCAGCTCGACTTTCTCGACTCCGAGCTTGAGGGCGCGCTCGGGCGAGAGGAACGGATCGTAGGCGATCACTTTCATCTTGAGGGCCAGCGCGCGCTCGGCAACCAGTGCGCCGATGTTGCCGCAGCCGATGAGCCCCAACGTCTTGGCATACAGCTCCACCCCCATGAAGCGGTTTTTCTCCCACTTGCCGGCCTGGGTGGAAACGTCCGCCGCGCCGATCTGACGGGCCGCGGCAAACAACAGGGCGATCGCATGCTCGGCGGTCGTGATCGAATTGCCGAACGGCGTATTCATGACCACGATGCCGCGCGCGGTGGCTGCCGGAATGTCGATGTTGTCGACCCCAATACCGGCGCGCCCGATCACCTTGAGACGCTCCGCGGCGGCGATGACGTCCTTGTCGGCCTTGGTGGCCGAACGCACCGCCAGACCGTCGTAGCCCGCGATGACCTTCACCAGATCGGGCTTTTTGAGCCCGACATTGACGTCCACTTCCAGACCGCGGCTGCGGAAAATATCGAGCGCTCTGGGGCTCAGCTCATCGGCGATGAGGATCCTGGGCATGGGACCTCCTTATCCTGCAGTGAGTTGCGCGAGGCAGCTGGCAAACGCCCAGTCGAGCCACGGGGTGAGAGCGGCCACATCGCTCTGCTCGACCGTGGCGCCGCACCAGATCCGTAATCCCGGCGGCGCGGACCGGTACGAAGCCGTATCCAGCGCCACTCCCTCCTTCTCCAGGACCGCGGCCAGGTTGCGGGCAAATTCCGCCTGGGCGGGTTGCGGCAACGCAGTCACGCGCTCGTCGATGACCTCGAGACAGACACTCGTGTTGCTGCGAGTCGCGGGCTCGGGTGCCAGAAAATCCACCCAGGCTGTCCGGGCCACCCATTCTGTCAGAACGCTGGTGTTGGCGTCCGCGCGGGCCTGCAGCGCCGGGAGACCGCCGATGCTCTGCGCCCATCGCAGCGCGTCGAGATAGTCCTCGACGGCGAGCAACGAGGGGGTATTGATCGTCGCGCCCTCGAACAGCTCCTGATCGAGCCTGCCGTTTTTGGTCATGCGGAAAATCTTGGGCAACGGTCGCTCCGGCATGTAGCTTTCCAACCGCGCTACCGCGCGGGGCGACAGAATCAACATGCCGTGTGCCGCCTCGCCGCCCAGCACCTTCTGCCACGAGAAGGTCACGACGTCGCACTTCGACCAGGCGATCGGCTGCGCGAAGGCGCCGCTGGTGGCGTCGTTGATGGCGAGGCCATCGCGGTCCGCGGGAATCCAGTCGAAGCTTGGAATCCTCGCCCCCGAGGTCGTGCCGTTCTGGGTAAATACGAGGTCGGCCGTTTTGCGCGCGAGCGACAGATCGGGCAGCACTCCGTAGGGACGGCCGACATGAATACGGCAGTCCGCGAGCCTCAGTTGCTCGACGGCGTCCGTGACCCATTCCTCGCCGAAGCTCTCCCAGGCGAAGACATCCACCGGGCACGGGCCCAGCATCGACCACATGACCATCTCAACGGCGCCGGTGTCGGATGCCGGCACGATCGCAATCCTGTGATCGGCCGGTACCCCCAGCAGCGCGCGGGTGCGGTCGATCGCTTCTTTGAGCTTGGCTTTGCCGGGTTTGGAGCGGTGCGAGCGTCCGAGCAGCGCACCGTTCAGCGCCTGCAGATTCCAGCCCGGACGCTTCTTGGTCGGACCCGACGAAAATCGGGCATCGGCCGGACGGACGCCCGGCAGCGGCATGCGTGTCATCGAACTTTTACTCCCATCCTTACAGATGGGCGTCCGCCGTTGGGAGCGGATGGCCCGCCGCACAGAATAGAGATACTGTCGGAGCTGTCAACCGCTTCGCGATGAAGATTGTGACGCGCTCGGCGGGCCGGTCTGCGGATCTAACGTCCGGCGAGCGGTTGCGGCGTGCATGCTCCGAGCAGCACAGCCGTAACGCGTTGATAAAACGTCATGTTCTTGCCGCCCAATTTGACGTTGAGAGTGCCGCGGATCTGCTGTTCGGCGATATGCCAGGTCGCCTCACCCGTTGTTCCATGTCCGCCCGCGCATACGAGCGAATACGAGACGGTCTCCTTCTGGTGCATCTCACGCTCGAGCCTGCAGCCCTTGAGCGCGGGATGACTCAGGATCGGAAACGCCGCGGCGAGATCCTGATGTGTCAGGCAGTGTTTCTCATGCGTGACGGTATAGCGAAGATTCTCCTCGAGGTGCGGCATCCCGGTCTCGGTGGTCACGTCATAGAGCCGTGCCGGAAACATCTCAGCCGCACCCGCCCCTGCAGCCGCGAGCCCGAGGAGGACGAGAAACCGGTGGCGGCAAGAGCTCGGCGGGGGAGCGGTGAGCATGAGTCACTCCGTGCGTCTCGCCGAAGCTATCCGGGAGTGCCGCCGAGCACAACCCGATTCTTGCGGGTTCTCGTTTCCCGGCTCCGTCGGCCGCGATGTCGGCTCCCTCCCACAACAGCTCGCCGCCTGAGCGTGGCCGGTGACGTCACTTCCTTGCGGGTCGCTTTGGCCTGGAGAGCAGCTTGCGCAGCGCCGCGCGCCTTGCGGCGATCTCACCGGTGATCTGCGGCCAGCGGGTCTTGTGAAGGGCCGACGTGGTCCGAAAGTCTTCGAGCGGAACCGCCGACAGGGGATCGACAGCGTAAAGCAGAAAAACCCTTACCGCCGCGATGTCCCCCGCGATCTCGACCACTCGTTCGAGGAGCTTGAGCCCGACCCGCTCGCCCAGGGTGGCAACCTGCTCCCGCAGGAATGCGCGCACGACATCGACAGCGAGGCGCGCCTGCGCGATCCCTGCGTCGGTGCGCTTTTCCGCAAGCAGATGCAAATTTTGTATGCGGCTGTCGAGAACGTCGACAGGATGGATCACGCGCAGCGCGCCCACGCCCGGCACGTGTATCTGTACTGCGCGGCGCGCGAGGTCCTTGGTCGTGAGCCCGACGACCCCGGACAGAAAGTCCACCTGCTTCACGGTTCCATTCGCGAGCCGATGAGTCACCTTCCCCGTCCGTGGCGTCGAATCGTCCATGGCGGGAATCCATGTATTCCAACCGAGGCGTTTGCCCAGGTCCCGCGCCAGCACGGAATCGCCGATGAAGTCGGCATCCGCGGTGATGCCGGTCAGCAGAGCCGGCGGCCGCTGAACGAGCAGATGATCGGCCCAAAAGGCAAGCGCCTGGCCGCCCACGAGCAGTCCACGCGGCGAACAAATACTGAGTATCTTCCGGACGTCCTCGGGCGCGAGCGGCGCTTCGGCGTCGCGGTCATTCCTCATCGAAAGTGCTCGGCGGCCGCACAATTCGCGCCGCGCGCGCCCGCTCGGGAGAAATCATGTGCCGCTCGCCCCAGCGCTCGCCAGCCCCGCCTGGGGCGGACATGGCGGTTGCAAGAGCGGCCGGAGACAGCACCACGGCAACGAGCCTGCCGTGCTTGACGATCTCGACACGACCCAGCGCGGCCACATCCTCGAGGAGGCCGCCGAAATTGTTCTTCGCAGCGCTTGCGGAGACACGCTTTGCCATGGCTTGATTTTAGCCAAAATAGCCAAAAGTCGCAATTCACCCGGAGAAAAACCTCCGGCTGCCGCGCGCAACGAGCGCTAATATAGAAGCTGATCCGCCACAGACAGGACCCCTGATGAGCATCGTATTGATCGGTGATCTGTCGCCCGCCGAATATGCGTCCTGGAGCGCCGTGCTCGCGTCGCATCTGCCGGCGGATGAGACGCTGGTGCCGGCCCCGCACTGCCAGGACAGAAGCGCCGTCGATATCGCATTCGCGGCGAATCCACCGCCGGGGCAGCTCGCGGACTACCCGAACCTGCGCTTCGTGCAAAGTCTGTGGGCCGGGGTGGAGCGGCTGTTGCACGATCCGGCGCTGCCCGGGCACGTCGTGATAGCGCGGCTCGTCGACCCGATGATGGCGCAATCGATGCTCGAAGGTACCACCGCGGCCGTGCTGTACGTGCATCGGCAATTTCCCGCCTACTTGCGGCAACAGCAGAGCAGCACGTGGCGGCAGCTTTCGCAACCCGTGTCGGCCAGGCGCAAGGTGGGCATCCTGGGCTTTGGCCAGATGGCTCAACCGGTCGCGCGAGGACTGACCGCGCTCGGCTTTCGCGTTTGCGCATGGGGCCTGCACTCGCGCAGCGACACGGGCGTCGACTACTCGTGGGGAGCGGCGGGTCTGGAAAAAGTCCTGCAAGACACCCAGATCCTCGTCAACCTTCTGCCGCTCACGGCGGCGACCGCCGGCATCCTGAACGCACGGCTGTTCGCTCAGCTGGCCCCGGGTGCCGCGCTCATCAACTTCGGCCGTGGCGGGCACTTGCAGGAGGAGGACCTGCTGGCTGCCCTGCAAACGGGACGGCTCAGCCACGCTGTGTTGGATGTCTTCAACGAGGAGCCGCTGCCTGCCGGCCACCCCTTCTGGTCACACCGGCAAATAACGGTTCTTCCTCACGTGGCCGCTTCCACGGATTACGAATCGGCGGCGCCCGTAGCCGTTGCGAACGTCGCCGCCTTCCGCGCCGGCCGGGCCTTGACCGGCCTGGTATCGCGAGCGCTGGGGTACTGAGTCTGGCGCCGCTAGAACGGAGAGGAGCTCTGCGTACCCGGGGTGCAGTCTTTGGTCCCTATCACTTCAGGGGCATCACCTGGCGGCGCTGTCGAGGTATTCTTGCCCCTCGCGGGGAACCGCTCCGGTAAAGGTGCCGCCCTGCCCTCGTCCGGCGCGCTCAGTCACTCAATATACCGGTGTCCGCCCAGTCTAGAATGCATCCTGTGACCAGACGTCCACGCCGCTGCTTGCTGGCACGCGTGTCGGCAGCGCTGATCGTATTCGGGTGCGCCCATGCCGCCGACGCGCCACCTGCCGCCCTCGATTCGGTCGAGCAACGTGTCAAACCGTGCACGAGCTGTCACGGCAGCGAGGGACGGGCGACTCGCGAGGGCTACTTCCCGCGCATCGCGGGAAAGCCCGCGGGTTATCTCTTCAATCAGCTCGTGAACTTCAGGGACGGCAGGCGTCATTTCCCGATGATGACGTATGTCGCGCAGCTGCAGACGGACGCCTATCTGCGTGAGATCGCCGGGTATTTCGGCGCACAACGTGTTCCCTATCCGCCTCCACAGACTCCCAGGGTTGCCGCAACGGTGCTGGAGCGAGGGCGGCAGCTGGTGATGGACGGTGACAAAACTCTCGATATGCCGTCGTGCAACTCCTGTCACGGCAGCCGGCTGTTGGGAGTGGCGCCGTCGGTGCCGGGACTGCTGGGCGTATCGCAGGACTACCTCACCGCGCAGCTGGGCGCATGGCGCATGGGGATTCGAGCCGCCGCGCCCCCGGACTGCATGCGCGAGCTCGCTCATCGGATGCGCACCGATGACCTGAATGCCGCCACAGCATGGCTCGCCGCGCAGACCGTACCGGATGACGCCGAACCCGACGAGTCGTTTCGAAATCCGCCCCCGCTCGAGTGTGGCGGCATCCAGCAGGGAAGGCGCCCGCCATGAGGAAGCTTCTCTGGGGCGCCGCGCTCCTCATTTTGCTGGCGCTCATCGCTGCCTGGTGGTTCGCAGCCCCCGATCGCCAAAGCGGCGATGCACCGCCGCCCGCCGCCCCGCTCAGCGCGAATGCGGTGGAGCGCGGACGCGAGCTGGCTGTACTCGGCGACTGTAAAACATGTCATACCGCGCGCGGCGGGGCTGAGTTCGCGGGCGGCCGGGCGATTCCGACGCCCTTCGGCACCTTCTACTCGCCGAATATCACGCCTGACGCCCGGACCGGCCTGGGTAACTGGAGTGCCACGGACTTCTGGCACGCCCTGCATGACGGATACTCGAAAGACGGGACGCTGCTGTACCCCACCTTCCCTTACACCAACTACACCAGGATCAGTCGCGCCGACGCGGACGCGATCTATGCCTACCTGCGCACCATCGCGCCCGTGGCGCGGCCGAATCACGCTCACGAGCTGCCATTTCCCTACAATCATCGGGCGCTGCTGGCCGCCTGGCGCTGGCTCTTCTTCCGGCCCGGTGTGTACGAGCCGGACTCCGCGCACAGCGCGGACTGGAACCGCGGCGCCTACCTCGTTCAAGGCCTCGGGCACTGCAGTGCCTGTCACGAATCGCGCAATGCACTGGGCGCGGTCCGCTCCAAGGCCGGACCGTCGGGTGGCCTGGTGTTGAATTGGTACGCGCCATCTCTCACGAGTCCGGCCGAGGCCGGCGTGCAGCGCTGGAGCGATGCGCAGATCGTCAGCCTGTTGAAAACGGGCCTGGTCAGCACGAGCTCCGCGAATGCCTCCACGGCCGGCCCAATGGCGGAAGTCGTAGGCGCAAGTCTGCAGTACGCGGCGGACGGCGAATTGAGAGCGATGGCGGTCTACTTGAAGTCTCTGCCGGTGACCGGGGCGGTGGACGCTGCGCCCGCCGGGCCCGGCGCACAGTACGAAGTGTCACCGGCGGTGCTCAGCGCCGGCCAGGATCTCTACTCCAGGAACTGCGCCGACTGTCACGGCGACCAGGGCGAGGGACGCGAGCCCGCCGCACCGCCATTGGCGGGCAATCGCGCCGTAACGATGCCCTCGGTCGTCGATCCCATCCGCATGGTGCTCTTCGGTGGCTATTCGCCCGGGACCGCGGGCAACCCGCGTCCCTTCGGCATGCCGCCCTATTCACTGGTCTTGAGCGACGAGCAGATCGCCGAGGTTCTCGACTATGTGCGGCTGTCATGGGGCAATAACGCGCGGCCGGTCCGCGGCGAAGAAGTCGGCGCGAATCGCGGCAACCCGTTGTGGTGAGCGTCGACCACTTGGCGCCGGCTGCCGGCGCCAGGCACTTCAGCCCGCGCTCGCCTCATGAGAAAGCGGGGCGGGCCAAGGCCCACCCCGCAAGACTGAAGACTCGCCCGCTATCGGGGGGAGGAGCGATGAGCCTTCAAGGCCGGCCGGGCCGGCACTCCGCTTCAGCATTGCATCGTGCCAGCCGGAAATGCTTGTCGATTCCTGCCGAAAGTATGACTTTCCTGCGAGGTAGCGCTCGGGAAGACGGCCTGCGGCGCGACTAGCGCGGCAAGTCGGTGCCGCCGAAGATGAGATCGCGGTCCACGGCATCCGGCTTTCCATAGGTGCGAAATTTCTCGACGACGCGGCGCATCTCGGCGGCATCCAGGATCCTGACATCCCCGACAGCCAACGCCGCGGCGTACTGGGCCGCCAGATTCTCGACTTCGCCGGCGAGTGCCAGCGCGGCCGCAAGATCGGTCCCGAGCGCTATGACACCATGGTTGGCAAGCAGGCAGGCGTTGCTCGCGCCGATGGCGGCAAGCGCCGCGTCCGAGAGCTCCTGTGATCCGAAGGTGTGGTATGGCGCGCAGCGGATTTCGGTGCCTCCCGTCACGGCCACCATGTAATGGAAGGCCGGGATCCCGCGGCCGGTGCAGGCGAGCGCGGTAGCGTACCGTGAGTGCGTGTGGACGATAGCCCCAACATCGCCGCGCGCCTGGAGAAGATCGCGATGGAAGCGCCACTCGCTCGATGGGCGGCGGCGGCCGAACCAGCGGCCGTCGAGGTACATCAGGGGCATATCGGCAGGTGCGAGCTCCTCGTAAACAGCGCCGGTTGGACTGATGAAGAAGCTGCGCTCGTCGCGCCGGACACTGATATTGCCGGAGGTACCATGAGTCAACCCGCGGCGGGTCAGCTCGCGACACGCCGCCACCAGGGCTGCACACAGACCCGAATCCGCACTTCCCTCACTGGGGTGAGTCATGACCGCCTCGAGCCGCAAGCAGCCGCAGCTCCAACTGAAGTCTCGCGACCCTTGGCTCAACCCGCATCCCAGACCTGCTCCATCCGCCTGCGCATCGCCTCGTCCGGCAGCCGGCCACGCCCGGCACGCTGATTTTCCTCGAGATGCTCCACCCTGGTGGAACCGGGTATCACACAGGTCACGGCCGGATGCGAGATCACGTACTTGAGCAGGAACTGACTCCAGCTCGTCACGTCGATCTCCGCGGCCCAGTCGGGAAGCT
>CAZDTG010000068.1:0-22500 GCA_964508005.1 uncultured Steroidobacteraceae bacterium
CTGAGGCGGGCAGGGCCGGGGTCGTAGAAGCCCGATCGATCCCGCCGGACCTGTCCGGTATCGGGATTGCCCGCGGATTCCTGGCATTGGGTCATGCGCCCAGCGGGGGTGTGATCGCCCGCGTGCGACCCCGACAGGAGCTGGAGTCGGGAAAACGCTCACGCCCGATGAGTACCTGTCCGGACATCCAGTGTACAAGGTTCCCCGACAGATTCCCCGGCAGCTGCGCGATAGAGTTGCGTGCTGTATAGGGCGACAGTAGGCATGGCACTAAAACGAACGAAGACCCCGCAGATTGCCGATAAGCCGATTCGGATCCTCATCGCCGACGACCATGCGGTTTTGGTCGACAGCATGCGGGCTCTCCTCAAGCCGTTACGGGATGTGGAGGTGGTGGGCAGCGCGGTGAACGCTCTCGATGCCATCGACCTCGCCGCCAAACTTCGACCCGACGTCGCGGTCGTCGCCATCAACATGCTCGGCATGAACGGGATCGACATGGCGCGGCAGATCCGCAAGCTCACCCCGACCACCCGCATCCTGATCCTCTCGATGCACGCTCTACCCGAATACGTGTACCAGGCGTTCCGCGCGGGTGCTCACGGTTACGTAGTCAAGGAGGCCCGCGCGGTGGAAGTCATCGAGGCCATACGGCGCCTCAGCAAGGGCGAGCGCTTCATGAGCGACGCCGTCTCGAATCTGATCATCGGCGACATTGCCGCGGAGCGCACCGGCGGGCAGGACCCGCTCGGCCTGCTCACTGAGCGCGAGCGCGACGTGCTGCGCCTGACCGCGAGCGGCAAGTCGAGTGCCGCATCCGCGAAGTTCCTCGGCATCTCCCCCAAGACAGTCGAGACCTACCGCAGCCGCATCATGCGCAAGCTCGAGATCCGCGACATCACCGGCCTGGTGAAATTCGCCATCCGCCACGGCATCGCCTCGCTCGATTCCTAGCGGCTCGCCCGGGCTGCCCGTTTGGCCCGGTCTTTCCCTTCAAAGGGGCCGATGCTCCACCGTCGTGCAGCCGAACGCGACAGCGTTACACTCTGCCGTCATGATCTTCTCCAACTCTCCAGCCACGGTAGCGGCGCTCACCGACTCGCTCCGCTACGATCCGTTCTATGTCGCGATCACCGAAGCGTTCGCGGATGACGAGGCGCACCGACGGCAGGCGTTGGGTTGCTACTTCGACTACTCGATGAGCGAGGGCGCTCGACTGGGCCGCCTCGTGGTCTGGCCGGACGAGTCCATCGGCGCCGCCGTATGGTTGCTGCCCGCAGAGAAGTCCGTATACGAAGCCGAGGCAAAGGCCAAAGGTGAATTTCTTGCCGAGGTGCTCGGTGCCGCCGGCGCGGACGCCTACCGGAGCATCGTCGACTTCATGCGGCCGCGGGCATCGCATGCGGTCGGCGAGACAGCCTGGTATCTGTCCATAGTCGGCGTGACGCCTTCGGCCCAGGGCCGAGGCATCGGCAAACGCCTCATCGAGCCGACTCTCGCCGACGCCGACGAGGCGGGTGTGGACTGTTACCTGGAGACATTCGACCCACGAAATCCCGGCTTTTACCAGCGGCTTGGATTTACGGCCGTAGCGTCCTACGCCGAGCCGGTCACACGAGCAAGCTACACCATCATGCGTCGGAAACCGAACCGCATGAGATGGGCCCCGTCTTAGTCCGTTCATTCCTGGAAAAAACGCAGCGCAGGCGTCCCCGCTGAGTGAGTGGGGGGCACTCCTGCGCCAGGTTTCCGCACCGGGTTCCGCGGGCCACATCGTCCGCTGTGCGCGCGCCTCCAAGCGATCAGTCAGCGTCTCCCGCTCTGCCGCCGTCGCCATCGTTTCGTCCGTCAACCCGGGTGAGGAACTTGTCGACCACGAAGTCGGCCACCGCGCTGCCGAGCTTTTCACCGGCGCTTTCATCCGAGCGGAAATGCTGGCCGGCGTAGATCCGGCTGAGGCTGGCCTCGTTCTCGACGGCGCCGAAGTTGTCGAACGAGCGGATGGCTCCGGGGAGCACCTCGGAAGTGACGTTCAAGGGAAACCGCTCGTCGCCGAATACGGCGCGCAGCACGAATGCGGCGCCCGCGCTGATGGTCGCGTGTGCGCCGGGGTACGACGGATCGGCTGCCGTGTTACCTGCTTGCGGAAGCCAGTTCGGATCCGCCGTCGTCTGGTCGTTGCCATCCGAGGCCGCGGCCCGGATCGCGGTCACGGGCCGCCAGAAGTTGTAGGTATATTTGCTGTCGTAAAACGCAATCACCTCATCGGCAAGAGTGAGATTGAGCAAGGCGAACACGCGTGCGCTCTGGGCCGTCGTCAGATGATGCGCCTGCGCCGCCGTCTGCGTGATCTCATTCCAGTAGTTCTGAATCGCTCCGTTCCAGAACCGCCCGATGAGCTTCTGGTCCGCCGTGGCGGCTGTGCTGTTGGCGATCCCCAGCGCTTTCACTTCATCGAACACCGCGGTGTACTCGGCGCTCGTCAGAGACGGAGGCGGCCCGAGACGGAATTGGCTGGCGCGCTCGAGGGCAAAGGGAGTTACTCGCGGCCAATGCGTGAATACAGGCTGCTTCGGGAAATTGGGGGGCGTGGACTGGTAGTCTCCGGGGGCGCTGCCAAACACAAACGGAATCGGTGTCGCGTCCGACTTGTCATCGCTCCGCGAAGCCAGCATGGCGAGCGCAACCGCCCTGCCGACGTCGGTTCCGATGGTTTTGTCCGCACCATCGGGGATCTGTAACAACGACTGGTCGAATTGTTGATCGAGTGTCGTTTGAAACGCCGGATACAGCGAGACGAGGATGTCGTGGGCCGCTGCCGCGGCCGCGGCCTCTTGTGAGGCCTGCGGCGACACATGTCCGATGCGCACGAGGTAAGGCTCGTGCGTCGCGTCGATTGCATTGACCGCGTCATAAATCGCAGCATGCATGATCGCGAAGCTGCGTGTCGGGTGCACGGTTGCGGGTTGCGCTTTCGGAGTGCGGACGATCGTCAGAAGGGTCTTGTTCCACGTTATGACCTCGTCGACCGCCGCAGAGCCGGTGTTCGAAGAACTGTTGCCGTAGGCGAGCGGGGTGGCACACACGAGCGCGAGCGAGATCCAGAATCGCAGCATGAGATTCTCCCATCATTTCAGCCGGAGTCTTTCCGTATGAATGAGGACTTGGGATCCGAGCAATTTATTCCCCGCGCTTTACCGCGGGAGTTCCCGACTTGCCGGCGCTGGTGTGCGCAGTCGCGATCGCCGCGGCCGCGCTTCCAGGACATGTGCGGCGAAACGTTCCGCTCCGGAGTATCCTCACCGCGTGGCCCACCTGTTCGAACCCGCTGCAAGCGGCCGCTCCAAGTGCCGCGGTTGCGCCCAGCCCATCCAGCGCGGCGAGCTGCGCTTCGGCGAGCGCGTTCCCAATCCGTTTGGGGAGGGCGATGCGACCCTCTGGTTTCATCCGCTATGCGCGGCCTACAAGCGCCCGCAGGCACTCCTCGAAGCGCTGCCTGGAACGACGACGGTGCCTTCTCGAGAGGTTCTCGAGCGAGCGGCGCTCAGAAGCCTGTCACACGAACGCCTCCCGCGCATCGACACCGCCGAGCGCTCTCCGAGTGGCCAGGCCAGGTGCCGCAGCTGCCATGAGCCCATCGCCCGCGGGAGTTGGCGTATCCGCGTCGTCTTCTACGAAGAAGGGCGTTTCGCTCCCGGCGGATACGTGCACCTCGCCTGCCGCAAGGCCTATTTCGAAACCGACGAGATCCTGGAGCAGCTCCTCCATTTCAGTCCGGCCTTGAGCGACACCGACCGGGAGGAGTTGATCCGCGCATTCGACACGCCGCAGCCTCGAGAAGCGACCGGCTTCCCTGGCAAGGTGTGAGCGGGCCGCTGCATCGATTTTCAAACGGGGAGGCATGACATCTTGAAAGCAACATCGCAGGTTCACGTCAACAACGACTGGGTGACCGTGACGGAGTGGCGCTTCGAGCCCGGCGCCGAGACCGGCCATCACGTGCATGGCCATGACTACGTGGTGGTCCCCTTGACGAGCGGTGCCTTGCTCCTCGAGGAACCGACAGGATCACGGCAGGTGCAACTCGAGCCTGGCGCAGCCTACGCACGCAACAGCGGCGTCGCGCACAACGTCATCAACGTGAACAGCCACGAGTTCCGCTTCGTCGAGATCGAGGTGACCCGTAAGCTCTAGCATCCGGCCCAAGGGGGCGGTAACCATGCATCTGAACCGTTTCGATCTGAACCTCCTGATCGCGCTCGATGCTCTGTTGCGTGAGAAGAACGTCACGCGCGCCGGTGAGCGTGTCTACCTGTCGCAGTCCGCCATGAGCGGCGCGCTGCAGCGCCTGCGAGACTACTTCGGCGACGATCTCCTGGTGCGCGCCGGACGGGAGTTGGAGCTCACCCCCCGCGCGCAAGCCCTGAGCGAGCCGATTCGAGACATCCTGCTGCGCGTGCAGGCCGCCCTCGAAGTCGAGCCGAGCTTCGATCCCGCCCGCGCCCGGCGCTCGTTCTCCATCGTGATGTCCGATTATTGCTTCGTGGCCTTCATGCGCGAGGTCGTGAAGCGGCTCCAGAAGGAGGCGCCCGGTATCACCTGCCGGGTCGAGCAGCTCGATGTCTCGAGTGTGAAGCGCCTCGAAGCCGGGGATGTCAACTTCTGCCTGCTGCCGGAGGCGCCGCAAGTGATCGGCAGCATCGCCCTGATCC
This sequence comes from uncultured Steroidobacteraceae bacterium, assembly GCA_964508005.1. Classification (GTDB taxonomy): domain Bacteria; phylum Pseudomonadota; class Gammaproteobacteria; order Steroidobacterales; family Steroidobacteraceae; genus 13-2-20CM-66-19. The sequence goes on from CAZDTG010000068.1 coordinate 4,713, forward strand.
ACGAAGCCGGTACCTCGGCATTGTTGCGCAGAACGAAGCTCTTCACCGATGATTGGGTTTGCGCCGTGTGGCGCGACCATCCGACCGTGCGAGACTCCCTGACGTTGGAGCAATACCTGGAATTGCCGCATGCGGTTGCCGATTTCGGGATGGGAACCAACACGGTCGAGGATATGGCGATCCGGCGCGACGGACTGAAGGTGACCATCCCGGTCTCCTACGGCGGCTTCTCGGCGCTGCCTGTGCTGCTCGCCGGTACCTCCATGATCGCCACCATTCAACGCCGCCTGGCCAGGTTCCTGGAGCCCCTCCTGCCGATCAAGCTGCTTCCCCCGCCGCTGGCCCTGGCGCCGATCCAGGAGACCCTCTTCTGGCATGAGCGGCACGAGTTCGAGCCCGGGCACATGTGGCTGCGCAACGTGCTGATGGAGGTGGCGAAAACCTTCTAGGCCACTGCGTCGGCGCCCAACAGCCTGCGGCATCGCCACGACCGATACCAATGATCGGTCCAAACCATTTCCCGCAGCCCTCCCCGCGGGTCTAGGCTTCCACGAGCTCGCTACCGAAGCGAACACGCCGGCCGCATTCCGGGCGGGCCTTTGACTACCGGGGGGGAAGTCACGATGGTTTCCGCGGGCCGCCAAAGCGCGCGACCGGGGGTTCCGACCCGAACCCATCCGTGGGTAGCCGCGAGTCTGTGTACGATTTCGGGCTTGGCCGCCGCGCAAACGGCGAGTCTGGGAACGGCCGCCGGGAGCAGCAGCGAGAACCCGGAGGCCTTGCAGGAGATCATCGTGACCGCGCAGCGCCGGCCGGAAGACCTCCAGCACGCAGCGCTGGCGCTCGATGTTGTTTCGGCGCAGGCCCTGAGCGTCTCGGGCGCAGCTCGCGCCAGCGACATCGCCGCCCTCGTGCCCGCATTGCAGATCAGTGAAAGCGGCAACTCGCAGCAATCCTTGTACTTGCGCAGCGTGGGCACCTTCACCGCCAACTCGTACTCGGATCCGGCGGTCGCGTTCAATGTCGACGGAGTAGCCATCGGACGGCCGAGCTCCATGACCGGCGTGCTGTACGACCTCGACAGGGTCGAGGTGTTGAAAGGTCCTCAAGGCACTCTGTACGGGCGGAACGCAACGGGCGGTGCGATCAACATTGTTCCCAACCAGCCGAAGCTCGGCGTCACCTCCGGCGAGGTGGCGCTGGCAGTGGGCAATTACGGCGAGGTGCACCCCGAGGCCGAGGCTAACCTCGCGGTAGGCGACTCTTCCGCGGCACGGCTCGCGCTCACGTATGTCCGCCACGATGGTTATCAGACCGACGGCACCGGCTCCGTGAACAACTACGCCGCAAGGGCGCAATACCTCTACCGGATCAATGATGATCTGACTGTGCGCGTCGCCGGCGACTACGCGCACGATGGCGGGCACGGCACGGCGGGCACCCTGATGGCTCTCCAGAATCCCTTCACGGGCGCCGTCACCCCGTCACCGCTGCCCCGCGATGTCGGCAATCAGGATTCCCGCGTGAGCGCGCTGCTGGAAGGACAATACAGCTTCATCGCGGGTCGCTTCTTCGTGCCCCTCGATGGCGTTCCCCATACGGACGATGACTTCTGGGGCCTGTTGACCGAGATTACCTGGCACAGCCCAGTGGGTACGCTCACCGTTCTGCCCTCGCATCGGGACTCCCGATTGCGGGACGTGACGACCGCGTTCGCCTTCACCAGCATTGCGGACGAACACGATGCGCAGACGAGCGTGGAGGTCCGTTTGGCGAGCGAGAACGAGGGGCCGCTGCGCTGGATCCTCGGCGGCTACTATTTTCACGAGAACATCGACGCCGTGTACCAGTTCGACCAGGAGGCGCTGGCGCCGATTCAGGACCTGAATACCGGAACGCTTTCCAAGGCGGCTTTTGCCCGGTTGACCGTCGCGCCCATCGACTCCTTCCGGATCTCCGCCGGAATCCGCTATACGGATGACAGAAAATCGTTTGACGGCACCTCGCGAATACTGGTGAGCGCGTGCGGCGCAACCTTCCCCATACCCGCGTGTCCTGCGGCCCCGTTGATCCCCGCGGCGAGCAGTTTTGCCGCGGAGGCCGCGCAGTTGCAGCTCTTTCCAATCATTCCCGACGCGCTCTACGGGTCGATATTGCCGGGTGCCGCGGGCAGCGTCTTCCCGCTGATCCACAAGCAGATCGACGCGACCCAGGACTTCACCCGCGTGACCTGGCACGGCGGCTTGGAATACGACCTGGCCGCCGACTCGCTGCTGTATGCGAGCTGGGATACAGGCTATCACGCCGGCGGCTTCGCTTTCGCGCAGATCAAGCCGGCCTACGCCCCGGAATTCCTGAACGCCACCGCCGTAGGCTCGAAGAATCGCTTCCTCCACGGCACCCTCGAGGCCAACCTGGAAGTCTTCTACTGGAAATACACCAACCAGCAGATCTCGCACGGCGGCACCGATATCGACGGTGCGTACGTGTTCTATACCGACAACGCCGGTGCCTCCACCATCAAAGGCGCCGAAGTAGCCGTGAAGTACCTCTTGACGCCGCACACCGTCCTGAGCTTCGACGCGCAGTACCTGAGCGCGGTCTACAGCCATTTCACCTTTCAGACACCGGCTGGCGGCAACAACCCTCCGCCCCTCACCGGTTGCCCGTTCAGTCGGACGGATCCGGCTCATTACACGGTCGATTGCGCCGGCAAGACCGCGCAGCAATCGCCGAAGTGGTCGGGAAACATCGCTCTGCAGCACCGCATGGATCTGGGCAATTACGCGCTGATTGGAGAAGTCAGCGCGCATGGGCAAACGGACACCATCACAGGCTTCGAGATGATCTCCGCCGAAGTGCAGAAATCATACGCCGAAGCCAACCTGTCCCTGACCCTGACGCCGGCCGATTCGCGCTGGAGCGTGACGGCGTATGTCAACAACCTGAGCGACAAGCGGCCGTACGGCACGGCCTTCTACAACTCCGTCATGGGGGCGATCGGCGCCACCGTCGGACCTCCGCGGACTGAAGGTGTCCGCGCGGTGGTGAAATTCTAGGCGCAAACACCGGAGGAGCAACGTGGCTATCATAGGGATCGAATCGTTGGTTTACGGTGTCGAGGACGTCGCGCGTTGCGCCCGTTTCTTCGGTGACTTCGGTCTGGAGCCCGTGGCGGCCTCCAGCTTGCTGGCGGAGTTCACGGTAGCCGAGGGCTCGCGCGTGGTCTTGCGAAACGTGGCGGATCCCGGGCTGCCGCGCTCCTCCCTCGTCGGTACCGGCGTGCGTGAAGTGGTGTGGGGCGTCGATAACGAGGCGAATCTGCGGAGCCTGGTGAATGGCCTGCGCCGCGACCGTGAAGTGGGCCGGGATGCCGATGGCACCGCGCACTTTCTCACCGACTGCGGTTTGCCCATGGCATTGCGCGTATTCCAGAAGCGGCCGCTGCGCTGCGCTCCGGATCCGGTCAACGCGCCCGGCTCGGTGAATCGCATGAACACCCACCGAAAGTGGCGCAGGCGGGCCCGGCCACGGACCATTCAGCACGTGGTCTTCACCGCCGTATCGTTCGAGAGCACCTACCGGTTCTTCTGCGAGCGGCTCGGCTTTCGCATCTCCGATCTGCAAAAAGGCTACGGCGCCTATCTGCGCGCCGACGGGGCCATCAACCACCATAACCTGCTGCTGTTGAATGCAGGCCTGCCCTTTCCCGGCTTCGACGGCAACCCGCGCTTCCATCACGCGAACTTCGGCCTCGAGGACATCGATGAGATCATGATCGGGGCCAATCACATGGAGCGCTGCGGCTGGGAGCGCTCCGTGTTGGGGTTGGGCCGGCATCGTATCGACTCGGCTCTCTTCTACTACCTGCCGTGCCCGACGGGGGGCGAGGCGGAATACGGCGCGGACGGCGATTACATCGATGACAGCTGGGTGCCGCGATTCTGGGAGGAGCCCTTGTTCGGCTATCTCACCTTCGCCCATAACCTGCCGCCGTTCTTCAGGCGCGAGCCCGACTGGAAGTTCTCCTTCCTGGAACCCTCGAGTCCGCAGACGCCGGGCCCGGGGAACTCCTGAGGTCCGCCCGCATGCCGCACTTTGAGCGCGTCCTGATCGTCGGCGGCGGCATTGGCGGCTTGTGCGCCGCCGTTGGCCTCGCACGCGCCGGCATCCGCCCGCAGATCATCGAGATCAAGGCCGATTGGACCGTGTATGGCGTCGGCATCATCCAGCCGTCGAACCAACTTCGGGCGCTGGACGAAATCGGCCTGGCGCGCGCTTGTGTGGAGCGCGGCGCAGCGTTCCTGGGATGGGAGATCTGTGATGCGGCCGGCCGCGTCCACGCGAAAGTCCCGACACCGAAGCTGACCGACGCCTATCCGCCGATAAACGGAATCACCCGCCCCGTATTGCACGAGATTCTGACCGCGGAGGCCCGGAGACTCGGCGTCGACGTGCGACTGGGTCTCACGGTCGACGAGATCATCGATCGCGCCAGCGAAGTCTCGGTGCGCTTCTCCGACGGCACGACCGGCCGTTACGACCTGCTCATCGGCGCGGACGGCACACATTCGAAAGTCCGCGAGCTGCTCTTCGGCGAGGGCACCCGCCCGGCATTCAATGGCCTGTCCGTCTGGCGATACAACTTCCCGCGGCCGCCCGGCATGGTCTGGGGATCTGTCCACTATGGCCGGCACGCGAAGGCGGGGCTCGTGCCGATGTCCCGCGAGTTGATGTACATGTTCGTGGTGACCGCGGAGCCCGGCAATCCCCGCATATCCGGGCACGAGCTGCACACGAGCATGCGCGAGCGCCTCTCCGAATTCACCGGCATCGTGGCCGAGCTGCGCGAGTCCATCGTGGATCCTCAGGGAGTCGTCTATCGCCCGATGGAGCCGCTGCTGTTGCCGGCCCCCTGGCATCGCCGCCGGGTGATACTCATCGGTGATGCCGCGCACTCGACGACGCCGCAATTGAACCAGGGCGCCTCCATCGCCATCGAGGACGCGACCTTGCTCGCCGGGCTGCTCGCGCAGGATCGCCAGCTCGAGGATATTTTCGAAGAGTTCATGCGGCGGCGTTTCGAGCGGTGCAGGTTCGTGGTCGATACGTCCCTGCAACTCGGCCGTTGGGAGATCGCCGCCTTCGAGGGCCGTCCCGACCCGGCGGCCGACCATGCCGCACTGATGACCCAGGCGGCCCGGTTGCTTGCACAGCCCTATTGAAGGCCGGCGCCATGAAGCTTGCGACCTTGTCCGATGGCAGCCGCGACGGGCGTCTGGCGATCGTGAGCACGGATCACTCGCGTGCGGTTGCGGCCCGCGCCGCGAGCACCCTGCTGCAGGCGCTGGAGGACTGGAAGGAGTGCGAACCCGCCTTGCGCGCCCAGGCGCTCGCCCTGCAAGCCGATTCTCTCGACGCTGCGTTCCCCTTCAGACCGGAGCAGGTGTTGGCGCCGCTGCCGCGCGCGCCGCAGTGGCTGGACGCCTCGGCATTTCGCACCCACAGCGAGCTCGTCGCCGCTGCCTGGGGAACTCCGAATCGCTTCGATGACCGGATCCCTCTGATGTATCAGGGCGCATCGGACGATTTTCTGCCCGCGCACGGTCCGAGTTGCCTGCCCGATGAGTCCCACGATATCGACTTCGAAGCGGAGGTCGCGGTGATCGTCGACGAGGTCGCGATGGGCACCAGCGCCGCCGCGGCGCTCGAGCACGTCCGGCTGGTCATGTTGGCGAACGACGTGAGTCTGCGCGCCTTCGGCCCGCGGGAACAGCAATCCGGATTCGGGTTCCTGCAGGCCAAGCCTTCGACCCTGTTCTCGCCGCTGGCCGTCACTCCGGACGAGCTCGGAACCTTGTGGCAACGTGGACGACTCTGCACGGCGATCACGGCGCGGGTGAACGGCACCTGGATTGGCGCACCCGACGCGTCGCACATGACATTCTCGTTCGGCGAGCTGATCGCTCACGCCGCCAGGACACGCCGGCTGAGCGCCGGCACCATCATCGGCTCGGGTACGGTCTCCGATCCCGATCGCCGCAAGGGATCCGCGACACTCGTGGAGCTGCGTGCGGTGGAGAGACTCGTTCACGGCGAGCCGCGCACGCCGTTCCTCAAGTTCGGCGACCGCGTCGAGATCGAGGCGCTGGACGGCGAGGGACGTTCACTTTTCGGACGCATCGATCACGCGGTGGTTCGCAGCGCCTAGCGCTGCGCAGGATGCCCTGAATGCTCGAGTACTTCCCCGCCAACTATGTCTGGAACCTGTCGACCAACATCGCCCTGCTGATGGGTGGCAACCCTGGCGAGATCGATACCATCTGCCGCCAGCTCGTGGAAGTCTCGAAGGCCGGCGACGATGCAGGCACGGTCGCATTCTTCCATGCGTGGTGCGAACAGGCCGACCGGCTGGTTGAGTTGGCCGAGGAGGATCTGCGCGCGGGGCGGCGGCTGAGTGCGGGAGCCAAGTATGGCCGCGCTGCGACGTACTACATCACCGCCGAGCGCATGCAGAACCGGCACTTCGAGCCGCGGCGGCGCGCGTATCGGCAGATGCTCGATGCGTTCGCCAGGTATGTGGAGCTTGCCGAGCAGAGCTGCGAGCGCCTCGAAATACCCTACCGGGGGAAATCACTCGCCGCGCTATTCGTGCCCGCGCAGCGCGGCGACGGCAGTGCTGCGCCCTGCGTAGCGCTTTTTAACGGTCTCGACAGCACCAAGGAGATAATCTACGGCTCCCGTATCGGACAGGAGCTGTCGCGACGCGGGATCGCCACGCTGATGGTCGACCAACCCGGCGTCGGCGAGGCCCTGCGTCTGAACGACTTGCGCGCCGTCGTGGAGGCGGAGGTTTGGGCGGGAGCTTGCCTGGATGCGCTGGAACAGAGGCCGGATGTGGACCGCAACTTTCTCGGCGTGTGTGCCTGGTCCCTCGGTGGCTACTTCGCGCCCCGGGCGGCGGCATTCGAAAAGCGCTTCAAGCTGTGCGTCGCATGGGGCGCTAACTTCAACTGGGGGGAGTTGCAGAGGCGCCGCGCGGATCGCGAAGGTGACCGTCCGGTGCCGCATTACTGGGAGCATGTGCAATGGGTATGGGGCAAGGAGTCCTTCGAGGAGTTCATGGCGTTTGCGCCGCGTATCACCTTGGAGAATTGCATCGACAGGATCACCGTCCCGTTCCTCGTCACCCACGGCTCGAATGACCGGCAGATACCCCGCGAGTACGCCATTGCGCAGTACGAGCGTGCGGTGAACAGCCCGAAGCGCGAGCTGAAGTGGTTCACGCCGCGCGAGGGCGGCGTCGAGCACGTGAGCGCCGATAGCCACGAGAATGCGCGGGACTATATTGCTGATTGGATCGCAGAGACGTTTCGGGAGGCGGGCGCCCAAGGAGTACGCGTGTGAGCCGGACTATCGTGGATCTGTCGATATTTCTCGAAAACGATGTCATTTCGGATCCGCCGCTGTATCGGCCACGGATCGATTACATCGACCACCGCATGTCCGTACCGGAGTTGGTCGGATTCTTCCCCGGCCTCGAGCCCGAGGATCTGCCGGACGGCGAGGCGTGGGCCATCGAGAGGATTCAGCTCATCACCCACAACGGCACCCATCTGGATGCGCCCTACCACTTCGCCTCCACCATGAACCAGGGCGAGCGGGCGATCACCATCGATGAGGTCCCGCTGGAATGGTGCTTTCAGCCCGGTGTGAAGCTCGACTTCCGTCACTTGCCGGACGGACACGTCGTGACCGCCGGCGAAGTGGCAGGCGAGCTCGCGCGCATCGGGCACGAGCTCGAGCCGCTCGAGATCGTGCTCATCAACACCCGGGCCGGCAAGCGTTACGGGCACGACGATTACGTGAATTCCGGCTGCGGCATGGGCTACGAAGCCACGATGTATCTGCTCGAACGCGGTATACGCGTGACGGGCACGGACGGTTGGAGTTGGGATGCGCCGTTTGTCCACACCAAGGCGCGCTACGGGGAAACTCACGACGCGAGGCTCATCTGGGAGGGCCACAAGGCCGGCCGTGAGATCGGCTACTGCCACCTCGAGAAGCTCCACAACCTCGAAGCCCTGCCGCCCGACGGCTTCGAGGTGGCGTGTTTCCCCTGCAAGATCCGCGCGGCCTCGGCGGGCTGGACGCGCGCCGTTGCCATATTGGAATAACGTTCAGGAGACACGCGTGACCGACATCGTCCTTTATTTCGCGCCGGACAGTTGCGCCCGGGTTCCGCTGATCGCCCTCGAGGAGATCGGTCAGCCTTACCGGCTGGAAGTCGTCGCCTTCATGAAGGGGCAGCATCGGTCCGATGACTACCTTGCGCTCAACCCCAAGGGCAAGGTCCCCACGCTGGTGGTGGACGGCAACGTGTTGACCGAAAACGTCGCGATCCTGAGTTGGTTGTCGGATCGCTTTCCCGAGGCCCGCCTGCTTCCCGCCGCACCGGACAGTTGGTCGAGGGCACGGCAGGCGTCCGACCTCGCCTGGTGTGCGTCCGGCCTCCATCCGATCGTCACGCGCCTGCGGATACCGCAATTCTTCTGTGACTCCCCTGGCGCCGTGGAGCGGGTGTTCGCCATGGCTGAAGCCGCCATGCGTCCCAATTTCGCCCTCATCGAGCGTCGTCTGGCGGCACAGCGGTGGTGGTATGGAGAGCACTGGTCGATGGTCGATGCGTATATCAACTGGGTGTGGTTCCGGGTGACCGGCACACAATTCGATGCATCTTCTTTTACAAACTTCGCCCGACACGATGCCGACATGAAACAACGGCCCGCGGTGGCACGGGCATTGCGCAGAAGCAACGAGGTCGCCGAGAGCCTTGCGGCCCAGGGTCTGGCGGTAAAATTCACGGGTGCCGGCGCCGTGAGCACTCCTCCATAGAGCGCCAGGCGAGCCGCGATAGTTGCAAGCTCGCGACGCACCGTGCCCGAGCCGAGCCGGCGTGTTGGAATGGGCAGCGCGATTGCACGCGCCCCGCCTGGGCCGTCTCTGTACCCCTGACTGGGCTCTTTGGACTATTCCTGCGCCGACGGCATCCGGTCGATGATGCCTCCCCGCCGCCGCACAGCACCGCCGGTGGCGCTCGAGCTTCCACGTCTTCACACGGAGAGTTTCCTATGCTGTCAAACGCTTCACAGTATTCCCCGCAAGGCCTGATGAATCCGTTTCCCGGACTGCAGGCAGCGGGGTCGCCGCAGATGAGCCCAGGGCTGTTTGGCCAACCCGGCGCAAATGGCGCCTATGCCTCGGATCCCACACAGGCCGGCCAGGGCCCGCCGTATCCCTTCGGCGCGCAGGCGAACCCGTTCATGCAAAATCCGTTCACTCTGCAAAATCCGTTCACCCAAAGTCAGTTCCTGCAGGCGAACCCGTACCTCCAGAGCCAGCTCCTGCAGGGCTCCCTGGTACATAACCCGCTCCTCAGCTCCTTCGCCGGTGCCGCCGGAGCGCACAATCCAACACAACATGCGATCGCGCTGCTCGGGCAGCTCGCGCAGCACCTCTCCATGCACGCCCTGACGGCACAGCAGATCAGTCTCGCGCTCCATCAGCTCACCCAGCAACTGGCAATGCAGAGCGGCGGCAGCCTCGGTGCCGGGCAAGGCTCCGCCGGAGCTGGGCAGCCGTATGCCGGCGCCGGACAAGGCTTCTCTGGCGCAGGACAGCCCTACGCCGGTGCCGGCCAACCTTTCGGCTTCGGCGGCCCGTTCGCCGGCAGCCCCGGTGCGGGCCAATACTTCGGCCAGAATCCCTTCGGCGCCCAGGGCGGCTATGCGGGATTCAATCCCCAAGGGCAGGCGTGGAGCGCCAATCGGCCGCAGACCATCCAATAGCAACGCTCGAGCATCCGACAGTGCGCCTCGGCGCGTTGAGCGCGGCAGCGACTCACCCGCCGAGCGCGCGCGGCAGCAACGACCTGCCCACACCTGAATTGGAGGACGATTCGATGGCTCAAGACAAAGACGAGCGGCCCAGCGCGGCACGCAAGACCGGCGACAGCAGCGATGATTCGCTGCGGCGAACCACAGCCGGGCAAAGTCGGCCGGCCCCGCGGGAATCGGGAAACTCCGCCGACGGCGGAATTTCAGTGGCACCCCCCGGCAGGCGGCGTGAGCGTTACCTCATTGGCGCGCGGACGGCCGGCGGGGGTCAACCGTTCCTCCAGGTCCAACATTCCATGGACGATGTCGTCCAGTATCTCAGCCATCAGGACAACGTCGAAGTCATCAAGCGCATCAAGTTGGGTGGCGCACGACCCTTCACCGCCGATGGCAGCAGTGTCACCGAGGTGGTGGTCGCCAAGATCGACGAGGCCAAGGCACAGCGGCTGCGTGCCGTCGCCCCTCCCCACCTGATTATCGAGCGGGACTCGTTGTTGACTTGCGCGGACTACGTGCCGGTACCCACGCGGGTCATGCCGATCGGAACGCTGCTGACGCTGCGTCCCATTGCGACCGATATCACCATTCGCGTGATCGGTGAGCGTGACCAACCTCTCGCCAGGGCGACCGTCGTGATCGATGGAGGGGAGTTGCCCGCCCAGGGCCTCACGGACGAAACCGGAACCGCGCGCATCACTGTCTTTGGAGGCTCGCTCGAGACGGTCCGGACGCTGTTCGTCAGGGCTGCCGCCAACCACTGGGATCGCGTCGTCCCGGCGCCTCGCCTGAGCGCTGGAGCCAATACAGTCAGGCTGCGGCCTCTCTCCGAGCTCTATCCTAACTTTCCGGGCACGCGCCTCCTCGGTTGGGGCCAGCGTCTGATGGGCATCGACCCGATCGGCGGCCGCTTTTCGGGGAGTGGCGTCCGGATCGGCATCATCGACTCCGGTTGCGACAATTTGCATCCGCTGCTGCGCCATGTCAGCCAGGGTAAGGACTTCACGACCGGCGCCACCGACACGAGCTGGACCCAGGATCTCGTGGCGCACGGTACGCATTGCGCCGGCATCATCGGCGCATCCGCTGCCGAGCAGGGCGTCGTCGGTTGCGCTCCCGGCGCCGAGTTGCACGTATTCAAAGTCCTCCCGGACGGTCGGGTGAGCGATCTGCTGGCCGCGCTCGATGAATGTATCGAGAGGGAGCTCGATCTCATCAACATCAGCGTGGTGAGCGAGGGATTCTCCGAGTTGGTGAGCCAGAAGCTGCTGGAGGCGCGACAGAAAGGCATCGCCTGCATCGTTGCAGCCGGAAACTCCGGCGGCCCGCTCTCATTCCCTGCCACGCTGCCGGGAGTCATGGCAGTGGCTGCGGTAGGGAAGCTCAAGGAATTCCCTGCGGACAGCTCGCACGCACTGAGTGTGGTTCCGCAGCTGATCGGCAGCGACGATATTTTCGCGGCGAGTTTCAGTGGCGCAGGTCCCCAGGTCGTGTTTTCCGCGCCGGGGGTCGCGATCGTATCCACGATTCCCGGCGCTGGGTACGCTGCCGCGGATGGCACGTCTGCCGCGGCAGCACACGTGACCGGCGTCGCCGCCCTGGTACTCGCCCATCATCCGTTGTTCCAGGAGGGCTTCAGGGCGCGCTCGGAGCAGGGCGTTCACGCTCTCTTCGATCTTCTCAGAGCGAGCGCCGTACCCCGAGTCCGCGATCCGCAACGCAGCGGTGCCGGCGTGCCTGATCTGGCCCGCATCCCGGGGGGACAGAACTTCCCCTTGGGGTACCAGGACGGCGCGGAGCGGGCAACACCCCCATACTGGTTGGCCCAGGTCCAAGGTTGGCCGGCGTGGGCAGGGCCGAGGCCGGCGGAGGCGCCGGGCCTCTTCTGATGCTCAGCTGACGTCGGGTGCCGAGCTCGCATTCGGCGCGGCCGGCACCCGCGCAGGGGTCCGCGCAATGGCTCGGATCCGTGCGGCAGCTTCGCCGCGGCGATGGACCTTGAGCTTCTCACACATGTTGTGCACGTGGTTCTTGACCGTGGCGGCTTCGATTCCGAGCTGACGCCCGATCTCCTTGTTGGACAACCCGCGATCGATGAGCTGCGCGATCTGCAACTCGCGCCGGGACAGCGCCGCCGCGCCGGCGTCCCCGCTACCGTTGACGTGGGTATCATCAACGGCGACTGTGTCGGTGCGCCGCTGAGACAGCGTGGCGACGCGTCGATATAGCGAGGCTGCGGCTCGCGGTGAGCACGACAGCTCGTTGCGCATCACCTGTTCGAGCACCTTTATGACATCGCTGCTTGCAGCGCTGTCGCGTACATACCCTGCAGTTCCCGCGGCCGCGAGCGCCAGGAACTCCTCCGACGTCTCTTTCACGCCAAACGCGACAATCTTGGAGTGAGGTGCCGAGGCAACGAGGATCTTCACGAACTCGACACTGTCCTGCCGCACCGCATCAAACAGCACCAGATGGGGCTGCAGTCGCGCTATTTCCGCTGTTGCCCGCAGCATGTCGACCGTGCTGACGACATCGACGCCAGCCCGCTGAGTCAGAACTGATTCCAGTCCCTCTTGCACCACGCGCACATCGCTCACGATGAGAACGCGCAGTGTCATCGGCCCGCTTGCTGTGAGCATTGTTCATGGCGCCTGATTATCTAGGGAGGTGCAAAGTATGACCGCCGAACCGGCAAGTCGCTCCGCGCCGGCGGGTGAATTTTTTATGACCAACCTGATGCTCGGGCGATAGCAGCTTGCCGGCCCTCCGGGGCGGTGCGCCGCGTACCGCGCCCGACCCTGCGGGGCATGGAATTGCACCGGTCCCGGCCAAAGCGTGCCGCCCTGTCCAAGCTCACCGTCACAAATGAGAGCTGAGTTGCACGATCGCACGATCGTTGACGAGCTGAGCGGCCCTCGGCCGATTACGAGCCGCCGCCCTGCGGGGAATCGGCTAGCCGCCTGGCCAGCATGTGGCAAAATGCGACATTGTGCGATAGGCTGCTACCCATGGCCAAATCCATCCGCGTCTCCGAGCGCCTCTATTCTCTGGCGGAGGAAACTTCCCGCAGAATGCATCGATCGCTTGCGCAGCAAGTGGAGCATTGGGCGGAGCTGGGGCGCGCCCTCGAGGCTGCCGGGATCACCACGGCCCAGGTGCGCGGGCTTCTCGGTGGCGACTTGCGCGCGAGCGAGCGCCTCATGCTGAAGCTCGGCCTGGCAAAACAGGAAAGCATGTATCTCTTTCCTGTCGCCCTCGCCCGGCAAACGAAGGTGTCGTTTCCCGAGCTGCAGAAGAAGACTTCCTGATGGCGCCGGCGGAAGTCTCCGTTCCCCCGGAGCTTCTGGCACAGATTCTCGAGCTCGCCGGCAACGACATGATCCTGGTTGGAGGCCAGGCGCTGGCCTTCTGGGCAGCTTATTACCACACGCCAGCGCCAACCATAGCCATCACCAAGGATGTCGATCTGCTCGGCACGAGCGCGGATGTCAAACGCCTGGCGCACGGGCTTGATGCCAGGGCAGTGTTTCCGCGCAAGAGAGCCCTCACCATGCTGGTTGGGCAGGTCCTGAAGGATCTGCCCGGTGGCGACTACGTCAACATCGATGTGATGTTTCGTGTCTACGGCGACATCACCACCGAGGTGATCGCCAGTCGCGCGGTGCTGGCCGAAAATCCGGCCGGTGCCTTTCGCGTCATGCATCCGCTCGATGTCCTGCAGGGCCGTCTCGAGAACGTGCACGGACTCTCCGCCAAACAGGATGAGCATGGCGTGGCGCAGTTGCGGCTGGCCATTGACGTCGCTCGAAGGTTTGTGGGCGACATCGCGTCGCAGGAGACGGCCGCCGCGGATGATTCCGCTCGACCCGTGACGCTGCGCCACCTGGCTCGGATCGAGCGCCTTGCGCTGTCTGATGCCGGTCGCAAGGTGGCGCAGCGGCATGGCGTGTATGTAGCTGATGCGATTGACCCCGCGTCTGTCGGGCACATCAAGCCGTTCGTGAACAAGAAGCTGCCGCCGTTGTTGAAGTTGATGTCCGCAGCACGGCGGGCCGAATTGCAGGGCGGGGAATGATGGCACGGCGCGCCGGGTGCGCGTCGCGCCCGTCGGCGATGTTGCCTTTGATCGCTGCAAAGTAGCCAGCCACTGCGCCGCAACCTCAGACGCGGACTGATCCATTGGGACCTTCGGACGGCGGACCGTGCCGCCCTGTCCAAGCTCACCGTCACAAACGAGAGCTGAGTCGCACGATCGTTGTCTCCGAAAGCAGACGAGCTGAGCGACGAGCTCCCGCCTCCCACGGGCTGCCGGCCTTGGCACCTCACAGGTACATTTTTTGCGGTTCCCCCAGACAAACGAGAGCTTGAGCCGACCGCATCGTGTCCGGGCCTAAGAGGAGCCGATTACAAGTGGGAGCCACACCCAGCGTTCTGCTGGTCGGTCCGTACGATCCGCATTGCGGCGAATACACCTTCCTCGCTCCGCCGCTGGGCGTGTGGAGACTCGCTGGAGTCCTCGCGGCCGCAGGCGTCCGGACCCGGGTGTTCGATCCAAACTGCTGTGTCGGCTCACCCCAGCGCGCGCTCGAGCGCGAATTACAGGACGGCGCGTGGGATGTCGTCGGCATCTCCACGACCGGCATGACGCTTCGCTTCGATCTGGAGCTCGCCTACATCGCGCGGTACGCCGCACCGGGCGCGCTGCTCGTCGCGGGCGGAATGGAGGCGACCTTTCGGCCCGATCTGATGTTCGAGTTGGGCCCATTCGAGCTCGTCGTGCTCGGGGAAGGCGAGCGCCCGCTCTTGGAGCTCACGAGACGCCTGCGCTCCGGCGAGCCGCTCCGCGGCATCAGCGGAACGGCTGAACGAGGCCCGGACGGCAACATCGTCTCGCTGCCGCAGGCAGCGTTGAATCGCGAGGAGCTGCGCGAGGCGATCTTCAGCACTCCCTACGCGGAGATGCCTTATGCCGCTTACTGGGAGCGCCTGGAATCGGCGTACCGCGTCGGGGCTCTGCCGAGCAAGGCCGCGCGGGAGGCGCAGCTCGCCGAGATCCGCTCCGTGCGACTCATCACGTTGAACTATTGTCCGATGGGCTGCACATTCTGCTCCGCCACGAACTTCCTGCACGAGGCCCAAGGCAGCGTCGCCTCCATCGCCCGTCTGGACGCGGACGAATGTCTGCTCATGATCGAGCGGATCGTCGCCGCACATCCGCGCGTGCGCACGATCATCTTTCAGGACGACATTTTCAGCTACACCCGCGACCACCGCATCCTCCCGTTGTGCGAGGGGATCCTGACCGCCAAGCGCACGGGCCGGATTCCGGCACACCTGCAGTTCATCAGCACCAATCGCATCGATGCGATGACGGTCGAGCGCCTGACCGCCATGCGGCGCGCGGGATTTCGCGTGCTGGGATTCGGGATCGAAAGCTTCTCGCAGCAGGTGCTGCGCGAATTCAACAAGGCACAGATCCACCGCCACATCGAGCCGATGCTGTCGGCCGCGCTCGAGCTCGGCGTGACTCCTTTTCTCGATCTGATCCTGAGCTCGCCGCGCGCGACGCTGGCGGATGTCGCCGAAACCTTGCGCGAGGCGTACCGCTGGCTGCTGCAGGGGTGCGAGATCGGAATGTATCCGTACGTCATTCCCTTCTCCGGAGCGGCCTTTGCCAAGGATCCGAGCCTCGCGCCCCACGTGCGCTACGCCGACCGGAAAATCGCGGGAACCGGCATATCGTGGCCACAGGCTGCGAAAATCCTGCCGATCGATCCAGTCGTTGCCTCGGTGATTTTGCGGATGGAGTCCAATTTCGAGCGCCTGCTCGGCTCGCTCGAGCAGGAGGCGCATCTGCCCTCGCGCGTCCGGTCACTGCTGTGGATTCTCTGCTCGTTGCCGATCATGGCCGAGCACGGCTACAACATTGCACCCGAGAATGAGCTGCGGGCGCAGTTGTGCGCCCGTCTGCCGGGATTGCGACGCGGCGCGGCGGAGCGCGTCGCCGCCAGTGTATGAAAGTGCGGCACCCCTGGACCGTGCTCGCTCCGCTCGCCGTCTGCGGCCTGCTCGCCGGCTGGATCGTGCTGAGCATCGCCAATGCCCGGGCGACGAGCTTCTCTCTCTTCATATTCGCTATCGCGAATCTGATCGTCTACACGGACGCTCTCGATTTCGCGTTACGCCTCTACATGCGGCGCCGCCACACCGCTGCTGTGGGCGGTGCCGCCGACAGCGGTTGGAGTGGGAACACGTCGATCAATCTTGCCGCGCTCGTTCTGGCGGGGGCGAGCCGCGTCCCTGTCTCCCGCTTCGCGATCATCGCCTCGGTGTTCAATCTCGACGACCAGCTCGATGAGCTCACGGCGGCGTTCGAACAGTACCGCGAGCGCGTCTGGCTCATCAGTGACGGCTCCACCGACAACACCGTGCTGCGCCTGCGCCAGGCCGGATGGCGGTGCTTCGACGATGGCATCAACAGACGCAAGCCGGCCGCCCTGAAGCGGTTGCTCGAGCGCCTGCCCGCTCACATCGAAACAGTGATGGTAATCGATCCTGACATCCGCATCCGCGGGCTGGAGGAGGGCAGCACGATAGACCTCGAGCGGTTCGTCAGCGATTTCCAGCAATCGGGGGCAGCCGCGGCCTGCCCGAGGATCATGATCGAGCCCGACGGCTTTCTCGCGCGGTTCCAGGCTTTCGAGTATGCGCTCGCGTTCCGCATCGGCCGCGAGAGCCTCGCCAACTTCAGTATCACTTCCGGTGTCTCCATCTACCGCCGCAGCGCTCTGGAGCGCGCGCTCGAGGAGCACTCGCTCTCGGTCTATGCGGAAGACTTCGAGAACGCCGTGATCCTGCTCAGCCAGGGCGAGAGGATCTACTACGACGGCCGCCTGGCAGTGAGCACGGAAGGCCCGGGCACGTTGCAGCGTTGGTTCTCGCAACGTGTGGGCTGGTATCACGGACTCCTGAAGGTCTACGTCGAGCGCTTCACCGAAGTGCTGCGGATCAGCCGCCGCTCGCCGTTCGCGGCATATCACTACCTCATCTATGTCGGCGGTCTGTCGCTGGCGATGCACCTGGTGAAGATCGTCAGCGCGAGTTTGCTGTTGGTCAGCTTTCTGGCCGGCCTCGATGCGCTGCTGCTCGACCGGTTCGTGCCCGAGGGAAGCGTCATCAATCCGACTTACTTCACGGCCGCGGCGAGCAGTTACCTCGCACTCGGCGTCATCGCGCTGTTCACGACCGTGCCGAAAGCGGAGCGCGCCTATGTGGCGCCCATCGTGCCGCTCTACCTTTGCTACGCCGTCACCCACATCGTGCCGATGACAGTGGGCTTCGGAAACTTCTTCACACTCCGGCTGTTCGGCCGGCGTATTTATCGCGATCACTACGAGTCTCCGGCACAGCCTGGGGAGCCAAAGGAACAATGGGGAGCGACCGAATGACCGTGCGGGGAATTCCGGCGCCGCCGCGATATCGGCCCGAGCTCTACTGGGAAGATCGGGCGCGACGCTTCGCACGCGAAGGCGCGGGGCTTGCGGCTGTGTGCGCGTACGGCATGCCGGAGTTTTACAACCGCGCGATCGACCTGGAGCAACGGCTGGCGCTCGAGCCCTGGCTGCGGATTCCCACCGGAGCTCGTGCGCTGGACGTGGGTTGCGGTGTCGGTCGTTGGAGCCGGCTGCTGGCCGCCCGCGGCGCAGTAGTGACCGGCGTGGATATCAGTCCGACGATGATCGCCGAGGCCCGGCGCAGAGCCATGGAGGACGGCGTGGCGGAACGGTGCCGGTTCGAGGTACAGGATCTGTGCAACCTGAGCGTCGCCGGCACATTCGACCTCGTGTTAGGCGTCACGGTCCTGCAGCACATCCTGAATCCGGACGCCGTGCGGG